>DATCVI010000204.1:0-42738 GCA_036566925.1 Stenotrophomonas sp.
CGTCTTGCCGTCAACCGTATAAGTCGGGCCACTGATGGTGCCGTCGGGGTTGACCTTCGAACCGCCACCGAGCGAGTCGACCACGGACTGATTGGTGCCAAACAGCTGCGAACCATTAACTGCCTCCACCGAGGTCGCCGAGACCGCACCCTTGGCCACACTGGTGAGCACCCGGTCACCTTCGGTGCCGGCGAAGGACACTACCTTGCCGTCCTTGTCCTTGGCCACGGTGATGTTCTTGCTGGTCGCATCCTGCTGGACCAGGCCCAGGGTGCCGTTGTTGATCTGATCGCCCAGGTTGGTGATAGCCGTGGTGTTGGTGATCGTACGATCATCGATGTTGGTGATTGCGTCGCCGACGTTGGTCACCGGCTTGCCGTCGACCGTGTAGGTCGGGCCGGTGATGGTCCCATCTGGATTCAACTTCGAACCGCCACCGAGCGAGTCGACCACGGACTGATTGGTGCCAAACAGCTGCGAGCCATTAACCGCCTCCACCGAGGTCGCCGAAACTGCGCCCTTGGCCACGCCGGTAAGCACGCGATCACCCTCGGTGCCCGCAAAGGACACCTGCTTGCCGTCGCTATCCTTGGCCACAGTGATGTTCTTGCTCGTCGGATCCTGCTGAACCAGGTCAATAGTCCCATTGGCGAGCTGATCGCTCAGATTGGTAATCGCCTGGTTCGTGGCGAACAACTGGCTGCCATTGACGGCGTCAGTGCTGGCGGCGTCCACCCGCCCAGCGCCGACGTTGGTCACCGTCCGCTCGCTGCCGGCCTTGCCAACGCTCACGGTACTCGTCGGCGCAGTACCCGCGTAGTTGTATGTTTTCCCCGCAATCGTTCCGCTCGAAGTGCCGACAGCGGCAGCGGTAACCGAATCGGCGCCCAGCGCAACCGCGCCGGCATGGCTCGCGGAACTGCCACGGCCGATAGCGACGGCCTCGGCGGCCTGTGCGGTGGATTGCCCGCCCAGCGAGATGGCATCGTTCGAGAGCGCCCAAGCACCCCGGGTGGCATTGGCACCCATGGCGATGGCCCCCTGGCTGGTGGCCCGGGTCGAATTCTCTACCGACAGCGCGGTGGTGCCATCACCGCCTGCGCCGCCGATTGAGACCGAATTATTGCCGCTGGCTTCGCTCCCGAAGCCCAGGGCGGTAGAGCCAATACCCGTAGCGCGGGTTTCGAGGCCATTGGCCACGGACCATTTACTGGCGCGGGAATTGAAGCCGAAAGCGCTGCCGGCCTGACCGGTCACTCTGGAAAAACCTCCGAATGCCGTTCCCGCGATTTGATCTGCAGCCGACGCCTCACATCCGGCGACTGTTCCATAGGTGGCGAATTTATCCGTCGCCTGGCGGGTTGTTCCCCCTGTTGGCAGCCGGCCAACGGTCGCGCCCCCGTCCGAAGAGAGACAGGAAGTGGTCGTATTGATGACGTTGGCCTCAGCCATGAATGGCGATGCCGCCAGGGTGCTTAGAACGCACAACAACAGCACAGGGGGCGCAGCGACATCCTTGCTTGCCCCGACGGCATGTCCGCGCCCGAGTTCGGACGTAACTACCAGCGCACCGCGCGTGCGACTCCATATCAGTCGATAAATTCTGTTCATTTCGATCGCCACCAAGTTGAGAAGGGGGCGAATCATGTGAACTTCAAACGGACCGATATATGCGAAAAATCTAATGAAGTGAGAACAATCTGAGGCGAAAGATGCCAGCGATACTGACGCTCTCGCGGGCCCCGAGCCGACTCAAAAGGCGAGCCCTTAATTATCAATCACTTAGGGAAGATATAGACCGCGGCCACATGCGATCACACGGTTACGAGCATCTGTAACGAATGGACACGTTCAACTAAGACTAATCACTCTTTTAGATTTTTCTAATGCGATAGCTCTGTAGCTTTACGCCTTCTTTGCGCATGCGCAGGACTTGGTAACCGTTGGCGATCGAAGGCCTTGCATGACCTCGCAGGGCCAGCGCAATCCTGCTGCAGCGTGTTTCGCCGGCCTATTCCGGACTAGTGATCTCGTATCCGGCGGCGCGAAACGCCGTCAGATAACCCCCATCGGCGAGCAACTCACTGAGCGGCACGACCGCAAATGTGCCCGCATTCTCCTGCAAGGCGCGCCGCGCTATCGCCAACCAATGCTCGCGCATCCGCTGCTGCAATCGATCCATGCCGCGCCGCCTTGCAAATTCGGTATCCGATATCGCCGCACTACACGCGCCGGCAGGATCCTCACGCGGCATCTGCCGCAGTGCTTCGATGTCCCCCACGGCCCAAGCGTTGGCGCGCTCGACCATCGTCGGCAAATCGTTCTGCACCGCGTTGAGCAGGCTCTCGAAGCACGCGCGGTCGTCCATGCCGCCGGCACGGAATTCGCGGATGGCCTGCTTGGGATCGCTGACCTTGAATTCCAGCGTGGTCGACGTCGGTTTCAGGCCACGGCGCTTGGCCGCCGCTTCCACCACTGGCCACACCACCGGCTTTCGCGACAGGCCACTCTTCTTGATGGCCGCCTGGTAGAGCTCGCCAGCGGCGACTATTGGGCGCTTTTTCTCTATGCCACTGTCACGCCCAAGGTAGCGTTGCTTGAGCGGCAGCCAACGGGCGTAGAGCTCGGGAGGCAGCACCTGCTGCAGGGTAGCGCCGTCTTCATTCTTCATGGCCTTCATCGCCGAAGGGACCAAGGCCAGCTTGCCGAAGAAGCCGACGTCGGCTTCGAGCTTGACGTAGGGCGAGGCGAGCACCTGCTGCGATTGCGCGATGGCCTGCTCGACCTCGTCCGCCTGCCAGGTGATCCCGGCCGGCAACGGCGCGATGGTGCCGAGAATCCACAACGTGTGCTCGCCCTGTGTCACTTTCCACAAGCCCGGGCCGGGTTGCACGCCACGCACCACCATCGCATCGAGATCGACAATGGCGCCCTGCCCCGTGGATGCCGCAGGCGGTGCCGCCGCGGCCAGCGGCAGGGCGGCGCCCAGCGCCAGACCAAGGACCATGGCCGTCCGCCAATGGATGCGCTTCGTTGCGTCCTGCATTGCCACTCCAAGATGGGTTTCCTGGCGCGGACGCTAACCGATGGCGCGAAGCGCTGCGTTAGCGATTCGTTGCGCGGCTACCCGATTGGCTCACTCGTGGCGACGTGCGTAGCAGGTGCGGAAGAACACCCCCAGATCCCAGCTGTAGCGCTTGAGCAGCCGGCGCGGTTCGCGCGAGAGGCGATACAGCCACTCGAGACGGTGGCGACGGACCCATTCCGGGGCACGGCGAGCGTTGCCGGCCAGGAAGTCGAGCAATGCACCCACGCCGAATACCAGCGGCGTGCGCAGCTGGGCGGCGTTGTCGAGCATCCACTGCTCTTGCAGCGGGTTGCCGAATGCCACCAGGAGTACGTCGGCGCCGCTGTCGTTGATCATCGCCGGCAGGGCGTCGCCGGCACGCTGGCGGCCGCCGTAGCCGTCGCAGGTACCGACCACGATCTGGCCATGGCGCTCGCGCAAGGTATGCGCGGCGGCTTCGGCCACGCCGGGCTGACCGCCGAGCAGGAAGAAACGAAGCGGCCGCGCGGCGTGCTCGCTGAGGTAGGGAATGAAATCAGTGCCGTTGAGGTTGCCGGCGAAGCGGCGGCCGTGCAGCCAGCGCGCCGCCAGGTCCATGCCGATGCCGTCGTTGATGATCCGTACCGCCGGGTCGGCCAGGCGCCCACGCAGCCCTTGGCATTGCACGATGAAGTTGGTGTTGGCAAAGCACACCAACCGCTGCTCGCCCCGTGCCATCGCGGTGTACAGGGATTGGGCGAAGGCGGGCTGGGTGGTCGAAAGCACCTCGAATCCGCCCAGGCGCACCCCTTCGCCGACTGCAAAGCGGTCCGCCTGGATTCCGATGTCGGAGGCGGCTGGGTCGCTGCTCACGGCGAATCCCACAAATCGTAGGGAAAGGCGGCGAGCAGCCCGGCCTGCACCGCGGCCAGGTCGAAGTCGCCATTACCACCGAGCGCAATGCACTCGGCCACGCTGGTGCCGGCATGCCATTGGCTGCGGCCGGTACCGAGATAATAGTCGTCGTACTTGAAGCGATCCTCGCCGTTGCCCCAGTCGAGGTAAACCGAAGGAATGCCGTAGGCCTCGGCCAGGATCAGGCCATGCAGCGAGCTGCTCACCACCAGCCGCGCGCCCAGCAGGCGACGCATGAAGGTGACCGGCGGGCAGTCCGGGGTGACCAGCATGCCGGCGAAGTCGCGGTATTTGTCCAGCGGCTCGTTGAAATGCGGGACCACGACGACGTCGCGCGGCTCGGACGGACCCAGGAGTTCGGCCGGGAAGAACAGCGGCATCAGCAGCCCGGGGTCGCCATAGACTTCGGGCACGGGAATACCCCGCCCGAGCAGATACTCGCGCGTGCGCGGGCCGCGTACGGCGCGCACATCGAGCATGCCGAACTGGTGCTGGCTGGCGGCGATCTTGCCGTTGATGCCGCTGCCCCACACGGTGTCGCCGGTGCGGGCGAAGTGCAGCACCGAGCCGATCGCGAACAGGCGCTGGCCATTGGCGGCCTTGTCCATCAGCGCGAAGTCGCGCAGCGAGAGCACGCGCGAGACGATCACCTGTGAGAGCTGATCGCCCATGTTGGTGCGGCCGTCCTTGGGCTGCCACCAGTAAAGGGCGCGGCGCTCGGTGTGGTCGATCCAGCGGTGCAGCAAGGCGTTGGGCATAGGGGTCTCGAAGTCGGAAGTCAGCGCACGGGGGCGATGCGGGTGTCGGGATAAGCGGCGGGGTCGAGCACGCGATCGGTGGTCTGCGCCCAGTCCAGGCATTGGCGCAGGCGCTCACGCGGAGCGGCCAACGCTTGGGCCATCGCGGCGACGATCGAGGCTTCGTCGCCCGGCGTGTAGCCGAAGCGCGAGCGATAACCACCGACCACGGCGTAAGGGCACACGGCGGGCAGGCCGAAGAAATCGTATTGCAGCAGCTTCATCGAACTGTCGGCCAGGTAGGCCGGCACCTGCGAGGACGCATACGGAGCAATGCCGACACGCGCATGCTTGATGTAGCGAATGGTCTCGGCATGCTTCATTTCGCCGTAGACCACGACGTTGTCGCCATAGTCCGGATGCCGCCCCATGCCCGAGCCGATGACATGGAAGGTCACGTCCGGGAAGGCGCGGCTGGCAGTGACGAAGAAGCGCGGGTCGAACAGCATCGATCCCACCGCCACCGCATGGATGCCCTCGCCATAGGGATTGGGGTCGCCCATTGCCTCCAGGCCGTGGTCGATACCGTGGCCGACATGGAAGACGTTGTCGCGGCTGGCGATCTCGCCGGCCATGGCGGGTGAGACCAGGGCGATCACGTCGAGCGCCGGGGCGACGCGGTCGAAAGTGCGAGCGACCCAGTCGGCGACGTCGATCGCCGACAGCGCATCGGAAGCGCGATAGACCAGCCGCGCGCGCGGATTCACCTGCCGCGCCAGTTCGATAAAGGCGATCGCAGTGCCACTCTCGAAGACGATGACATCGGCCTCCTGCATCCACTGCCGCAGGATCTGTGGCGGATGCCGGGCGTACCAGTCGAACATCGCGTTCTCCAGCGGCCGCGCCCAGCGCCGCCGCGTATTGAACGGATGCACCAGGGCGCGCCACAGGTAGCACTCGACGCCGCGATGTTCGACCACACGGTTGGCGGTGTCGTCCAGCGGCAGGCGCGCATCGCCCTTCCAGCGCGACAGGCGGCTGTAGCGCAGCGAGAAGAAGCGCGTGGGTCCGCGCTGGGCCAGCTGTTCGGCGATGAAATGGATGTTGGCGCGGCGCGGGGTGCGGTAGTCGTGCGCGGACAGCACCAGGTAGCGCGGCGCGGCGGCCGCGGCGGCGGAATCTGCGCCCGCGGGGGCGGCGGACAGCAAGGCGTTCATCGGCGACTCCGGGCTTCGGCGATCAGGTGGCGGGTTTGCAGGATGGACAGCACATCGCGGCGGAATGCCGGCCAGGCCAGGAAGACCAGGCCCAGGGAAACGAGCATGACGCCGGTGCCGATGCCGAGCTGGCGCCACAGCGCGCCGCCCAACCAGGCCGATGCGGCATACGAAGCGCCCGCGCAGGCGCCGTAGGCGACGACCGCGCGTGCGCCGTTGGCGAATACCGACCAGACCGGTACGTCACTGATGCGGCCGACCCAGTACAGCGACAGCGGCCACATCACCAGCAGGCCGAACGAGTAACCGGCGGCGACGCCCTCCACGCCCCACCAAGAGCCTGCAAAAATGCAGGCGATGAGCAACAGCCGGGTGACCACCGAGTAGCGCAACTGAGCGCCCATCAGGCCCTTGGCCAGGAACACCCAATAGGCGGCGTAGGCCGTGGTCTGGAACACGCCACCGATCGCCAGCCACTGGAACAGCGGCACCGCCGGGCGCCATTGCTCGCCCAGGACCAGCACCATCAGCGGCAGTGCCTGGGCACAGGCGAAGGCAAAGGTAGCCACGATCAAATGCACCATCACCGTTTGCCCGCGCAGCAGGAAGGCGGCGAAGCGCTCGCGGTCGTCCTGCAATTGCGACAGCACCGGCAAGGCCACGGTGGTGGCCGGGGCGTTGATCTGGTTCAGCGGCATCATCAGCAACTGGAAGGCGCGGTTGTATAGGCCCAATGCTTCGGCGCCGGTGCGCGCACCGATAATCACCTGGCCGACATTGCGGCTGGCATAGCCAAGCAACTGGGCCAGCATCAGGTTCCAGCCGAAGCCCAGGAACTGCCGCATCGGCGCGGCGCGGGTATAGCCGCGCGGCAACCAACGCGCGCACAGCACGGTGAGCACCAGTTGCACCGCTGCCTGCACGACTTGCTGCAGCACCAGCGCCCAGAAGCCGGCGCCGACCAGCGCGGCGGCCACCGCCGCCAACAGGCCGGCCACCTGCGCGCCGACATCGCTGAGGGCGAGCTGGCCAAACCGCAGGCCGCGACTGAGATGGGCGCGGAATTGCGTGGTCATGCCGCTGAGCAGGAAGGTGACCGCCAATGCCTCGGAGATCTGCACCAGTGCCGGCTCGCGATAGAACGCGGCCAGCGCATTGGCCCCGGCAAACACGGCCACCGCCAGCACCAGGCCGATGCCGGTGTTGATCCAGAACAGGTTGTCGCGCTGGGCCCGGCTGACTTCGCGCGCCTGCACCGCGGCCGAGGACAGGCCGAAATCGCGCAGGATCTCGGCCGCGCCGACGATCGCGGTGACCATCGCCATCAGGCCGTAGTCATGCGGGGTCAGCAGCCGCGCCAGCAGGATGATGCCGCCGAACTGCACGGCCACTCGCACGCCCTGCCCGGCCATGGTGACGAACGCGCCACCGGCCGCGCGCGCGCCCAGCCGCGGTGTCGGCGCCACGCTGGCGGCCTCGCTGCTCATGCGTAGGCCTCGCTGTCGCGGCCCATCGCTTCGAGATAGGTGCAGTAGTGCTGCTGGCCGATGCTGTCCCAGTCGCGGAGCGAGAGGTCCGGCGCGGCCGCACGCGGCGATTGACGCAGCTGGGCAAGCGTATCGGCCAACAGCTGCGCATCCAGCTCACCCCGATACAGATGCACCCAGCCAGGTCCGACTTCCTCGGCCACCGCGGCATTGGACTCGCTCCATGGCGCCAGCACCGGCCTTTGCAGCGACAGGGCCAGCAGCAACGTGCCCGAGTTGTGCATCTGCCGATACGGCAACACCACCAGTTCGGCCAGGCCCACCTCGCGCGCCAGCTCGGCGTCGTCGATATAGGCCAGGTGCGCACTGATGCGCGGATCGGCGGCGCAGGCGGCCTCGACCGTGGCCCGCATCTCCGGCGTGGCCGGATTGCCGCATATCCGCAGCTGCACATCGCGATCCGGCAACGCGCCGACCGCCTCGATCAGCGTCTCCACGCCCTTATAAGGACGGATCAAGCCGAAGTGCAGCAATCGCCCGCGCTGCGACGGCGGTTGCGGGAACGACGCGAACCAGTCGCGGTAGTGGCCGTGCAGGATCGTGTCGGTGAACGGCGGCCTCGGCGGCGTGGCGGAATTGATGCGGATCCAGCGCCGGGTGAGGCGATCGATCCACGCCAACAGCCATTGTTCGGTACGGCCCTGGCTTTCGTGCGGCTGCAGGTTGTGCAGGGTGCGCACCACCGGTGTGTGGGTGAGTTGCAGGCGCAGCAGCAGCAGCGCGGTGCAGGCGCGCTTGGCCCAGGTCCCGGCGCGACTGGAGTGACGCATCAGGTATTCGGGCCAGTGCAGGTGCAGCACGTCGTAGCGCGATAGCAGCGCGGCGCGCATCGAGAAGTACTGCTGCTCGACGACGTCGGGCAGCGAGTCGTAGAGCTGGGTCAGGTAAGGATTGGTGCGCTCGCCCGGGCGTTCGGTGGAGAACAGCACGGCTACGGTGGGCGCGGCGTCGCGAGGTTTCATCGCAGCACCTCGGCAGCGGCGCGCGGGGCGAGCGCGGCGCGGTATTCGTCCTGGTATTGGCGCGCGATGTGCCGCCAGTCGTAGCGCGCGGCGAAGGCCATGGCCTGTTCGCGCAACGCTGGCCATTCGCTATCGCTGGCTTCGGCCAGGGCCTGCACCTGGGCGGCGGCGGCGTCGGCTTGGGCCGGTTGTACCAGCACACCGAGTCCGGATTCGCGTCGCAGTCGCGCAAACGGCGGGATGTCGCTGAGCACCGGCAGCAAGCCGGCACTCATGGCTTCCACCGCGGCAATACCAAAGCCTTCGTGCCGCGACAGGCAGACGAAGAACTGCGCTTGCTGCAGCAAGGTGGCCAGCTCGGCCGGGCTGGGCGCAACGATGAGCTCAACTTGCGCCTCCAGCCCGCGCGCGGCGATGGCCTGGCGCAGCGTGGCCTGGTCGAAGTCGTATTCGCGTCCGGCCAGCAACAGGCGCCAGTCGGGATCGCGGCGGCGCAGCGCGGCGAGCAGGTCGAGCGTTTCCAGCAAACCCTTGTTGACCGACCACCGGCCAAAGTACACCAGCGTGCGCCCCGGTCCCGGGTTGCCGCGGTTGGCGAACTTGGCCACATCCACGCCATTCTCGATCACCCGCAAGCGCTCGGCCGGCACGATCTGCGAGAACAACCGGCCATCGTTCTCGCTGGTGGCGATGATCCGCGCGTAGGCCCGCGCCGAGGCCCGCGTAAGCGTGCGGAACCACAGTTGCTTGAGCCGCGAAGCATAGGCCGTGTGGAAGAAGCCGCCATGGGTGGAGACCACCATCGGCTTGCGATGCGTAGGCCGCGCCATGGCCAGGAAGTCGTAGAAGAAATCGATGCCGTGCACGTGCACCAGGTCTGCATCGCCCAGGTGGCTCAGCACCTGCGGCGCCAGCGGATAACGCGAGGAGCCGCGATAGCCGATACGGCGGATCGCGATGCCGTCGATCTTGTCCGCGGCCGGCAGGCGCGCTTCAGGCGCGGTGAACAGGCGGTCGAGCGTCAGCACCTCGGCCTGGCCGCCCTGCTGCAGGTGTTGCCGCGCTACGTTGAGCACGACTTCTTCCATGCCGCCGACGGAAGGATGGAACTGGCGAACCACATGCACGACTTTCATTGCGACCGTACCTCGGGAGTAGCGTTGAGCTGCGCCGTTGCCGCGGGGCGGCGCGTCAGGCCGATGGTCCAAGGCGCCCAACGCGCCAGGATCCAACGCAGGGGAACGGCGGCGGCGATGGCGATGGCCGTCACCAGCAGGGCCCAGCCCGGACCCGGTGGCGCGGCGATGCCGGCCAGCGCGCGCACGCCGGAAAGGAAGAACAGCACCAGGAAGTGCGTGCACAGGATCAGCAAGGTGTTGCGGCCGATCCATTGCACGCCGGGCCAGCGCTGTATCCAGCCGCCGACATGCAGCATCAAGCCAGTGCCCAGCAGCGCCACCAGCAAGAACAGCGCCGGCCAGTGACCGAAGCGCAGCAGATTCACGTCGACCTTGCCGTTGATCCACGCCAGTGGCAGCCACAACACCGCCAATAGCAACGGCACGCCCCACCAGGCAAACGAATGGGCATCGCCCGCCCGATGCCGCGCTACGGCCGCACCGGCGGCGAAGAAGAACAGCGACACCGGCAGCACGTCCAGGCCCCAGGGCAGGCGCAGACCCAGTGACGGGAACCAGGCGCACCACAGGCAGGCGATCACCGCCATGGCCACAGCGAGTACGCCAGCCGACACCCGCTTGCTCAAATAATGGAACGCCAACGCGGTAACGAACAGCGCCGGCAGGAACCACAGCGCTGGCTGCACATACAGTCGATCGCCGGTGCCCTGCAACAGCCCGAGCAAGGGATCCCACGCCGGCACCGCGCCCCAGCGCGCCGCCTTGGCGCCGATGTTGCGGGTCGCCAACCAGTACGCGTAGGCCACGAAGAAGAAGAACACATACGGCACTACCAACCCGCGCACCAGCTTTTGCCACGTCTCGGCATCGCCACGCGGGCGGCCGTAGGCGGCACCGACCCAGCCGGACAAGAAGAAGAACAACGGAACGTGGAAGCTGAAGGCCAGCAAGGTATACAGCTGCGGCACGCCCTTGGCGTGGCCCAATACCACCAGCACGATCGCGATGGCGCGGGTGGCGTCGATGCGACCGTCGCGACTGGCGGCGGCGGCGCTCATGGCGGCGGCCCTGCGCCAACAGCCGAGCGCTGGTGCCACAGTTGCCGTGCCGGCGGCAGCACCGGCGCGCCCTGCCACAGCCAGCCACAGACGAACCACCACAGCGCCGCGGTCTTGATCGAGAAATAGCCGTTGGAGACCAGCAGGCTCAGCGCGAAGGCGAGGATCGCCAGGTGCTTGAACGCCTGCCCTTCCCTGCCCGGCAGGATCATCAGGAAGGAATACGCCAGCAGGAAGGCCAGCACCACGAAGATCGATTGCGAGACCACGAAGTACGCGATGCCGCTATCGAAGTACCGATAAGCCTCGTTGATATCCAGCCCCAGCCAGGCCTGCACCGACAATCGCGACATCGAATCGACGGTAAAGAAGATGCGGCCCAGCATCGTGTCCTCGTACGCCTGCACGCCGGCGCCGCTGACCAGCGCCCAGCCTCCCAGCAACACGGCGCCAAACAACGCGAACGCCAGTCGCTGGTCCAGCCGGCGCAGGATCGGCGCGGCCAGCAGCATCAGCACGCAGGTGCCGGCGGCGAGCCGGCCATCGGAGGCGACGACGAGGAAACCGATAAGGCCGAAACTCAACAACTGCTTCCAGCCACTGAGCCAGCGCCGGAACGCCAGCAGCACGGCCATGAAGAAGATGATGTAGTTGCCCATCGTCACCGGTTCGATGAACACCGAGGAGGCGCGCGGCAGGTTGCTCCCGGGAAGGAAGTTGCGCGCGCCCGGCCGGGTGGCGCTGACGAACAGGTTGCTGTCTTCGTTCCAGAAGCCAGAGGCGCTGAAGCCACGCGCGTTGACGAAGTAGCTCTTCGGGTTGACCACATCGCCGTAGGTGACCGGCATCGCCAGCTCGAACGCAGCCACCACCGCGATCACCAGCGTCATCCGCACGAACAGCTTGGGTACTGAACCGCGATAGGCGCAACCGAGCACCAGGAAAGCGAAGGGAATCAGCGCATCGCGCAGGAACTTGGGATCGAACTGCCAGACCAGGAAGAAGCGCAGCAACGCCAGCAGCACGATAAAGGCCAGGCCACCGACCACCAACGCGGCGCGACGCCGGTCCAGCGACCACACGCCGAGCACGAAGCAGGCGCCGTAGAGGACGAATTCCACCGCATAGGTCATCGCCGGGCGCACGGTGAAGACCTTGGCGTTCACCACCGCCAGCAGGAAGTTGTAGCCGATGGCCAGCAGCAACACGCACTCGACCAGCACATTGCGCCAGCGCAGCCGATGCGCCAGCCGCGGCGACAATGCCGCCGCCCAGGCGGGCAGCGGCATTGGCATGCCGGCGTGGGCGCCCACTGCCGACATCAGTAGGCGTTCTTCTGGCCGAGCACCCGCACCGCAGTGAGCACGATGATCCGCGCATCCAGCCACAGCGACCAACGCCGGATGTAGTCCAGGTCGTACTGGATGCGCTTCTTCATCGTGCGCAGCTCCGGAGTTTCGCCACGGAAACCATTGACCTGCGCCCAACCGGTAATGCCCGGCTTGACGTAATGCCGCTGCATGTAATGGTGGATGAGCTTCTCGTAGTGCGTGTTGTGCTGCGCCGCATGCGGCCGTGGGCCCACCACCGACATGCTGCCGCCGAGCACATTGAACAGCTGCGGCAGTTCATCCAGGCTGCTGCGGCGCAGGAATGCGCCGAAGCGGGTGATGCGGCTGTCGTGACGGGTCGCCTGCTGCACGTGCTCGCCATCCTCGTGCACGCGCATCGAGCGGAACTTGTACATGTAGAACTCGCGCCCGCCCAGGCCATGGCGGCGCTGGCGGAACAGCACCGGGCCAGGCGAGCTGAGCTTGACCCCGATCGCGCAAGCCAGCATCACCGGCCACAACACCATCAGCGCCGCGGCAGCCACCACCTTGTCCTGCAACGCCTTGGCGACGATGAAGTAGCTGTCGCGATCGACCCCACCCTGGCGCAGGTTGATCACCGGCACGTTGCCGATGACCTCGCCGGACTGGTTGAGCATGCCGAAGTCGAACAAGTCCGGCACCAGCTTGACGTTGATCGGGTAGCGGTCGAGACCTTCGAGCAACTGCTTGATGTGGTCGCGCTCGCCCAAAGGCAGCGAGATCCAGACCTGGTCGACGTGATTGGCTTCGAGGAAGGAAATCAGGCCGTCCGGGCTGCCCAGGCACGGCAGGTCTTCCTGCCGATGCTCGGCCAGGGTGAGGTCGTAGCGGCTGCTGAAGTAGCCGACCACCTGCATGCCTACCCACGCATTGCGTTGCAGGTACTGGTGGATCTTCATCACTGGATGGCGCAGGCCGACCACCACCACGCGTTGGCTGTCCATGCCCAGGCTGCGCAGATGGTTGAGCAGCATGCGCAGGCCGGTGCGTGCCAGCACCAGGCTGACCAACCCGCCGAGGAACCACAAGCCGATCCACAGGCGCGAGACGCCCTGACCGAACTGCACCACCAATGCGTGAACCGAGAACAGCGCGAACACCCCGCCGAACGCAGCGCCAAGCACCAGCAGCTCCTGCCGCAAACCGCGGCCACGCCAGCTGCGATACAGCGGGAACAAGGCAAAGCAGATCACCGCATACAACGCGGTAGTGCCGATGGCCACGCGATAGGCCGCGGCCGGCACCCAGGTGCCATAGAGGATGCGGTAGGCGCACAACGCGCTGGCTACCACTACTGCCACATCGAACACACGCAAGACCAGATCGGCCGCAGCCGAATACTTGGTCAACATTCGCGACGAACTCGATGTATACGTCGCACTACTCAGATCGGCCAATAACATGGGATTGTCCTCCAAACCCTAAGGCGTCGCGCGCGTGGGGAACACACTGCACCTTCGGGCCTCGATCGCCTGCCGCATGCCTGACGGCGCCCTCCTACGCCGACCCCGGGCATGCGACAGCCCTTATTGCTCAGCGGCGCCCGCGCCGCCATACCTACATTCCATCCCGCTAGCCGCTCTCCACCTCTACCACCCTTCCGCATATCTCCGCGCTGATCGCTTTCTGTTCGCATGGCGAAAATTAGCCGATCGCCCTGCCCTCACCCTGAATCACTTGTCACCAAAGTGACCGCGCTGCACTGCCTCGACGGTCACGTTCTAGCCAGTTCATCGGCCGGGTCGCGCAGCAAGAAACGCAGCAGCGCCACCGCGACACCGATGAACAGACCGAAAACCAGCGCCAGTGCCAAATTCAACGGCAACTTCGGCATGAACGGGCTGCCGGGTACATCGGCGCCATCGACAATCGATACGTTGTTGTTGCCGACATTGCCGGCCACGCCGATTTCCTTGTAGCGCTGCAGCAAGGCGTCGTAGAGCTGGCGATTGGTGTCGGCTTCGCGCTTGAGCAGGTTGTAGCGGATGCTGCGCGTCTGCAGATCGATCTCATCGCCCTTGAGGCCGGCGATGCGCGCGTTCATCAGCTGCTCCTGCTGGCTGTCGGCCTCGTACTGCGCCTTCAGTGCGGCGCGAATGTTGAGTACCTCGCCGTTGATCTGCTTCTGCACTTCGCCGGACTGCGCCTTGAGGCGGAGCATTTCCGGGTAGTCGGGCTTGAAGGTGGAAAGCTTCTGCTGGTACTCGGCATTGATCCGCACCTGTTCAGCGCGCAGCTGCTGGATCAGCGGGCTGGAGATCACCTGCGGCAGGCCCATGCCATCGCCCTGGCTGGCCTGGCGCCACGCCGTCTCGGACTTGATGCGCTGGCTCTGCGCCGCAGCCAGCAGCGCATTGAGCTCGCTCAGGTTCTGCGCCGGCAGGGACGGCTTGTCCTCGCCGACCGGGACGATCATTTCCTGACCGGAATACTCCACCAGCTTGCGCTCGGAGTCCTCCACCCGGTCGCGCAATTGCTGCAAGCGCTCGGCCAGGTACTTGGTGGCAAACGAATTGGCCTGCAGGCGCCGCTGCTGGTTGCTGACGATGAATACCCGCGGATACGCATTGGCGACCTTCGCTGCCACGCGCGGGTCCGGCGAGCTGAAGTTGACCCGCACCAGGCGCGAATTGCGGATCGGCTCGATCTCCAGGCCATCGATCAACGCGGCCACCAGCGCGCGCTCGATCGCCGCCTGCCGCTGCGGCGATTGCTTGTCGCTTTCCGCGTGGGTGCTGTCGAACTTGGCGGCCGCCTTGTCCACGGTCTCGCGGAAATACGGATCCTCGGCCAGGCGCGCCTCGCGCACGACCTGCCGCGCCAGCGAGCGGCTCTGCAGCAGTTCGTACTGGGTCTCGTAGAAGTCGCGATCCTGCGGCGATTCGGCCGGCATCAGGTTCTCGACGTTGACCACGTTCAGGGCTTCGCGTTCGATCTGCAAGGTGCTGGTGGCGCGGTAGCTCGGGGTGATCATGAAGGTCACCACCAAGGCCGCCAGCACGATCGCCGCGGTGATGCCGACGATCAACCAGCGTTGCGCCAACAGCGCGCGCCAGTAATCGCGCAGGCTCAGTTCGGGGTGGTGCGCATGATGCATGGGAGTGGGGGTCTGCTGGATCATCGGTAGGCCCGCCACACCATGACGAACGGGGTCAGCTCAAGTGCGGTGCGCAGCAGCAGGCGGGCATCGGAGCGATACACCACGACGACGTCGCCCCCGTAGATTTCCGGATCCGGCGAGCGCCCGTGTTCGATGTCGCCAAGGTCGAAGCGCGCGACCATCTTCTGGCCCTGGACGGTCCGGAACACGATGATGTTGCCGCGGCTGGCGATATTGCTGACGCCCTTGGCCTGCGCAATCGCCTGCTGCAAGGTGAGGTTGGCGCCGACGATGGGGTAGATGCCCGGTTCGGACACCGCACCGGTCACGGTGACGCGGCGGCCATTGGCCTCCTGCACGAACACCGACACCTGGGGATCCTGCAGATAGGTCTGGCGATAGCGGCCGGCGACTTCGCGCTCGAATTCAGCCACGCCCTTGCCAGCGGCCGGCAGTGAACCAATCAGCGGCAACGACACCAGGCCGTCGTTATCGACGCGAACCGTGCGTTCGAGATCGTCGATCTGGAACACCTTGACCAGGAGCACATCCCCGGGCGACAGCCGATACTCCGGCTGCACCGTGGCCAGGGCCAACGGGTCGGGTTGGGGCAGCTCCCTCGCCATGTGTGACGTACCGCTACATGCCGCCAGCGTCATCAGGACCAGCGACAGAAGCATCCGTATTCCGCTGCGACTTCCGTGGGAATAACTCATGCGTCGTTATCACCGCCTCTTGAAATTCGGGACGACCTCGCCCACGCCGGACGCAATGCGCCCAGGGGAACGGCGGAACGAGGTCTTTGGATTTGCCTTGCATCCCGATGCCGCTACTGCGCATCGGTCGACCACAAACTTCGGAACAACTGTTTGGAGCAAAGCGTGTTGCGACGCACTATGGCATAGAAAACGCTTCCGGCAATCCCTCGGCGCCAAAAAAATGGCGCGACGTAAGAATTGGGTTCAAGTTCGTCTTCGACTCGTTCACGTACGCTGCACACGAAGACCGAGATTTGCGCGGTACAAGCATTTTTTACGTGATCGCTGTCACGTCATTCCGCTACCTGCACGCATCTATTCCTCGCGACACTATCGGTTGCAACGCGGGGCAGCCGAACATTCTTCACGTCGCCTCGACATGGCGCGAAGTCAGCGCCGACGCTCCACCTCGGCATCGGTAGGAATCAGTCCCGCCTGCTCCAACATCGCCTGCAAGCGCCCACGCACATGCTCGACGTCCTCCGCCCCCGCGGCCTCGCGTATGCGCTCGGCTTCGGCCTGGAAGGCCAGGAAATCGAAGTCAGCGTCCTCGTCCGTACACAGCTGCGGCAACTGGTCCTGCAGCGTGTCCAGACATCGGTCCAACTCAACACGGGTCAGCATGGCAATGTCACCTTTTAAACCCGCAACCTTGCGCGGCGCGTGTCAAATCGGCGCGAAGAACCGCCGGCTTGCGCGATTCTTGTGACCGAAGTCAGGACACTTGCCGCATTGCGGCGGTCGTGGTGACGACGTCGCCGATCTTGGCATCCACGATCAGCGACAGCGCGCGTTTCTTGACAGCCGCAAGAGCCGCGACCGCGCCGGAGACCACGCGCACATCGTATTCGCGCGCGTTGGCATCGACCGCCGTAGCCATCACGCAGGAGTCGGCGGTCATGCCGGTCAGATAGAGGCGGTCGACGGCCAATTTTGCCAACAGCACCGGCAGCGCCGTAGCCAGGAACGCGGAGTGCTTGGGTTTGAGCACGAAGTAATCTTCGGGGCTGGGCGGGATCAGGTCGACCACCGCCTTGCCGGTGCCCCCGGAGGCGCGTGCCATCGCCACCAGCTCGCCGAAATCGGCGCGCCAATTGGCGAAGTTGTCGTTGGCGTAGATCACCGGATGGCCATGCCGATGGAAATGCTCGCGCAGCCGGGCGATGTCCCTTGCTGCGGCCACCACGCTGGCGTGCAGGGCCGGCGCCTCGGGAAAGTCGAAGGCACTGACCATGTCGATGATGATGAGCGCTGGGCGCATGCGGGGAGTCCTCCTGGTGCCCAGCATGCGAGAGCGGGTGTATAGCCGTTGCATACGCGGGACAAGCACCAAAGAAAAAGGCCTGCATCTCGTCGATGCAGGCCGTTCTCTTGTTTGGTCGGGGTAGCCGGATTCGAACCGACGACCACCAGTCCCCCGGACTTGGGCTGTGACCATTCTAAACAATCGAAATATTAAGCATTTCCTTCGCGCTTGGATGAGTGCAGATCGCGCAATTCGATCTATCCCAATCAATTACTTACGATGCGTTAGGGTGGGAGCGCTGCCGGGGTGGCGCGCTACTTCATCCGCAGACGGAGCATCGCATCGCGGACGGCGCCCCAGTTCAGGCCACTCATAGATTTGCTTATACGGAGCTGAGCGAGTCCGGTGCGAAGAAGCAGGCTCCTTGGCTCAACGCTTCCTGGGCAGGGGTTCTGGCGGCGGCGGCGGGAGGGTGATGGTGTGCTCGAGCATCCACGCAGGCGGGAAGTCGGGCGGCAATTGCTTGCCCTCGCGCAGAAACGCCACTATCGGAGCCAGCGCACCGGTTTGCAGTTCCTGGTCGCTATAGCGACGGCCATAGATGAGCTCGATGTCAAGGATCGATCCGTCTTGGGGCACCAACTTGATCGTGTCGGTCTTTGAATTCGTCGCGATCAAATAGTGACGCCCCACCACCAGCGTGACGCCGCCGCACCAACTGGTCTCGAACACGATCTTCTTGTAACCACGAGAGTCGCCCAGCAACTCCTGGAGCGGACTGATACGCCCCTCGACTTCGGCCATGTAGGCGCCGGAACCCAACTCGGTTCGGTGGTAGTCCGCGCGCACCAGTTGGAATATAAAAACGGAAGTGGCCTGCTTCAGCGCTGATTCCAGCGTGGGCGGCACCGGGTACTGGCAAGCGGACGCAGAGCCGGGAAGTCCCACCAAGCAGGCCAAGGGCAATAAAGCGAGCAGTTTGCGCATGACTTATCCGAACGCTGGGTGATGTGGCTCGAGTTCCAGCGCGAATCATGCCCTGAAATGGCGCGCCCGACAGGACTGGTGCGACCGACCCGCGTCCTGCGGATTTCCATAGCGGCTCGCCCCGCACGCCGGATACCAAGCGAGCCCCACCGAGCGCACGCGTCGTGGCGCGGTGCTGATTGATGGCGGCCGAGTTGCCGATAACCTCACTGCCTTGCGCGAGTGGTACGCGCTGCAGGGCGTTCACTCCTACGTCTCCACCGAGGCCAACCAATGAACCTGAAGCTCCTCTTGAAAGGAAAGCGCGAATGCTGCTCATGACCGTGTCCGCATGGTCCGCCAAGTATTTCGCGCCAGGCAGCGCGCCGGCAGAGCTGACCATCCGACGCTGGCTCCAGAACGGTGTGCTGCCTGGCCGCAAGGTCGGCGGCAATTGGTATGTCGACGATCATGCATGGGCCGCCGGCGGCCACGAGCTGGTGATGCGCGTCCTGGCGGCGGCGGGGTAACCTCCGATGATGGGACGTGTTCGATCGCGCAGCAGGGCCGGATGGCCCGACAACCCCTACCCGAACCGGGATGGGTACAAGTACCGGCACCCAGTGACGCGCCGCGAAACCTGGATGGGTAAGGACAAGGCTAAGGCCTTCGCCGCTGCGAGACAGCTCAATGCGCTTCTCACCCAGGCTACGGACCTGGTGGGCCGCGTCACGGGCATGGGCAAGACCGTTGCTGACGCAGTGAAGGTGTTTCGCGAAGATGACGTACCGAGTCGAAAGTGGGGAGTTCGGACCGCGGCCGAGTACGCCATCATCATCAGGCACATCGAGGCCGGTCTCGGCGATCGCCCGTTGGAAGCGCTGACCGTCAAGGACTGCGCCGAGTGGCTACGGACCGACACCGAATCCGAACGCGGCCGACAGACCAGGCGGCTCGTCCTCGGCTGGATCCTTGCCTGCGCCGTGGAGGAAGGCTGGATCGAGACTAACCCTGCCCTGGTGACTCGAAAGTTCAGCTTCACCCGCAAGCGCGAGCGCCTCACGTTGGAGACGTTCCAGGCTATCCGTGCCGCCGCACCTCACTGGCTCCAGGTGGCGATGGATCTTTCGCTGCTGACTCTGCTTCGCAGAGACGACATCGTGAGCCTGACCTTCGCCGACGCTCACGATGGTGCCCTCTGGGTAGTGCCAAGCAAAACCGAGCACAGCACGTTGGTGAAGTTAAAGATCGTGCTTACGCCGGAGCTCCAGTCGGTACTGACGCGCGCGCGCGATCGCGTCGTGTCGCCTTACATCGTGCACCGATTGCCCGAAAAGGCTAGGCCGCAAGCGAAGCGAGCAAAGGCACGAGACCACCATACTCAGGTCCTCCCGGAGCAGCTGACGCGCGCATTCCAAGAAGCACGTGCCTCAGCCGGCTTGGCCACCGGAAACGCGCCGACATTCCACGAGATCCGAAGCTTAGGTGGTGCTTTATTGCGGCAGTCAGGCTGGACCCTTCAGCAAGTGCAGCAGCTGATGGGGCATGCCAGCTCGTCCATGACTTCGATCTATTTAGACGGACACGATGCACCTTGGTCGGAGGTCATCGCGAGCCCGCTTCACGTCTGACCTTCGATGGATCCAAATCTTTAACATCCCAATCCGCCGACTCGATCAATACCGGTTGTTTCCGCTCCTCTGGGCCCCAGATTGCAGCCGCTTTTCCCCAATAGAAGAACCATGCCGTGTGACCGCCGCTCAGTTCTTTCTGCTTGCGGGCGCCACCTTGCTTTGTGTAGAGAACTACAAAATCACCAGCCTTCACGTCCTGGTCGGGGAACCAATACGCATTGACGTCCCCCGAAAGCGGGCCACCGTCGCTCGGTACCGCAGCTAGCAGGACGTATTGCCCCACATCCATGTCGGCTAGGGCCTTCATCACAAGGCGCTCGTTAGCAATATCGCCCGGGTTCGCTATCGACGAAAACTTCATGTCCATTCGTTAGCGCTCCCCATCAGGACGATGCCAGGATACGAAAATGAACACCGCCCCAGCGACAAACAGCAGCGCGGACAACGCCACATTGGGCCAGCTGGAGGGAATAAAGCCCATGAACAGGCTACCCACGGCGAGCAGTGCGTTCTTCAACTTATCGACAGCCTGGAGGCCCTCTACCCTCTCCTGTAGGACGGCAAGCTTTTTATCGCTCGCATGGAAATCATCCCTGAAGTGCTCGAGTGCTGACACGCTCGCCTCGGCGACCCAAACCCTGTGTAAAAGCATCTTGTGCACGCCCGGATTTTTCAATTCACCAGCTGCGAGCGATCGCTCCAGGTTTGCAAAGGGATCTTTCGTTGGAGCCGGATCTCCCGCAACCTGCGTGGAGCCAAGTTCATCTGGTATTTGCTCGATCTGTGGCATTGCGCCCCCCGCCGCGACGTAGTCACCTCAATGCTATCGCGACTGCGGTAGTGGAGATAGCCGCCAAGGGGCACGTGGATCTACACTCGAGTCGCCGGAGACAACGCCCACCCCCTGGGCGCGCAGCCGAGCGTCATCGCCTCCCTTCGCCCCAATCTCCAGCTGTATATATGGAAGCTGCTATGGGCCCTGATAGCGTCTAGCCCGGGCCTGATCGAGATACTTGCGAAATTGGCGATTTGTCTTATCCAAAGACAAGTCAACATGCACAATAGGATTGTCCTTGACGACTTCGGCCATCGGCTTCGTCCGCAAGAATCTCAATACTCGGATTCGCTCTCTCTCGTAGTACGCGTCCACAACGGCGCTCACTCGCACAACGAGCGCCAAGAACTCGCGTGCAAGATTCTGCCCTGGACTGCAAATGCGCCTGGGTCGTGCACCGACGGCAACAATCTCATGCTGGCCCATGAGGTTTAAACTTACGACAGCGGTGACCTCGAAGTCCTCGCCCAGTCCAGCTACGGCGTGGCCGATCATCTTGTCTCTGATGAATCGAAAGTAGTGGTGCGATTCGAACTCCTCATTATTGAGTTCCGGCTCCACCAAGTCGGCTAGCCATGCCCTACCGGAGAAGCAACGCGCGTACCTTACCAATGCCGTCGTCCAGCAAGCTTCTTCGAGTTCGTCGCACAAATCGTGTATGGGGTCATGTATCTCGACGCAGTGATCGAGCATTTCCCGTACCAACTGAAGGTCAGTTCGAACGCCAGCGGCTATCTGCAGCCGCGGTTCGGGAATCGCCAGCCGGTAGTTGCCGGATTCCATTCTGCTCTCCACGCAATCGACCACATTCTATGTTCTTGAAGCTTGAGTGCCGAGCCATAGGGTGGGCGTAGGGTGAAAATAGGGTGCGAACGAAAAACGGCCCACACCGTGACAGTGTAGACCGTTGATCGAAATAGGGAATTTGGTCGGGGTAGCCGGATTCGAACCGACGACCACCAGTCCCCCAGACTGGTGCGCTACCAGGCTGCGCTATACCCCGAGAGGTGATGCCCCGCCTTGCGGCGGCCCGCGATTATATCGTCTCTGCGCGGGATTGTCGCTTGCCTTCAGCGCCGCAGCAGTTGCAGGACTTCTTCCAGCTCCATGCGCACCTGCTTGACGATCTGGTTGCTCAGCGCCGATTCCTCGCGCGCACCGGCACTATCCAGGCGCAGGCGCGCGCCGCCGATAGTGTAGCCCTGTTCGTACAGCAGGCCGCGGATCTGCCGCACCATCAGCACATCGTGGCGCTGGTAGTAACGACGGTTGCCGCGGCGCTTGACCGGTTCCAGGCTGGGAAACTCGGTTTCCCAGTAACGCAGCACGTGCGGCTTGACGTCGCACAGCTCGCTCACTTCACCGATGGTGAAATAGCGTTTTGCCGGTATCGGCGGTAGTTCGCGGTTACTGCCCGGATCCAGCATACGTCTCCACCCGTTCCTTGAGCTTCTGGCCTGGACGGAAAGTCACCACCGTCCGGGCGGAAATCGGTATTTCCTCGCCGGTCTTGGGATTGCGACCGGGCCTCTGGTTCTTGCGTCGCAGGTCGAAGTTGCCGAAACCCGACAGCTTCACCTGGCGTCCCTGCTGCAGCGCATCGCGAAGCACGTCGAAGAACGCGTCGACGAACTCCTTGGCTTCGCGCTTGTTCAGACCGACTTCGTCGAACAGGCGTTCGGCCATTTCCGCTTTGGTCAAAGCCATCGCACTTCCCCCTGATTACTGCTCAACTCCGGATCCGGGCGCGATGGTCGCGCTCGACCGTGGCAACCACGTCGGCCACCACCGCCTCCACGTCCCGATCTGTGAGGGTGCGCGAGTTATCCTGCAAAATCAAGCCCATAGCCAGACTCTTGAAGCCGGCTTCGACCCCCGGGCCGACGTAGCGGTCGAACAACTGGATCTCGCGCAGCAGTGGCCCGATGCTGGCGCGCACGCTGGCCGCCAAATCGCTCCAGGCGACCTGTTCGGGCACCAGGAAGGCCAGATCGCGGCGTACCGAAGGGAAACGCGACAACTCGCCGGCGCGCGGCAGGGCACGTGCGGCCAGCGGCGCGAGCGCCAGTTCGAACGCGAACACGTCGACATCGATCTCCAGCGCCTTCGCCAGCCCCGGATGCACCTGGCCGATCCAGCCGATGCACTCGCCTTCGCGGTAGACATCGGCCGAGCGGCCGGGATGGCCGTGCGGCCGGGCGGAGGGGCGGTACTCCAGCGCCGCGCCGCTGGCGGCGGCCAGCGAAGCCAGGTCGCCCTTGAGGTCGTGGAAATCAACCTTGCGCGCACCCTCGCCCCATTGCAGCGCCAGCGCGTCGCCACAGACGGCGACGGCGATTCGCTGGGTTTCCACCGGCGCGGCGCCCGCCTCGGAAGCCGGGGCGAAGGTCTTGCCCAATTCGAACAAGCGCACGCGGCCGGCCTGGCGGGCCACGTTGCGGCCCAGCGCGGCGACCAGGCCCGGCAGCAGCGCCGGGCGCATCACCGCCAACTCCGCGCTGAGCGGGTTGGCCAGGGCTACCAGGGCGTCCTGCAGCTGCCACTTGCGCAGCAGCTCGGCCTCGACGAAGGCGTAGTTGATGGTTTCCTGCAGATCGCGGCTGACCAGGTGGGCGCGCGCGGCGGCCTCTTCGAGCACCGTCTCGGTCGGCATCGCGATGCGGCTGGCACCGCCCGGCAAGGTCGTCGGGATGCGGTCGTAGCCGTGAATGCGCGCCAGCTCCTCGATAAGGTCCTCTTCGATGGCGATATCGAAACGGCGCGTCGGCGCGGTGACCTGCCAGCCGTTGGCCGTGGCCTCGACCTGCATGCCCAGTGCGCGCAGGATGCGCTCGATCTCGCCATCGGCGATTTCAAGCCCGAGCACGCGCGCGACACGGCTGCGCCGCAGCCCGATGCGGGCGGCAGCCGGCAAATGTTCGACCAGTTCGGCCTGGGTCACCGGGCCGGGCGTGCCGCCCGCCAGGTCCAACACCAGCCGGGTCGCCAGCTCGATCGCCTGCGGCGGCAATTGCGGGTCCACGCCGCGCTCGAAGCGGTGGCCGGCATCGGTGTGCAGGCCGAACTTGCGGCCGCGCCCCATGATCGCCGCCGGCTGGAAATGTGCGGCTTCGAGAAAGACGTTGCGCGTGGCCTCGGTCACGCGGGTATCGAAGCCGCCCATCAGGCCGGCCAGACCGACCGCACGGTCGGCGTCAGCGATAACCAGGAAGGTGGCGTCCAGGGTCACGTCGCGGCCGTCGAGCAGCTTCAGGGTCTCGCCGTTGCGCGCGCGGCGCGCGGCGATCGGCCCCTTCAACGTATCCAGGTCGTAGGCATGCATCGGCTGGCCCAGCTCGAGCATGACGTACTGGGTGATGTCGACCAGCAACGAGACCGGGCGCACGCCGCTGCGGCGCAGGCGCTCGGCCATCCACACGGGGGTACGCGCGGCGGGGTCGATGCCTTCGATCACGCGGCCGCAGAAGCGCGGCGCTTCGGCGCCGGCCTGCAATTCGACCGCCAGGGTGCGCGTCGAAGCGGATGCGACCGGCGCGATCTCCATCGCCACCACTTCACTGCCGCAGGCGGCGGCCACGTCGTAGGCGATGCCGCGCACGCTGAAGCAATCGGCGCGGTTGGGGGTCAGCTTGATCTCGATGCTGGCGTCGGGCAGGCCGAGGTAATCGACCAGCGGTTGGCCGATCGGCGCATCGTCCGGCAGTTCGAACAGGCCGGAGGCGTCGCTGTCCAGGCCCAGCTCCTTGGCCGAGCACAGCATGCCGTTGGATTCCACGCCACGCAGCTTGGCCGGCTTGATCTTCAGCTCGCCGATCTGCGCGCCCACCAACGCCAACGGCGCAACCAGGCCCGGGCGCGCATTGGGCGCGCCGCAGACGATCTGCAGCAGTTCGCCAGCGCCAGCGTCGACCTGGCACACCTGCAGGCGATCGGCCTCGGGGTGACGCACCGCTTCGACGATGCGCGCCACCACTACTTGTGCCAACCCGCCGCCGAGCGGCGTGACCTCTTCCACCTCCAGGCCGATGGCGGTCAGGGTGGCGGCCAACGCGTCGCGGTCGGCATCGGTCGGGACGTGGCTGCGCAGCCAGTTTTCAGAGAATTTCATGGGAAGCCGGAACCAGGATTCGAAGGGAGGGGCGTGCGCTCAGGCGAACTGGCGCAGGAAACGCACGTCGTTCTCGAAGAACGCGCGCAAATCGTTCACTCCATAGCGCAGCATCGCGAAGCGCTCCACGCCCAGGCCGAACGCGAAGCCGGTATAGCGCTCCGGGTCGATGCCGACATTGCGCAGCACGTTGGGGTGGACCATGCCGCAGCCGAGCACTTCCAGCCAGCGCGTGCTGCCGTCGGGCTGCTGCCAGGCGATGTCCACTTCCGCGCCGGGTTCGACGAACGGGAAGTAGCTGGGGCGGAAACGCATCTCGAAGTCGCGCTCGAAGAACGCGCGCACGAATTCGGCCAGCGTGCCCTTGAGGTCGGCGAAGGTCGAATGTTCGTCGACCAGCAGGCCTTCGACCTGGTGGAACATCGGCGAATGGGTCTGGTCGCTGTCGCTGCGGTAGACCTTGCCGGCGGCGATCATCCGCAGCGGCGGCGCGTGCTCGCCCATGTAGCGCACCTGCACGCCCGAAGTATGCGTGCGCAGCAGGCGGCCATCGCCGAAGTAGAAGGTGTCGTGCATGGCGCGCGCCGGGTGATGCGGCGGGAAGTTCAGCGCCTCGAAGTTGTGCCAGTCGTCCTCGATCTCCGGGCCATCGGCGAGCTCATAGCCGAGCCGGGCGAAGATGCCGGTGATGCGCTCCAGGGTGCGGCTCACCGGATGCAGGCCGCCGCGCTCCTCGCGCCGCCCAGGCAGGGTGATGTCGATGCGCTCACCGGCCAGGCGTGTGTCGAGCGCGGCAGCATCGAGCACCTGGCGACGTTGCGCCAGCGCCTCGGAAACCGCGTCGCGGGCCAGGTTGATCGCCTCGCCGGCGGCCTTGCGCTGCTCGGCCGGCAACCCGCCGAGCTGCTTGAGCTGCGCGGTGATGCTACCGCTCTTGCCCAGCAGGGCCACGCGCAGGTTTTCCAGTTGCTCGGGCGCCTGTGCGGCGGCGATATCCGCCAGCGCCTGTCCGGTCAGGGTTTCGATCTCGCTCATGGGCTGTGCAATGTCCCGCTGTCAGTCGGTGGCCGCGTTGCCTTGCGGCGTGGCCAGCTTGCGCCGGCACAAAAAAAATGGGGAAGGACTCGCGCCCTTCCCCATGCATGTGTCCATTCCCGGACGCCCGCGCAATGCGCAGGCGACCAGGACGACTTATGCCGCCAGTGCGCCCTTTGCCTTTTCAGCCAGCGCCGCAAAACCCGCCGCATCGTGCACGGCGATGTCTGCCAGCACCTTGCGGTCCAGGGTGATGCCAGCCTTCAGCAGGCCGTTCATGAAACGGCTGTAGCTCAGGCCGTTGATGCGGGCAGCCGCATTGATGCGGGTGATCCACAGCGAACGGAAATTGCGCTTCTTCTGCTTACGGCCGATATAGGCGTACTGCTGTGCCTTGATGACCGCCTGCTTGGCGACGCGGAAGACCTTGCGACGGGCGTTGTAGTAGCCCTTCGCGAGAGTCAGGATTTTCTTGTGCCGGCGACGCGCCTGCACGCCACGCTTTACTCGTGCCATGGTTCAGTCCTCAGAGGTAGGGAAGCATGCGGTTCAGACGGCCCGCGTCCTCGGCACGAACATGGTTCGTCTGCCGCAGGTTGCGCTTCCGCTTGGTCGCTTTCTTCGTGAGGATGTGGCTACGGTTGGCGTGGCCAGCCTTGTACTTGCCGGAGGCGGTCTTGCGGAAACGCTTGGCCGCCGCCCGGTTGGTCTTGATCTTGGGCATTGCTATGTCCTTGATGATGTTTTGTCACTGACCAGGGCGGTGGCCTGCGCCACGCTTTCCGTCCATGCCCTCGCCTGCTTGTAAGCTCTTGATTCCAATGGAACAACAGCCTGTCCTGTCACCGTTCGCACGGCATCCCCAACGAATCGGGCCGGCCATTATGCCTGCCCCGGGAATGTCTTGCAAATCAGCGGGTTCTGGCGAGGCCAGGCCCTACGGCCGCCCCGCGTGGCCGACGGCGGAAGCCGCCGGCCCATGCCATCAGGTCTTCTTCTTCGGCGCGATCATCATGACCATCTGCCGGCCTTCCAGGCGCGGGCGCGATTCAATCACGATGTCTTCGCCAAGATCGCCTTCGATCCGCGCCGCCATTTCGCGGCCCAGCTCCTGGTGGCTCATCTCGCGGCCACGGAAGCGGATGTTGACCTTGACCTTGTCGCCCTCTTCCAGGAAGCGGCGCATGTTGCGCAACTTGATCTGGTAGTCGCCCTCGTCCGTGACCGGACGGAACTTCAGCTCCTTGATCTCGACCTGCTTGGTCTTCTTCTTGGCCTCGTTGGCCTTCTTCTGCATTTCGAACTTGAACTTGCCGAAGTCCATGATCTTGCAGACCGGCGGGTCGGCCTGAGGCTGGATCTCGACCAGGTCCAGACCTTCCTCTTCCGCCTTCGCCAGCGCTTCGTCGCGCGACAACACGCCGATCATTTCACCGTCGCTGCCGATCACACGGACCCGCGGCACCCGGATTTCATGATTTTTGCGATTCTGTTTGTTGTCAGTTGTACTGATGTTGCAATCTCCCAGGGGAATCGAACCGGCACTTCCGGAGGATCCAGACGGCCGGGGTTTGGCTTACGCGGCGTGCTCGGCGCGCAGGCGTTCGGCGAAGGCTTCCAGGGACATCGTGCCCAAATCCTCGCCCGAACGGGTGCGTACCGCAACGGCGCCATTTTCCTTCTCGCGATCCCCCACCACCAGCAGGTAGGGGACGCGTTGCAACGTATGCTCGCGAATCTTATAGCCGATCTTCTCGTTCCGCAAATCGGCCTGTACCCGGAATCCTTGATTTGCAAGGCTTTTCCGAACCGCTTCAACGTATTCAGCCTGGGCATCGGTGATATTGGCCACCACCACCTGCACCGGCGCCAGCCAGGCCGGGAACGAACCGGCATGGTGCTCGATCAGGATGCCGAGGAAACGCTCCATCGAGCCGACGATGGCCCGGTGCAGCATGACCGGATGCTTTTTCTGGCTGTTTTCATCGACATACTCCGCCCCCAGGCGTCCAGGCATCATGAAATCGACCTGCATCGTGCCCAGTTGCCAGGTCCGGCCGATGGCGTCCTTGAGGTGGTATTCGATCTTGGGGCCGTAGAAGGCGCCCTCGCCCGGCAGTTCCTGCCACTCCACCCCGCAATGCGACAGCGCCGCGCGCAGCGCGCCTTCGGCCTTGTCCCAGGTGGCGTCGTCGCCCAGGCGCTTTTCCGGGCGCAGGGCGATCTTGATCTGGATGTCCTCGAAGCCGAACGCCTGGTACACCGCCAGCGCCTGCTGGTGGAACGCGGTCACTTCGGCCTCGATCTGGCCCTCGGTACAGAAGATGTGGCCATCGTCCTGGGTGAAACCACGCACGCGCAGGATGCCGTGCAGCGCGCCGGAAGGCTCGTTGCGGTGGCATGAGCCGAATTCGCCGTAGCGGATCGGCAGGTCGCGGTAGCTGTGCAGGCCCTGGTTGAACACCTGCACGTGGCCCGGGCAATTCATCGGCTTGACCGCGTAAGTGCGCTTCTCCGACTCGGTAAAGAACATGTTCTCCTGGTAATTGTCCCAGTGGCCGGACTTCTGCCACAGCGAAACGTCCAGGATCTGCGGGCAGCGCACCTCGCCGTAGCCGCTGTCGCGGTAGACCTTGCGCATGTACTGCTCGACCACCTGCCAGATCGACCAGCCCTTCGGATGCCAGAACACCAGGCCGGGCGCTTCTTCCTGCAGGTGGAACAGGTCCTGCTGCTTGCCGATGCGGCGGTGGTCGCGCATCTCGGCTTCCTCGATGCGCTTGATATAGGCATCGAGCTGCTTCTTGTCCGCCCAGGCGGTGCCGTAGATGCGCTGCAGCTGCTCGTTCTTGGCATCACCGCGCCAGTAGGCGCCGGAAATCCGGGTCAGCTTGAAGGCCTTGAGGAAGCGCGTGTTGGGCACGTGCGGGCCGCGGCACATGTCCACGTATTCCTGGTGGTAGTACATGCCCATCGCCTTGATGTCTTCGGGCATGTCCTCGATCAGGCGCAGCTTGTAGTCCTCGCCGCGGGCCTTGAAGATCTCGACCACTTCGGCGCGTGGGGTCATCTTCTTGACCACGTCGTAGTCCTGCGCGATCAGCTCGCCCATGCGCTGCTCGATGGCGGCCAGGTCTTCCGGCGTGAACGGACGCTCGGAGTAGATGTCGTAGTAGAAGCCCTCGGCGATGACCGGGCCGATGACCATCTTCACGTCCGGATATAGCTGCTTGACCGCATGACCGACCAGGTGGGCGCTGGAGTGGCGGATGATCTCCACGCCCTCCTCGTCCTTGGCGGTGATGATGCGCAGCGAGGCGTCGTGGTCGATGACGTCGCTCGCATCAACCAGCACGCCGTCCACGGCGCCGGCAATGGTGGCCTTGGCCAGGCCGGCGCCGATCGACTGGGCGACCTGCATGACGGAGACGGGCTGTTCGAACTCGCGGCGGCTGCCGTCGGGGAGCGTGATGTTGATCATGTGGATGCTTTCGCTATGCCGGCGGCGCAGGCCGCGGGCGGGGATCGAGGGATCGGTAAGGCCGGCGGGCCGGGACGGACCAAAAAAAGGCGCCACCAGGCGCCGTTGTCACGGGTCCCGGCAGGGTTCAGCGTTGGGCGATGGTAGTGCTCATGTCGCACGCTCGGCCGGCGTTTTTGCGCAGGCCACCTGGGCTGGTGGAGTCAGGAGCGCATGGTAAACCAATCGCGGCGGGCCTGCGCGGCCGGCTGGGGGCCGGTTCGGCCGAACGTCTTCGCGCCTGGGTGGCATGGCATGATGCGGCGAGCCGTTTCCGCTGCGCGCACCGATGACAACCAAAGGCAAGGCCACTTCCCTGGACATCGCTTACCTGGCCGGCGTTTCGCAGCCGACGGTTTCGCGTGCCCTGCGCGGCAGCCCGATGGTCAACGAGGAAACCCGGCGGCGGATCCTCAGCATCGCCCGCGAGCTGAACTACAAGGTCGACAAGAACGCCTCCAGCCTGCGCCTGCGCAATGCCGGCACCCTGGCGCTGCTGTTCTTCGAGGACCCCACCCCGGACGATTCGCTGATCAATCCGTTCTTCCATTCGATGCTCGGCTCCATCACCCGTGCCTGCGCCCTGCGCGGCTACGACCTGCTGGTGTCGTTCCAGCAGCTATCGACGGACTGGCAGGCCGACTACGAGGACAGCAACAAGGCCGACGGCATCATCCTGCTGGGCTACGGCGACTACCACGAGTCTCGCGAGCGCCTGCAGCGGCTGGTCGAACAGGGCACGCATTTCGTGCGCTGGGGCGCGGCGCTGCCGGACCAGCCGGGGGTGTCGATCGGCAGCGACAACTTCCAGGGCGGGTTCGACATCACCTCCCACCTGCTGGCGCAGGGGCGGCGGCGGATCGCCTTCCTCGGGCACGCATCGAGCCATTACCCCGAGTTCCAGGAGCGCTATCGCGGACACGTGGAGGCGATGCGGGCCGCCGGCGTGACCGCAGAGCCGGGCTTGCAGTTCGATGCGATCACCACCGAGCAGTCCGGCCACGAGGCCTGCGCCACCTTGCTCGCCCGCGGCGAGCGTTTCGATGCGGTGTGCGCGGCCAGCGACCTGATCGCGATCGGGGCGATGCGGGCACTGCGCGAGCAAGGGCTGCGCGTGCCGGCGGACGTGGCGGTAACGGGCTTCGACGATATTCCGCTGGCCGGCTCGGTATCGCCGTCGCTGACGACAGTGCAGCAAGACACCAAGCAGGCCGGCAGCCTGCTGGTGGACAGCTTGATCGCGTTGATCCGCGGCGAGCACGCCGAAGGGCAGACGATTCCTACGCGATTGGTGCCACGGGATTCGTCTTTGGCGTCTTGATGGTCCTTCGCGGCTATCGCTACTCGCGGGAGACGTCGCGGCGGTCACGCGCCGCCTGCCGCGCCATCGCCTGATCAAGTTCCCGGCGCAATCCCGGCTCGCTTACCGGCGCATCGAGCAGGAACACGCGTACGCCATGCGCCGGCACCTCAGCCGTCAACGAGCCCTTGCTCGCAGCCACCGCCTTGCCGTCGAATGCATCGCGCCACGCGCCCGCTTGCAGGTAGCGATCGGCGCGCAGCTTCGCCGCCGCATCGCCCTTGTTGAGCATCACCAGGGCGATCTGGGCGACGCCATCGTGCTCGTACACGCGATAGAACACCGCCTGGTCGCCCTGCAGCTGCAGGTTTACCTGCAATCCGCGTTGCAGCGCCGGCGTTTTCTCGCGCAGCTGGGCAATCCGTTGCAACGGCGCGAAGATCGGGCTGCGCGGTGCGGCATCGACGCGTTCCTGGCCGAAATAGGCGCGGTTGCCGGCGTGTTCGGCGCGCCCGCGCATGAAACCGGTCTCCGAACCGTAATAGAGCACCGGAATGCCGCGCGTGGTGAACAACCAGTTGTGCGCGTCGATGAAACCGGCATCACTGGCGTCCAGGCGCGCCATGTCGTGATTGTCGTAGAAGGTCATCAGCTCGTACGGATTGCGGTACGGTCCTTCGCCCAGGAACAGCGGCGCGTCCAGCTTTTCGAAGCCGCCACCGGCGCGGCCGAATACTTCCGACATCGCGCCGCGTTGCGGGAAGTCGAGCACGCTGACGCCGGCGTTGCGTTGCCAGGTGTGGCGCGCAATCGAAGTGGCGTCGTAGTCGAACGCTTCGCCGAACATGAAGAAGCCCGGCTTCTGCGCGCGGATGCGGGCGCTGAAGGCGTGCCAGAAGCGGTCTGGCAACCAGGCGATGGTGTCGATGCGAAACCCATCGGCCCCCTGCCCCAGCCACTGCAGGTAGGCACCGGCCAGGTAGTCCAGCACTGCCGGATTGTCCTGGTTGAAGTCGGCCAACTCGGCCAGATTACCGTCGAAGATCGAGCCGTTCTTGCCATCCACCGCGCCGACGTTGTTGTAGAACGCGTGCAGCGGGTTGTGCTTGGGGTCGAGCTTCTGCGGCGGCAGGTTCTGGTGGTCGGCGAGTAGTTGCCCATCATGGCCGAATATTTGCCCGAACTTGGCCTGCGGCCGGGTCATGGTGAACGCTGGCGAGCCGTGGTTGCCGACGATGTCCAGCACGACCTTGAGGTCTTGGGCATGCAGGGCGCGGGCGAATCCGGCGAAGTCCAGGCCCGGGCTCGGCAAGTGCTCGTCGAGCTGGTAGAAGTTCACGCCCCAGTAGCCGTGATAGCCGGTCTTGCCGTTGTCGCTGAGCGTGCTGCTGCAGCTCACCGGGCTGCCGCCGCTGAAAGGTTCGTCCGGGTTGTCGACGATCGGGGTGATCCACACCGCGCCGAAGCCCAATTCGCGGATATAGCGCGCGTTGTCGACCACGCCCTTGAAGTCGCCGCCAAGGTAGCCGATGTTGCCGTCGATGCCGTCCGGGCAATGCACCGGAACGTCGAAGGTCGGATGCGCCCCGCCCTGGTCGCGGTGGTCGTTGCCGGTATCGCCGTTGACGAAACGGTCGGTGACGACGAAATACACCGCATCGGCGGCGAACGGCTCCAATGTGCCGTAATAGTCGGCCGCCAGCGCCGGTGCGGCCGCCAGGCCCAGGGTAACTGCCAGCCACACACGCCAATGCCTGAACATCAAGCCGCCTCCGGAACAGTAGGAACCCGCAGCGCGAACAAACCGGCCAGCAACAGGCTGCAGCCGCCCAGCACCAGCACGCGCATCGGCTGGCCGTCGAACAGCGTGCGCAGCACGAAGCCGAGCGCGCTGGCCGCCACCAGCTGCGGGATCACGATGAAGAAATTGAAGATGCCCATGTACACGCCCATTTTCGACGCCGGCACGCTGTCCGACAGCAACGCATAAGGCAGCGACAGGATCGAGGCCCAGGCGAAGCCGACGCCGAGCATCGACAACAGCAACCAATGCGGATCGCGTAACCACAGCATCGAGATCAAGCCCAGGCCGCCCAGCCACAGGTTCACCAGGTGGCTCCAGCGCAGGCCGATCGCGCGCACCATGGGCGGGATCAGCAGCGCCGCCAATGCCGCGAAGCCGTTGTAGGCGCCGAACAGCACACCGACCCAATTGGCGCCTTCGTTATAGGCCGCCGAAGCGGGATCGGTCGCACCGAAGTGGCTACCGGCCACTGCCGCGGTGGTGTAGATCCACATCGCGAACAGGGCGAACCACGAGAAGAACTGCACCCAGGCCAGCCGGCGCATCGCCTGCGGCATCGCGCGCAGGTCGCCGACGATGGCGGCCAGCATGTGCGTGCCCGGCAACCTCCGCGCCAGCCACAGCAGCGCGCCGTAAGCCGCGCACAGGCCGGCGAGCACGTAGAGCATGCGGTCGCCCTGGCGCCAGAAGATCGCCGCGGCGAGCACCGCGCCGATCAGCACCCAGAGCGCCGCCTGGCTTGCCGGCGGCCGCCCAGCGACCGCTTGCCGGACGTGGGCCGCACCCGGTTCGGCATCGTCGAAGCCGGCCAGCTGCTGTGGCGAATATTCGCGCGTGCTGAACACCGTCCATCCGATCGACAGCAACAGCACCGTGGCGCCGGCGTAGAACGCGTAGCGCACCGTGTCGGGCACCTCGCCCGGCGCGGCCGTGTTGGCGATGCCGAAATGCGCCAAAAGGTAAGGCAGGAAGCTGGCGACAATGGCGCCCACGCCGATGAAGAAACTCTGCATCGCGAAGCCCGTGGGCCGTTGCCGCGGCGACAGCTGGTCGCCAACGAAGGCGCGGAATGGCTCCATCGAGATGTTGATCGAGGCGTCCAGCACCCACAGCGTACCGGCAGCGATCCACAGCGTCGGCGAGTTCGGCATCACCAGCAGCGCCAGCGTAGTGAACAGCGCGCCGATCATGAAGTACGGTCGGCGCCGACCCCAGCGGCTCCAGGTTCGGTCGGACAGGTAGCCCACTATCGGCTGCACCAGCAGGCCAGTGAGCGGCGCGGCGATCCACAACCCGGGCACCGCGTCCATCGGCGCACCCAAGGTCTCGAAGATGCGGCTGGCATTGGCATTCTGCAACGCGAAGCCGAACTGGATGCCGAGGAAACCGAAGCACATGTTCCAGATCTGCCAGAACGACAGCGTCGGCTTGCGGGTCATGGTGCCGCTCCGGCGGGCAACGGCATCAGTTGCAACCCGAGCACGCGGGCGTCGTTGACCACGCCCTCTCGGCCGCCCTGCCCGCCCGTGTAGTGGGCGAAATGCGCCAGCGCGCTCATGTTGAAACCTTCTTCCAGGGTGAAATGACAAGGCGCGCTGCCGGCTACGAATTCGGCCCCGGTCGAGTCCTGCGCGCCGACGCTGTGCGGCATCGTGACCGGCAGCAGCTGGTCGGCCTGGCCTTCGCAGCGGATCCTCAATTGCTTCACCGCGGCGGTGACGCCGGTGTTGATTGGCCCGTGCGGGTTCTCATAGCGCAGGCGCGCACGAAAGAACCCGGCATGCGGCGGCGTCCAGCGCCAGTCGTTGGCGCCAACCAGCTGCGTGTTCGCGCCCAGGCAGGTTTCCGCGCTTGGCAACGACTCCAGCGCGCCGTCGCGGCGGGTCAGGCGCAAGCAGGTGGCCGCGTCGGGCGCCAGGCTCAGCTGGGCAGTACCTGCCGGCTGCGCTACGCCGTCACGCCAAAGCACATGGCCATCGGGCACCGAAACCCTCCATACATCGCCGTGCCTGGTCGCCTCGGGTGCGGCGGGCGTAGGCGGGGCGAAGCGCTCGGCCGGCCGCGATGGCGGCCGGCTGGCGGGGCCTTGGCTGGGCACGAGCTGCACCGTGGTGACCTTCGCGCTCGCGCTGACCTTGCCGGCCACCAATAGCTCACCCTCCACACGCACGGGGCGAACCAGCACGTAGCGCTTGCCATCCTCTTTCAAAGTAATGCGGTCGCGCTGGCCGAACAGCATCGGCACCAACGCCACCGGCAGCTTGGGCGCCACCGTGCCATCGGCCTCGATCCCGAACACACCCTCGCGCACCATCGCCAGGTAGCCGGCCACCGACCACAGCTGGCGCTGCGAATTGACCACCGGCCCGCTCAGCTTGCCATCCTCGACATGGATGGCCTGGCTGAGCATCTCGTAGTTCTCCATGTTCGACCCGGCCAGGGCCGCGCCGCGCAGGATCGACTCGATTTCCATCGCTATCCGCGGCGCATCGTCCAACCGCCGCGCCGCCCGCAGCGAATAAGCGCTGACGAAGGGCCATATCGCGCGGTTGTGGTAGATCGGCTGGTCCGCCTGCTGCGGCCACACCACCGGGCTGCCGGCTGCGGTGGCGGGGTAATTGGCCATCGCGCGGCGCGCGCGCTCGGGCGGAAACACATCGGCCAGCACGCCAAGCGAGAGCCCGAGCAGGTCGTACTTGGCTACCGGCAGCAGATCGCTTGCCCCGTCCTTATCGCGACGCCCGGCCGGACCGAGGTAGCTCATGTACAGGCCCGCGTCCTCACGCCAGAAGCGGCGGTCGATCTGCGTGCGCAGCGCGTCGGCCCATTGTTGGTAGCGGGCAGCCGCGGCGTCGCTGCGCTGTTGCGCCATGGACTGGGCCAATCGCAGCGCCTGGTAATGCAGCACGTTGGTCGACAACGCGTACGACTCGCCGATGAAACGCACATCCTCCGCGGTCCAGCCGGGATAGGTCTGTTCGCGCCAGTCGAGGAACGAGGTCTCGCCGCGATACAGGCCCACGCCGGCGTCGAACACGTACTGGCGATCCTGCGCCAGCGTGCCCTGCAATGCGTGATAGGCCTCGTCGGCGAAGGCCGGGTCGTCGAGCAGCCCACGCGCACCCAAGAACCACACCACCCGGTCGCTGCTGATCGGCCAGCTGCCGCCCGAACCGGTGTCCTGGGCGACGAACAGCCCGGGAGTACGGCCATCGCGCGCCGCTGAAAGCTTGAAGCGCAACGACTGCCGCGTGCGCACCGGATCGACCCGCGCCAACGCCAGGTCGGACGCGAAACTCATGTCGCGCGTCCACACATAGGGCCAGCGCGCGCCCGTCTGGAAGCATTCGCAGGGCACCGGCTGGCCATCGTCGAAGGCCGGATCGCGGATGGCATCGACCCGATTGGCGTCCAACTCCTGCTGCGCCAACGCAAACAGCGCGTCGAACAACACGCTGCCGGTGTCGCTGCGCATCGGCTGCGCGGCGATCTCCACCTGCTGGCCGCTGGCGTGCAGCCGGTAGCCGCCGTCGCCGGCGGGTTCGGCACGCGCGTGGCGTCCGTCGAATTCCAGTTCCGTCGCGGCCGCGGCGGAACCTGCCATCGTCCCGAAGACGGCGGCCAGGCAGATCATCTTCAGCATCGAAGCGGCGAACCGGTTCGCACCGGTAGCCTCCCTCCCTCTTTGCCCGCGTTGTGGTGCACGCACGGGTTGCCCCGGTGCGTGGTCGCGACCCCCTCCCGGGCGGTCTGCCACATGGTAGGCACGGCCACGCGATGCCCGTCTAGCTGCATACGTATTCATGGCACTGGCAGCAGTGTGCCGAGCGCGCGCCGCTATAGTCCGGGCAGCTCACGCGGCCGCCTTGGGAGGGGAAATGCCGTTGTCTTTCGAACTGTGGTGCTCGTCGGCATGGCGGTCGGCACGTCGCCGCCCGGCCTTGGCGTTGTGCCTGCTGGCGGTGCTGGCGGTCGCCCCGCTACACGCCGAACCGGTGGCCGTGGCCTCGGTGGAATCGCCGGGCAAGGTGCTGCGCGTGCAATTGCTGCTCGATGGCGGCCAGCCCAGCTACCGCGTCGAGCGCCTCGGCGAGCCAGTGGTTGCGCCCTCGCGACTGGGCTTCCAGCTGCGCGACGGCCGCCTGGACCGCGATCTGTTGGTGCTGTCGCAGACCAGCCGCGCGTTCGACCAGACCTGGGAGCAGCCTTGGGGCGAACGCCGCTTCATCCGCAACCACTACAACGAACTCAGCGTCAGCCTGGGCGAGCGCGGCGGCAGCAAGCGCCGCTTCGAGATAGTGTTCCGCGTCTACGACGATGGCCTCGGCTTCCGGTACCGGTTCCCGCAGCAAGCCGGCCTGCGCGAGGCGATCATCGACGACGAACTGACCGAGTTCGACATCGCCCCGGCCGCTACCGCCTGGTGGATTCCCGCCGGCGAACCGATCCACTACGAATACCTCTACCGGCGCACGCCGCTGGACCAGGTGCCGCTGGCGCATACCCCGATTACCTTGCGCAGCCACGACGGCCTGCACGTCTCGATCCACGAGGCTGCGCTGGTCGACTACGCCGGCATGTGGTTGCGCCGCACCGAGGGCCAGCGCCTGCGCGCGCAACTCTCGCCCTCGGCCGAGGGCTGGAAGGTGCGGCGCACCCTGCCCTTCGACACCCCGTGGCGCACGTTGCAGATCAGCGATAGCGCTGGCGGCCTGGTCGAATCGAACCTGATCCTCAACCTCAACGAGCCCAACAAACTCGGCGATGTCGGCTGGGTGCACCCGGCCAAGTACCTCGGCGTGTGGTGGTCGATGCACCTCAACCAGGAAACCTGGAGCACCGGGCCGAAGCACGCCGCCACCACTGCCAATACCAAGCGCTACATCGACTTCGCCGCCGCCCACGGTTTCCGCGGCGTGCTGGTGGAAGGCTGGAATCCCGGGTGGGATGGCGACTGGGTCGGCAACGGCGGTGGTTTCGACTTCACCCGGGCCACGCCGGACTTCGACATCGAAGCGCTATCGGCCTATGGCGCGCGCAAGGGCGTGCACCTGATCGGCCACCACGAGACCGGCTGCGCCATCGACCACTACGAGGACCAACTCGGCGCGGCGCTGGACCTGTATGCGCGCCTGGGCGTGGACGCAGTCAAGACTGGCTACGTGTGCGACGACGGCCAGGTCGAACGCCGCAACCCGGCCGGCGGCCCCGCCTGGCGCGAGTGGCACGACGGCCAGTTCATGGCCCGCCACCACCTCAAGGTGGTCGAAGAAGCCGCTGCGCGCCAGATCGCGATCAACGCACACGAGCCGATCAAGGACACCGGGTTGCGCCGCACGTATCCCAACTGGATGTCGCGCGAAGGCGCACGCGGCATGGAATACAACGCCTGGGGTCAGCCGCCGAACCCGCCCGAGCACGAACTCAACCTGGTCTTTACCCGCCTGCTGGCAGGGCCGATGGACTACACGCCCGGCATCGTCAGCCTGCGCGGGCGCAACGGCCAGGCGATCCCAAGCACCCTGGCGCGGCAACTGGCCTTGTACGTAGCGCTCTACAGCCCGTTGCAGATGGCCGCCGACCTGCCCGAGCACTACGAGCAGCATCGCGACGCCTTCCAATTCATCGAGGACGTGGCGGTCGATTGGGACGAAACGCGTGTACTGAATGGCGAGGTCGGCGATTACGTCACGATCGTGCGCAAGGACCGCCACAGCCGCGACTGGTTCCTCGGCAGCATTACCGACGAGCACGGCCGGGTGCTGCCGGTATCCCTTTCCTTCCTTGAACCCGGCGTTCGCTATCGCGCGCAGATATACCGCGATGGCGACGGCGCGGATTTCCGCAGCAATCCATTTGCCTTTGCACGCGAGACGCGTGAAGTGAGCAGCGGCGACATGCTCGAACTCAAGCTGGCACCCGGCGGCGGCCAGGCAGTGCGCTTCACGCCTTTGTAGGAGCGAATGCAAGCCGGCTTTTCGGCCGCTGGAATCGATTCCAACCGCACCAGCTGCATTGAATACGTATGCAGGACGATTCATAGCTTCGACACACTGCCTACCATTACCCACAGTCGCGCACCAACCTGGTTGCGACGCGCTACCGGCAACGGGGCGACACAATTCGAAAGACAACATTGCCTGGGAGGGGAAAATGTTGAACCACAAGCACAGCGCGCTGAGTATTGCGCTGGCCGCCGCCATGATGCCGATGCTGGCCTCGGCGCAGTCCGCCGATCCGGCCACCGCCGATACGACCCCGCAGCAGAACAGCGGCGAAGTCACCAACCTCGACACCGTCGAAGTCACCGGCATCCGCCGCGGCATCGAGAGCGCCATCGCGGTCAAGCGCGATGCCACCTCGGTGGTCGAAGCGATCTCGGCCGAAGACATCGGCAAGCTACCCGACATCAGCATCGCCGAATCGCTGGCGCGCCTGCCGGGCCTGTCGGCCCAGCGCGTGGCCGGGCGGGCGCAGGTCATCAGCGTGCGCGGCCTGTCGCCGGACTTCGCCACTACTCTGCTCAACGGGCGTGAAGTGGTCAGCACCGGCGACAACCGCAGCGTCGAGTTCGACCAGTACCCGGCCGAGCTGATGAATGGCGTCACCGTGTACAAGACCCCCGATGCCGCACTGGTCGGCCAGGGCCTGTCGGGCACCATCGACATGCAGAGCGTGCGCCCGCTGAGCTTCAGCGAGCGTGTGATCTCCGTGGGCGGGCATTTCCAGAATAATTCGCTGGGCAAGGCCGCCAACGTCGACGCCAACGGCAACCGCTTCAACGCCAGCTACATCGACCAGTTCGCCAACAAGACCGTGGGCCTGTCGATCGGCTACGCGCATACCGACATGCCGATCCAGGAAAACCAGGTCGGCCTGTACGAGCCGTGGTCCACCGAGAACACCGACCAGGGCTTCCGCCCCGGCGTGCCAGCGGGCACCTACTACTCCGACGGCATCAAGGCCCTGCGCCGCACCGGCAACGCCAAGCGCGACGCCTACATGGCCACCCTGCAGTTCCGTCCGTCCAATTCCTGGACCAGCACGCTCGACGCCTTCCACACCGAGGCCGAGCAGATCGATACCGCCAACCAGTTCGAGGTCAACCTCAGCAACTACAACGGCGGCTACACCCCGGGCCTGGCCATCACGAACCTGCAGGTCAACGGCAACGGCAGCATGACCGGCGGCACCGCCAGCGGCGTGTATCCGCTGGTGCGCGGCATGTACAACAAGCGCGAAGACAAGATCGACGTCTACGGCTGGAACAACGAGTTCAACTTCGACTCGGGCATCCGCGTCAGCGCCGACCTGAACTACTCCAAGGCCACCCGCAAGGAGCTGAACCTGGAGAACAACACCCAGATGGCGCCGATGCCGCAGCTCGATACGGTCGGCCTGACCTATCACAGCAGCGACTTCTCGCAGCTGGTGCCCGGCCGCGACTACTCCGATCCGAACTCGCTGTACCTGACCAACACCATCTACGGCTCCGGCTACGGCAAGGTGCCGAGCATCGAAGACCGGCTGAAGGGCGCGCGCCTGCAGGCCAGCTTCCCGATGCCCGAATCCTGGGGCTGGTTCCGCGACCTCGACGTCGGCGTCAACTACGCAGACCGCGAGAAGCACAAGGAACAGCCGGAAGGCAACATCAACCTTGGCGCCCAAGGCGACACCACCATCGCCAGCGACCTCCAGTACAGCCGCGTCAACCTCGGCTTTGCCGGCGTCGGCTTCATCCCGGCCTGGAACGTGCCCGGCGCGGTCGATCGCTACATGAGCTTCGAGCCGGTGGACGATCTGTCCTACCTGGTCTCCAAGGCCTGGACGGTAAACGAGAAGATCACCACCGCGTGGCTGAAGGCCAACCTGGACAGCGACCTCGGCGACAACGTCACCCTTCGCGGCAACATCGGCGTGCAGTTGCAGCATGCCGACCAATCCTCCAACGCCAACTACTGGGACGGCACCCAGCCGGCCGGCAGCGAGGTCCAGCCTTACGAGGCCGGCAAGACCTATAACGACTGGCTGCCGAGCATGAACCTGGCATTCGGCTTCGTCCACGACCAGACCCTGCGTTTCGCCCTGGCCAAGCAGGTTGCCCGTCCGCGCGTGGACCAGATGCGCGCCTCGCTGGAATTTGGCGTCGATACCGCCACCGGCAAGCCCGGCGCCAGCGGCGGCAACCCGCTGCTCGACCCATGGCGCGCCAACGCCCTGGACATCTCCTACGAGAAGTACTTCGGCGAGAAGGCCTACGTGGCCGCGGCGTTCTTCTACAAGGATCTGAAGAGCTATATCTACACCCAGAGCATCGACAACTACGACTTCTCCTCGTTCGTCGCCGACTACGTCCCGCCGCCGGGTGGCGCACCGGTACAGACCACCGGCACGTTCACCGCGCCGGAGAACGGCAACGGCGGCAAGCTGCATGGATTCGAGCTGACGGCATCGCTGCCGCTGGACATGCTGTGGTCGCCGCTGCAGGGTTTTGGCATCCAGGCCAGCGCCAGCTTCAACGACAGCGACGTCAAGATCCGCGACCCGGAAAGTGCTTCCAGCGTGGGTGATGGCGACATCAGCCTGCCGGGCCTTTCGGACCGCGTGTACAACTTCACCGCGTACTACGAGAACAAGGGCTTCGAGGCGCGCGTGAGCCAGCGTCGGCGTTCGGACTTCATCGGCGAAATCGGCAACTTCAACGGCAACCGTACGTTGCGCTATGTGGTCGGCGAGAACATCACCGATGCGCAGGTGAGCTACAACTTCGGTGATTCGCTGGAGGGGTTGAGCATCTTGTTGCAGGTGAGCAATCTCACCAATTCGCCTTATCGCACATATGCGGGGACGAAGGATCGTCCGCTGGAATATATCGAGTGGGGTCGTACCTACTTGATGGGTGTCACTTACAAGTTCTGATCCCCCCCAGGGTTTTGGAAGTGGGCCCGCTGCTTTTGCAGCGGGCTTTTTTTGTTTTGATCCGTCACTTGCACCAGCGCCCGTCGGCGACCACCATGGAGCGGCCCTCCTCCGGAGCAGCCGCCATGCACCGCCGCCGCTTCCTGCAATACAGCACCCTCGCCGGCCTAGGCGCTTATACAGGCACCTTCCCGGCCATCGCCGCAGCGCCCTCGCCCATCGACCACGCGAAAGACTGGGCCTGGCTCGTAGGCAATTGGAACGTCCGCCACCGGCGCCTGCGCGAACGCCTGGTCGGCAACCAGGACTGGCAGGATTTCCCAGGCAAGAGCGCCTTCTGGCAGACCCTCGGCGGCCTCGGTAACCTCGACGACAACATTGTCGAACTTCCCGGCGACCCCTATCGCGGCATCAGCCTGCGCGCGTACGACCCGGCCACCGATACCTGGGCGATCTGGTGGCTGGACGGCCGCAACCCCACCCACATCGACCCGCCAGTAAAAGGACGCTTCGACGGCGACACCGGCGTGTTCACCGGCCACGACACGCTGCGCGACAAACCCATCGTGATGCGCTTTACCTGGCGCGACATCCACAGCGCGCAGCCGTGGTGGGAACAGGCGTTCTCCGGCGACCAAGGCCGCAGTTGGGAGGTGAATTGGCGCAACTGGTTCACTCGTACCGCACCGCAACCCTCCCCGCTCCCGGTGCTGGCCGATGCGCCGCACGACTGGGACTTCCTGCAGGGCAATTGGCGCGCGCGGCATTGGCGGCTGCGCGATCCGTTCGCCGCCAACGATGACCGGGAAACCTTCGACGGCACGCTGGCGCTATGGCCGGTGCTCGGTGGCCACGGTGCCGTGGCTCATCTCGTGATGCATCCGCGCGGCGGCGATGAGTTTGGCGTGCATTTGCACACCCACGATGCCAAGACGCAGCAGTGGCTGCAGTGGCGACTGGAGGGCAGCCAGCCGGGGAAGATCGATGCGGCCGCTACCGGTGCCCTCGAAGATCATGCAATCCGCTATGTCGGCGAAGAAAGCGTCGGCGGCAGGCGGGTGCGGGTTCGGACCACATGGGGACCGCAATCGGCGAACGCCGCGCGACGCGAACTCGCGTTCTCCGCCGACGGTGGCACGACCTGGAAAACCTGGTGGACCACCGACTTCGAGCGCAGCAGCTGAATGCCACTGCGCGCGCCCCTCATCGGCGCCGCGCGCAGTAGATCGCATGTCCGGGCAGATGGATCTGCTGGCCTTCGACACTGCCTGCGTCCGGGCCCGGCACGTCCACTGTCTGCCACGTGTCCTGCGGCAGTGTCGCCGCCACAGGCTCGGCCGACAGGTTGAATGCCAGCAGCATGACCTCGCCCTCCAGGCGACGCTCGAACATCAGCACCGGCTCGTCGGTCTGGTGGAAATGAATGTCGCCACGTACCAACGTCGGCTCGGTTCGGCGCCAGGCCAGGAACTGTCGGAATGCATTGAGCACCGAGTCCGGCGCGTGCGTTTGCGCCGCC
>DATCVI010000205.1:0-11838 GCA_036566925.1 Stenotrophomonas sp.
CTGCGCCCGCCGCCGATTCGTCCGGCGAGCCGCGCGAGGGTGGCCAGGGTCAGCGTGGCAACGGCCCGAACAACCAGAACAACCAGAACCAGAACGCGCAGGGGCAAGGCCAGGGCCAGGCCCAGGGCAACCGCCGCGACCGTTTCCGCAACCGCCGCGATCGCCAGCGCGACCGCTACCGCGATGAGAACGGCGGCGGCCTGCCCAGCGACGGCGGCGACAACTTCCAGAACCAGCCGCCGCGTCCGGCGGCCAATGTGCCGGAAGGTTTCCCGATCTACTCGCTGAGCGACCTCAAGCAGATGCCGGCGCAGAAGCTGCTGGACATCGCCGAGCAGCTGAGCATCCAGGACGGCGTGGCCCGCGCCCGCAAGCAGGACGTGATCTTCGCCCTGCTCAAGGTGCTGACCCGCCACGGCGACGGCGTTGCCGCCGACGGCGTGCTGGAAATCCTGCCCGACGGCTTCGGCTTCCTGCGCGCGGCCGAGGCCAGCTACCTGGCCGGCCCGGACGATACCTACATCTCGCCCAGCCAGATTCGCCGCTTCAACCTGCGTACCGGTGACTACCTGTCCGGCCGCATCCGCTTCCCGAAGGACGGCGAGCGCTACTTCGCGCTGTCCACGATCGACACGATCAACGGCGAGCCGCTGGAAGCATCGAAGAACAAGGTGCTGTTCGAGAACCTGACCCCGCTGTTCCCGCGCAAGCGCTTCACCCTGGAACGCGGCAACGGCTCGTCGGAAGACATTTCGGGCCGCATCCTCGACCTGATGGCGCCGCAGGGCAAAGGCCAGCGCGCCCTGATCGTCTCGCCGCCCAAGGCTGGCAAGACGATCCTGATGCAGCAGGTCGCCACCGCGATCACCACCAACCATCCCGACGTGCACCTGATCGTGCTGCTGATCGACGAACGTCCGGAAGAAGTCACCGAAATGCAGCGCACCGTGCGCGGCGAGGTGATCAGCTCGACCTTCGACGAGCCGGCCGCGCGCCACGTGCAGGTCGCCGAAATGGTGATCGAGCGCGCAAAGCGCCTGGTCGAGCACAAGAAGGACGTGGTGATCCTGCTCGACTCGATCACCCGCCTGGCCCGTGCCTACAACAACGTGGTGCCCAGCTCGGGCAAGGTGCTCAGCGGCGGCGTCGACGCCAACGCGCTGCATCGTCCGAAGCGCTTCTTCGGTGCTGCGCGCAACGTTGAAGAAGGTGGCTCGCTGACCATCATTGCCACCGCGCTGGTCGAGACCGGCAGCAAGATGGACGAGGTGATCTACGAAGAGTTCAAGGGCACCGGCAACAGCGAAGTGCATTTGAACCGTCGTATCGCCGAGAAGCGCGTCTACCCGGCCATCGACATCAACCGTTCGGGCACCCGCCGCGAAGACCTGCTCATCGAGCCGGAGCTGCTGCAGAAGATCTGGATCCTGCGCAAGCTGCTGCACCCGATGGACGAGACCGCGGCGATGGAATTCCTGCTCGACAAGATGAAGAGCACCAAGTCCAACGACGAGTTCTTCAATTCGATGAAGCGCTGAGTCGCACAACCGCTCGCCATAGCGGTTGCAAAAACCCTGCTGCTCACCCAGCGGGGTTTTTTGTGGGCGCGTGGTCGGCTTGCTGGGCTGCGCCATCGTGCCCTCTTCCAATCCGTCCCGCCGCTTCCAACGCCTTGCGCAGACCAGCCACGGCCAAGTCGGCATCCCCAGCGTCGGCTACGTTCGTCCACACGTAAGCGAGCTCGGCGCCTCCACCGTAGCGCTGGTCCGCCAACTGGCGAATGACGGCGACGGGTCGCGCGAGACTCGGCTGCCCTCCAGCTCGCGTCCGCGCTGGTATTCGGCCTCCGCCTCCTGGTACCGGCACGCGGCGGCGGTGTCGAACTGAGGGTCGCGAGTCAGGAGAAGCGCCCGCGGCTCGACCAGCGCCACGGTCTCATCGAGGTAACCCATGGCGTAGAGCAACATGCCATCTACCAATTCCAGCGAAGTCCGACTCCGGCGTCGAATGCGCTGTAGTCGCCTTCGAGCCCGGATTGATAGCCGAGGTGCGCATACAGCGACGAGGCCTGGCCCGTCTGCAATTCCGCACCTATGGCGAGTGCTCCCCAGTCACCGCTTGGCCCGGCACGGAATGGCACCACGCCGCGCGCGGCTGAGAATTCGGTTACCGCATCGTTCTCGAATTCCCGCCAGGCGCTCAGGCGCAGCCAGCCACTCAACCGACGCTGGCTACCGTCGGCTGCCGGTGGCAGGTTCCAACTGCGCGCGAGCCTGCCGCCCAGTCGCGCAGAGAAGGACCTGACATCGCGGTACTGCACCCGGGCCGCGACATCCGAACCCTCCTGATCGTCGACATCCTGATAGATCAGCTGCAGTTGTGGCTCCAATCGCCAATCGCCGCGTTGCAGCGGATATCCCGCCTCCAGTGAGGCCCCCCAGCCGAACCCTTCGCGGTCAAGCTCCAGGCCCAAGTGCCGCAGCGAGATTGCACTTGCCCGGTACCAGCTGCCTTGCAAGACCCCGTCCAGGTACCAGCCCGAAGTGCCGAAGTGGGTCCAGTAGCCGCCGATCGAACGCGCTTTGACTTCATCTTTGCCTGACCGAACACCGTCGAAATGGGTGACGTCGGCTTTCGCGCGACCGTAAGCCACATACGCGCCGACCTCCTCGCGCTGGCCATCGGCGTGCTCATGGCGATAGATGTCCGCACCTAGCTGCACGGCGGTCATCTCAAAATCGAATTGCGGACCCTCCTGTCCAAGCACGCCTTGCCCATCGCCATCGTAAGCACCCGATTCACCCAGCACCCTGGCCCAGGCACCGTTGGAGATGGGCCCAGACGATTCACCAGCAAGCCGCGACACTTGGTCGCCGCTGCGGTCGTGGAAGTTGGCCAGCATGGCGCGCCCGTAGTGCAGGCCCAAGGCCGGCAAAGCCGCATAAACCGATACCTCCGGGCGGTAATTGGGCCTGGGCGGCATTGGTGGACGGGGCGGCGCCGGCGGAACCGGTGGGGGTTGCGGTGGGGGCGGTGGTGAGGGTGGCGTCGGAGGATCCGGTGGCGGCGAGGGCGGCGTCGGAGGATCGGGCGGCGTCGGTGCGGGGGGATCGGGCGGCGTCGGATCCGGTGGCGAGGGGGGAAGGTAGTCCGAACGCAAGTACCAGTTTTCCGGGAGGTCGCCAGCGCGATTGCCGCGATGCAATGTGTACTCATACGGGCCGGCGATGACCGGCTGGGCCAACGCAAAGCTGCGGGGCTGCGTCGTGCCATCCTGAAGCGCGTAAACCAGGAGGATGCCGTCGCCTACGGTGAGATCGCCACCGCCGCCGGCGTTGGTCACCGTCACCGCAGTGGTGCCGCTGGCGCCGCCACCGAAGATGAGCAGCCGGTCGCCAAGCGAGCCGTCGCCGTTCAACTGTGCGTTGAGGTGCATCGCGCCGGCGCGGCTGCTATAGCCGCCCACCGCCAGCACTCCGAAGCTGCCCGACCCCGGCGTCGCAAACGCGATCAGGCTGGCGTCGTTGAGTACGGTGGTGAGATTGGAAACACCGTTGATGTTCCATGTACTGCCATTGCGCAGCGCGAGGTGGGTGGTACCTGCGGTGGTGACGACGGCGCCGTCTATGATTGAGGCGCTGGTCTCCAGGCGTAACGAACCCTCCGGACTCACCGTACCGCCGCCGACTTCTGCCAAGGTGCCGTTGCCGGTGATCCGCGAGCCGCGCAGAACCTCCAAGCGCAGGGCTGTGCCGGCGACCCGTACGGCAGCTGCCCGACTGGAGCGCAGCGTGCTGTGATCGAAAATTGCCACCCCAGCGCCGGAGCTGTCGGCGGACGCGACCAGCGCGTTTGCGCCCGGTCCACTGGCGCCAAGACTGCTGTCGCTCACTCGCAGCTGGCTTGCGCCCCCTATCGAGGCAGCATGCGCTTCGGTTCCGGAAGTGGTGAGCGAACCGCCGACCAGGTCGACCTGCCCCCCTTGCAACACCTCTACTGCACTGGCGCTTTCACCGCGGGTGGACACCAGCGTTTGCAGCGCAGTCACGCGCGAATCCGCGCCGCTGGCGACGATGCCCCCAGCCAGCGCACCTCGGGTATCACTGGCTACGTTGCGCAGCGAAATCAAACCGCCGGCTTCCGCATACACCGCATCGGCGGCAGGGCCAGTGGTCGATATCACCTCGTCGGCCACCTGCACTATCGACCCCTTCGCCACTGCCGCCACACCATGATTCCCCGGGCCGGCGGTCGTAATGCGACCCCTGCCACCGGTCGGCAAAAGAGAGCCGGGATCCACATTGAGCCAGATCTGCCCTCCGCCACTGGCGAGCGCGCCGCGCGAGCCATTGCCGCCGTCGTTTGGCGTCACGGTGGACACCACATCTCCCGAGGAAGCCACCACCGAGCCATCGCCGTCTGCGCCGATAGCCACGGTTTGGTCGCCGCTGACATCGATGGTGGAGTCGGCACTGTCGATGCGACCCGACGAGGCGGCGAGCAGCCCGTATCCGCCTTCGCTATGGACGGAGATCGTCATTTGCCGCGCGCGGATACTGGATTGAGTACCAACGGCGGTGAGTCCGGCCAAGCCAGCACTGATGCTCGACGCCTCCAGCACCATCGCGCTGGCGCCGGCCGAGCGAGCGCCATTGCCGGCCGCCTCAACGTGTCCATTGCGGAACTCGAGCGTCGATTCGCCCAGGCGCAAGCCATCGCCGCTCGCCTTCACAGTCACCCCGTCGGCGACTATCCGTCCACCGTCGCTTGCCAGCAAACCGTGATCGGAAGAACCCTGCAGCGAAGTGACAGAGCTGTCGCGCAACTCGATGAAGCCGCCTTGCGCCAGCACGCCTATCGCATTGGCTCCGGTCGCGGTCGCAGCTACACCTGCGGCACTGATCGAACCGCCCGGGCCCACGCGCAACGCACTGCTGACGCTCCTAATCTGGCCGCCGTTGAGGCTGATCGCGGCGCCATCTTCGGCCGCTACGCCGTAGCCTCCGAAGTTGGTTGCCTCCACGTTGAGGTTGCTGGCGGTAATGAGCGCGCCGTCACCGCTTGCGGCCAACCCTGAGGCATCCGTCCCCGTGGTGCGTACTGTGCTCCCGTCGAACAGGTCGATGAAGCCGCCATCGAGGGCCGCCGCCGCGTGCGCGCCATCGCCCCCGGTCACCAGCGAGACGGGCCCGGCGCTCCAGATCACTCCGCCATTGAGCGCGCGCAGCGCCGAGCCCCCGGCGCCTGGTTGGCTGCCCGTGTCGATGGTGCCGCTGGCCTGTTCAGTGGTGCCATCGGCGACTACCTGCTGAGCGGATAGCGGACGCGCCGCGAGCAGGGCGCATCCGGACATGCACACCAGCATCGTCGACAGCGCTTGCCGCGTTCGCCGCTTGCACATGACCCTCTCCGAATCAGCGCGATCACCCGCTACGCGAAAATCTTCGCGCCAACTGTTATCCGTTGTGGTGCCTGAGCATCCAGTGGCTCGCGGCCACGCTTGCTGCGGTGCGATGAGGCTGGATCTGCGGTAGCCGGAAGGCAGCGATCACGCCACTACGAAGCGGCGAATAGCAACGGCCTGCTTCGCTGGCTGCACGGTAATGACGGCCAGGTGAAAGCGCGGTGAGCGATCATCACGCCAACCGCAGCCGCTCCGCATAAGGCGGCGTATCCGGGTAATCGTCCTCGCGCAGCCGCGCCTGCAACGCGCGCCACCACTGCGGATCGAACAGCTCGCCGTGGACCTGCCGCACCGCCTCCAGCTGCGAGGCGGGCAAGCCCATGAACAACGGGAAGCGCTCCGGGAAGACATCGTTCGGGCCAACATGGAACCACGGCTCGGCCGCCATCTGCTCCTCGTAGCTGGTGGCCTGCGGCCAGTCGCGGAACTGGCAGTCGGTGATCAGGCACAACTCGTCGTAGTCGTAGAACACCGCGCGCTGGTGGCGGGTGATGCCGAAGTTCTTCAGCAGCATGTCGCCGGGGAAGATGTTGTTGCGCGCCATGTCCTTGATCGCCTGCGCGTAGTCCAGGGCGGCGGCACGCCCGGCCTCGGGCAGTTGCTCGCGCAGGTACAGGTTGAGCGGGCGCAGGCGGCGCTGGATGTAGCACAGGTCGAAAATGAGGTCCTCGCCCTCTTCGCTCATGCTCAGGGCACAGCTCTCGCGTAGCTCCTGCAACAGCGCCGGCGAGAAGCGCGCGCGCGGAAAACGCAGGAAACGGTAGGGCTGTGCATCGAGCAGGCGGCCGACGCGATCGAGCTGGAACACCAGTTCGTATTTGCCCTCCACGTCCTCGCGGCTCATTTTCTTCGGATACGCGAAACGGTCGCGAATCAGCTTGAACACCAGCGGATAGCTCGGCAGCGTGAACACCGCCATCACCATGCCGGGCGTGCCTTCTGCCTGCACCAATTGTTCATTGGGCAACGAATCGAAGTGGCGGAAGAAAGTGCGGTAGCGCTCGGTCTTGCCCTGCTTGGCGCGGCCGAGCATGGTGTAGAGCTCGTCGATCGGCTTGTGCGTCAGCAGGCTGCGCAGGAACACCACCGCGTCGCCGACGGTGTCCAGGTCGGCCTGGAAGTAGCTGCGCGAATTACTGAAAAGCTGCGCCACGTGGCTGCGACGGGTGAGCACTGCTTCGGCGCGCAGGCCGGCATCGTCGTTGACCAGGGCGATCACGCACGGCGAGAAGCGATGCTCGCCGAACACCCGCCCCACCAGATAGGCGCGGCGCTCGCGATAAAACACGGTGTCCAGCAGTTCGATGCCGCGCACCGGATGTTCGCCCCAATGCGCCAGGTCATCGTGCAGGCGTACCGCGATGGCGGCCGCGCAGCGCGTGCGATGGGCATACGGCACGGCGAAGGGGTAGTCGCCCAACACCCGCATCAACACTTCGGTCAGCCGCCCCGCCGACACCGCATAGCTGTGGTGGGCCACCGGATGGGTGATGGCATCGGTGGGCTCGATGTCCAGGGCGACGAATTCGATCTGTGCGTCCACGCCCTGGGTGCGGAAGTAGCGCCGGGTCAGGGTGTTGTAGAACGTCTTGTAGAGCTCCTGGTCGATCAGCCCTTCGAGCAACGCGGCATAGTGCTCGCGCGCGCGGATCCACAACGCGCGGTCGTGCGCCTGCCCCAGCAGCACCGCGCGCAGGCGCAACATGCATTCGCCGATGCACTGGTCGTACAGTGCGATGCGCTCCACCGCGTCCTCGCGCGCGCCGCTCCAGTCGCGCTGCTCGAAACGTGCCTTGGCGCGATGGGTGATCTCGGCAAAGCGCGCGTGATAGTCCTCGAATGCCTCGAAGATGGTCCTGCCGATGGCTTCGGCACGGCGTTCGGCTTGCGGTGGCTGCAGGGCGGCGGGCATGGCCGGCAGTGTACTCAGCGCCGCGTGACCGACGCTGCCGGCTTGTGCTTGCGCCCTGCCGGACGCGCAGGCGCGGGCGGTTGCAGCGCAACCTGCATGTGCCGCACATGCTCCTGGGCCTGGGCCGCGAGCCAGCGCCTGAAATCGACGAAGCCGCGATGACGCGCGGTGCGCTCGGGGTAGACCAGGTAGTGCGAGTAATTCGTCTGCAGGCGGTGCGGCGACAGCGTGGCCAGCTGCCCGGAGTCGATCAACAAGCGCGCCCGCGTCACCCGGCCGAGTGCGACGCCGACCCCATCCAGCGCGGCGCGGTGGTGAGATTCGGAGTCATCGAAGACCGCGACGAAGCGCGCCGGCGGTTCACCGCCCGCCAGCGCGAACCAGCGGTCCCACTCGCCATCGGGATCACCCAGCAACGGCCATTGCGACAGCGGCCGCTGGCCGATGCCGCCCATGCGCGCGATCAGCGCAGGACTGGCCATCGGCACCAGCCATTCGTCGAACAAGGCTTCGGAGATCACGCCCGGCCACTGGCCTTTGCCCACGCGCAGCGCCGCATCCACCTGCAACTCACGCTCGAAATCGACCACCCGCGTGTTCGACAGCAGGCTGATTTCCACCTGCGGATGGGCGGCGAAGAACTCGCCCAGGCGCGGCACCAGCCACGCCGAGGCCATCGAAGGCGTAACGCTCAACGTCAGGACGTCGTCGCGACGCGCGGCAAACGGTTGCACCTCGCGCGCGATCGCCTCCAGGTGCGGGCCGATGCGCTCCAGCAAACGTTGCCCTTCGGGCGTCGGGCGCACGCCACGCGGATGGCGCTGCAGCAGGGGGTAGCCCAGGCGCTGCTCCAGCGTGCGCATCTGGTGGCTGAGCGCGCTTACCGTCAGGTGCATCGACTCTGCCGCACGCGACAGGTTGCCCATCCGCGCCGCGGTGACGAAGCTCTGCAGGGCATGCAACGGCGCTCTCGACATGGCTTTGGCCTTGAATTGAATTCAAACCTGGGTTGCGAAAAGCTCGCTTTTCGCCCCTCCAGGTTGCGCCCAATATCAAATCCACTCAAGTGGAGGCACGGACATGCGCATCTTCAACGACCTGATGTTCCACCACGGATTCGTCACCAACGAGGAACTGGCACGCAAGTTGGCACCAGGGCATCCGCTCGAGGCCGAGCCGGAAAAGAAGACAGGTGCGACCCATCCACACCTGCACCCGCGCGATCAGGTGCGGGCGCGCCAGGCACGGATGGCCAGGGTGCTTACGGCGTTGTCGCCGTTCCGTTGAGTCGGTTGCCGGCATCGCGCGGCCGCCAAGGCTTGGCGCACGCGAAAATCCAGCAGCACTTCCGTGTGCCCGCTGGAGCCTATCGCATGCTTCCCTGCCGATCGCGCAGGTGCCGGCGCGCCGGGATCGATCCCTTCGCGTCGCGTGCTCGGCACACGCCCGGTTACCGTCCATGGGGCACCGTCCGATGCCCCGCCCCTGTTCGATTCGTCGGTTCGTCCTGACCGGTCCTTCGCGGCAATCCTAGCCGCAGGCAGGTTACGGGACGCCGGCACACATTGGCAGTGATGCGAACCACAGCAGCGGCGTTTTTGCCGAATTTGCATATGGAAAGTGCCGCGGCCAAAAGAAAGCCCCGTGTCCAGGGACACGGGGCTTGCCTGCTACCTGTCGCTACACCGCGACGCGGGAGTGGACTCAGGCCTTCAAGGTCGCCAGGGCCTGGTTGAAGGTCGGGCTCGGGCGCATCGCCGCGGCCACCTTGCCCAGGTCGGGGCGATAGTAGCCGCCGATGTCCACCGGCTTGCCCTGCGCGCCGTTGAGTTCGGCGACGATCTTCTGCTCGTTCTCCGCCAACAACTTGGCCAGCGGCGCGAACTTGGCCTTCAACGAGGCGTCCTCGTCCTGTGCCGCCAGCGCCTGCGCCCAGTACAGCGCCAGGTAGAAGTGGCTGCCGCGGTTGTCGATCTCGCCAACCTTGCGCGCCGGCGACTTGTTGTTGTCCAGGATCTGCCCGTTGGCCGCATCCAGCGCCTTGGCCAGCACCTTCGCCGCGGCGTTGTCATAGCGGTTGCCCAGGTGTTCGAGCGAAGCGGCCAGAGCCAGGAATTCGCCGAGCGAATCCCAGCGCAGGTAATCCTCTTCGGTGAACTGCTGCACATGCTTCGGCGCCGAGCCGCCGGCACCGGTCTCGAACAGTCCGCCGCCGGCCATCAGCGGCACGATCGACAGCATCTTCGCGCTGGTGCCCAGCTCCATGATCGGGAACAGGTCGGTGAGGTAATCGCGCAGTACGTTGCCCGTCACCGAAATGGTGTCCTGGCCCTTGCGGATGCGCTCCAGCGACACCCGCGTCGCTTCCACCGGCGGCAGGATGCGGATATCCAGGCCGCTGGTGTCGTGCTGCTTGAGGTACTGCTCGACCTTGGCGATGACCTGCGCATCGTGCGCGCGCGCCTTGTCCAGCCAGAACACCGCCGGCGTATTGCTCAGGCGTGCACGCTCGACCGCCAGCTTCACCCAGTCCTGGATCGGCGCATCCTTGGTCTGGCACATGCGCCAGATATCGCCGGCTTCCACCGCGTGCTCGAACACCACCTGGCCCTGCTCATCGGTGACCTGGACCTTGCCGTCGTTGGCAATGATGAAGGTCTTGTCGTGCGAACCGTATTCCTCGGCCTTCTGCGCCATCAGGCCGACATTGGGCACGCTGCCCATGGTCGCCGGATCGAACGCGCCGTTGGCCTTGCAGTCTTCGATCACCACCTGGTACACGCCGGCATAGCAGCGGTCCGGGATGACGGCCTTGGTGTCCTGCAGCTTGCCTTCGGCATTCCACATCTGGCCGGAGTCGCGAATCATCGCCGGCATCGAGGCATCGACGATCACATCGCTGGGCACGTGCAGGTTGGTGATGCCCTTGTCCGAATTCACCATCGCCACGCCCGGGCGTTGCGCGTACTCGGCCTGCAGGTCGGCCTTGATCTGTTCCTGCTGCGCCGCCGGCAGGCTGCCGATGCGGGCATACAGGTCGCCGATGCCGTTATTGGCATCGAAGCCCACGGTCTTCAGCGCCTCGGCGTGCTTGGCCAGCACGTCGCGGTAGAACTCGCCCACCGCCACGCCGAACATCACCGGGTCGGAGACCTTCATCATGGTCGCCTTGAGGTGCAGCGAGAACAGCACGTCCTTGGCCTTTGCATCGGCGATCTGCGCATCGATGAAGCTGGCCAGTGCCTTGCGGCTCATCACCGCGGCGTCGACGATCTCGCCGGCCTTCACCGCCACCTTGTCCTTGAGCACGCTGGCCTGGCCATCGTTGCCGACCAGGCTGATCTTGAGCGCGCCGGCGGCGGCGATCGTCGCCGACTTTTCGCTGCCGAAGAAATCGCCGCTTTCCATGTGCGCCACGTGCGACTTGGAATCGGCGCTCCACTTGCCCATGCGGTGCGGATGCTTGCGCGCGAAATTCTTCACCGACAGCGGCGCGCGGCGATCGGAATTACCTTCGCGCAGCACCGGGTTGACTGCGCTGCCCTTGACGCGGTCATAGCGAGCCTTGATGTCCTTTTCCTGCTCGTTCTTCGGCGCGTCCGGATACTCCGGCAGCTTGAAGCCCTGCGATTGCAGTTCCTTGATCGCCGCCATCAGCTGCGGCACCGAAGCGCTGATGTTCGGCAGCTTGATGATGTTGGCTTCCGGCCGGGTCGCCAGCTCGCCGAGCTCGGCGAGGTCGTCGGCGGTCTTCTCAGCGAGCAGGTCCGGGAACTGCGCCAGGATGCGCGCGGCCAGCGAGATATCGCGGGTTTCGACCACGATGCCGGCGGTATCGGTATAGGCGTCGATGATCGGCAGCAGCGACTGGGTGGCCAGGTACGGCGCCTCGTCCGTGAGGGTGTAGAGGATCTTCGGGGTATTCGACATGATCAGCGTGACTCGGCTTCTGCTGCGGGAGGGGAACCCGGTGTCGACGGCGCGGGCGGGCGCAAGGCGTAATCATCTGCCTGGCGCTCTTGCCGTATTGCGACGTCATCAAAGACCGGGCAAGCACGCCATTGTCGCCGTTTGGTGGTTCGCGGGCAAAGGCGCGGGGATACGGCGGCGCACGGTGGGCTTGCGATTAGCGACTATGCGACGCTGCTAGAAGCAGTGCGCAGAGATGGCAAGCGGCATTCGGGGGCAGGGGCTTGCTCGGGGAACGCCAAAAACTGCATCCATGCGGGGCTCCGGCGGCGACATCCATGTCGCCTCAGGCCCCCGAGCAAGCCCCTGCCCCCGAACGCCCAGTGGATTGCCGCGATCTTTAGAGAGAGAGCGCCCTCATAGTCGTTCCCGCAGGGAACGGCGCCCCGCTTTTCTCCTCCCTCCCAAAAGCCGCGCCCATCGAAGTGGGACAACCAAAGCGCCTGGCGCCGTTTCGGCGGGTAGGGGCTTCAGTGGGGCATGGATGCCCCAC
>DATCVI010000206.1:0-17147 GCA_036566925.1 Stenotrophomonas sp.
GGTACCGCCGCCGAGTGCCTGCGATTGGCGCCACGCCTGCCGATCACCGCCATGACCACGGCCTGGCTGCACTGCGGTTTCGAGGACCTGGGCGCGGTCCACAACGCCCTGCCCGCCCACCAGGCCAGCAAGGAGCAAGAAGATTTCGACGCCGCCGGCGCGTTGCTGCGCCTGAGTTTGCCCGCCGAACAGCTCGACAGCTTGAAAACCCACCTGCGCGACGCCACTCGCAACAGGGTCCATCTGCAAGAGCACCCTCCCGCATGAGCATTCCTTCGGACGCGCCGCGCCCCGGCCTGCGTCGTCTCGCCAGCCTGGGTGCGTTGTGGCCATTCGTGCGCCGCCATCTGCCGCTGTTCGTGGCCTGGCTGCTGGCCCTGGCGCTGTCGTCCTCGGCCACCCTGGTACTGCCGGCGGTGGCGCGCCGGGTGATCGACCATGGCTTTACTGCCAGCAGCGCGATCAACCAGACCTTCGCCCTCGCCTTCGCGGTAACGGCGGTGCTGGCCATTGCCACCGCCGCGCGCCTGTTCTTCGTTTCGCTGCTGGGCGAGCGCGTGGTCGCCGACCTGCGCGGCCGGCTGTATGCCCACCTGATCAGCCTGGACATGGCATTCCACGACCGTAGCCGCAGCGGCGAGTTGGTGTCGCGCCTGTCGGCCGACAGCGAGCTACTGCGTGGGGTGATCGGCTCGACCATGTCGGTGGCCCTGCGCAGTTCGGTCACGGTAGTCGGCAGCCTGGTGATGCTGTTCGTCACCAGCCCGCGCCTGGCCGGCTGGGCCCTGCTCGGCATTCCGTTGGCGGTGCTGCCGATCGTGCTCGGCGCGCGCCGGCTGCAGAAGATGTCGCGCAACAGCCAGGACCGCGTCGCCGAGGCCAACACCCTTGCGGCCGAAACCCTCGGCGCGGTGCGCACGGTGCAGGCGCACGCGCGTGAGCCTTACGAGCGCGAACGCTTCGGCGCCGCGCTGGAAGCCACGCTGGGCGCGGCCAAGCGCCGCATCCGCACGCAGTCGATTGTTACCGCGGTGGCGATCATCCTGTTCTTCGGCGCGATCGTCACCGTGCTGTGGATGGGCGCCCATGATGTCGTCGATGGCCGCATGAGCACCGGCACCCTGGGCCAGTTCGTGCTGTACGCGCTGATCGGCGGGGGTTCGGTCGGCGCCCTGGCCGAGGTCTGGAACGAACTGCAACGTGCCTCCGGCGGCATGGGCCGGATCGCCGAACTGCTGGAGGAACAGCCGCAGTTGTCGGTCCCGGCAACGCCGGCGGTCTTGCCGCAGCCGCTACGCGGCGAGATCCGTTTCGACGACGTGGTGTTTCGCTATCCGCAACGGCCCGACCAGGCCGCGCTGGATGGTTTCAGCCTGCATGTGCAGCCCGGTGAAACGGTTGCCCTGGTCGGCCCTTCGGGCGCCGGCAAGAGCACGGTGCTGTCGTTGCTGTTGCGCTTCCACGACCCGCAATCCGGCAGCGTTTCGCTGGACGGCGTGGACTTGCGCCAGCTCGACCCGCTCGCGCTGCGCGAGCACATCGCGCTGGTGCCGCAGCAACCGGCGCTGTTCGCCGCCAGTGCCGCCGACAACATCCGCTACGGCCGGCTGCAGGCCAGCGATGCCGAGCTGCAGGCCGCCGCGCGCGCGGCGGAGGCGGAAGGTTTCATCAGTGAGCTGCCGCAGGGCTACGACACCGAGCTGGGCGAGCGTGGTGCACGCCTGTCCGGCGGCCAGCAGCAGCGCATCGCGATTGCCCGCGCCCTGCTCAAGGACGCGCCGGTGCTGCTGTTGGACGAAGCCACCAGCGCGCTCGACGCGCAGAGCGAACGGGCCGTGCAACAGGCACTGGAACGACTGATGGCCGGGCGTACCACGCTGGTGATCGCGCATCGCCTGGCAACGGTGCTCAAGGCCGATCGCATCGTGGTGATGGACCGCGGCCGCATCATTGCCCAGGGCACCCACGCCGAGCTGCTGGCGCAAGGCGGGCTGTACGCTGAACTGGCCCGGCTGCAATTCATCGACTGACCACGTCGCAGTAACAATGGCCCGCGCATTCTCGCCTCCGCCGGCAGCCGCCGGCATGCCAGAAGGAGGCAGCAAGATGTCATTTCGGCAATTTCCCGCCACCGGTTCGGATGGCGAGCAGTACGTCATCATCGAGTTCCGCGAGAACAGCGCCGGCCAGGGCCAGGAAACACCGCGCTATGAATTGGCCGACGGCCGCCACCTGGTTCGGCAGGGACAGGATTTCGCCACTACCGGCGGCGAGTTGCGACTGTCCACCGTTTGACCCGCGCCGGCGTTGGCGATTTATTCGCCAGCGAGCAAACCAGCCTCGCGGCCGTTGGCGCGCGGGCGGTTATCCACAGCTTCGTGCAACAGTCATCCACATCGCCTGTGGATGACTGTTGCCGCATGCGTTGCCGCTCAGCGGAGCGGCAGCACCCGACCGATGCCGCTGTCGTTGATCTCGCGCGTAGCTGCGTCCAGTTGCGCCGGCGCGCTGTCGGCCTCCAGCCCGAGACGGAAATGCAGCTCGCCCTGGGGCGTGCGCGAAGAGTGGATCGAGGCCAGGTTCAGCCCGTGGCGTTCGAACACGTGCAGCAGCGCGCGTAGCGATCCGGGGCGGTCTTCTGGCAGGTAGACGCTGATGGCCAGTGGCTCGGTCAGGTCGGCCAGCAGGTAGCCCAGGCGTTCGTAGCTGTAGTTGCCTCCCTCCAGGCTGGCCGGCGCCAGCGCTTGCCGGTTGGCCAGCAGGAACTGCGCGCGAAAGCGTGCGCGCGCGGCATCGTCGCCCTGGCGCACCAGCTCGCGCAGCGTGGCCAGTTGCGCCAGCAGCCGGTCGAGCATTTCCGGCACGTAGGGGTTGCCGAACTGGATGTCTTCGTAGATCGATGGGTTCAACGACAGGATGCGCGCGATCACTGCGGTATCCAGTTCGAAGGACGCCGAGCGAAACGGCATCAGCGCCTGCAGTTCGCCCAGCAGCGGCGCGTAGTCGCCCAGCACGCCGGCCTGCGCCAGGTGGGTGGCATGGACCATGCCCTGGACCAACGCCATGACCCGGTCGTGGTGTTCGGGCGTGGCGGGCACGCGTTCGGCCTCCAGGGCGGCGTACAGCGCGCTCACCCAGGGCTGCCAGCGCGCCAGCCGCGCTTCGCACACCACCATCACCCTGCCCTTCAAGGTCGGCGACTTCGGCGGCGCGGTCATCGGATGCAGGCCCACCACCTCGGCCTGCGAGGCCAGCATCGCCGCCACCGGCGCCTGCTTGATCGAGGTGACGTCGAGCCACAACTGCTCGCGCTCCCGGCCGCTTGCGATGTCGGCGTAGCGGGCGATCAGGCTCGGGGTGAGGCGGATGGGCGCCGAGAAGATCAGCACCTGCACACGCGCCAGCAATGCTTCCTCGGCAAGCGAGGCCGGGTCGGCCGGGTCGTGGCCCAGGACCTCCAGGCCCATGCACGTGCGCAGGAATTCGGCCAGCCAGCGACCATAGGCACCCGCACTGCCGACGATGCCGACGACCGGCTGCAAGGTCATGCCAGGCGCTCGGCGACGAAGCGGTCTGGCGGCGACAACGCCGCCGGTGCGGCGGCGAGCACGTCGAACTCCTCGAAACCGGCGGCCAGGGTGGCTTCCAGGGCGGCGTGCACCCCGGCCAACGCGCGACTCACCGCCACCTCGAAGGGCTCATCGCGCAACAGGAAGCCGACCAGCAAGGCCATCAGCACATCGCCGGTACCGGCCACATCGACCGGCAAGTGCGGCGTGCGCCAGCGGAACGTGGCCTCGCGTCCAACCGCCAGCGTCACCAGCTCACCGGGGGCACCGGCGACGCTGTGCGCCAGCACCCATTCGGGACCGCGCGCGAGCAGCGTGCGTGCGGCGGCGATCGCGTCTTCCTGGTCCAGGCTCGGCAGGCCGGTGAGGCGGCCCAGTTCGAACGCGTTCGGGGTCACCAGCCAGGCGCGTGGCAGCAGGCGTTCGGCAAAGACTTTTTCCAGGCCGGCTTCGACATAGGGGCCGGTGTGGGTGTCGCCGATGACCGGGTCCAGGCAATAGCGCATCTGCGATGCACCAGGCTGCTCGCGTTCGAGCCAGTCGGCGAACGCCTCACCGTTGGCGGTGCTGCCGAAGTAACCGGACACCAGCATGCGTGCACGCGCGGCCAGGCCGCGCTCACTGGCGCCGAGCAACAGGTCGGCCAGCCAATCGGCGGGCAGCACGCGCCCACGCAGCGTGCTGTAGAACGGCGCGTTGCTGAGCAGCGTGGTGGGGACTTCGGCCACGCGCAAGCCCAGCGCGCGCAGCGGCGGCACCGCGGCGCTGTTGCCGGCGTGGCCGTAGACCAGTTGCGACTGCACCGAGATGACGTCGACCGGCACGGGCCCGTCGGGACGCTGGCGGCGGCCGTGGATGAGGTGGCTGTCTGTGGGTGTGCTCATGCGTCCATTCTAGGACCGCGCGATGGGTCCGGGCCGCATGATTTCTGTTGGATCTTTTGTGGGAAAAGCCCGCGAACCTTTCCAACTCCCGCACAGTTGTCGGGTCGCGCAGGCACTTCAGTCGGATCGTGGCTCGCGTTGTCAGCTATCGAACAACGTCTGGAGCAAAGCCCCCCTTCTGTTAAGGGGGGGCGCGCCGAAGGCGCGGGGGATAGGCAAGGCATGAGTGGGGCCCGCGCTTTTGCGAAGCAAAATCGTGGGGGTGCAAGCCCGCTATGCGGGCATGCACTACGAAGTCATTCTGTCCCAGAAACCTTTTACCCCATCGATAAACGTCGCCGACTTCGGCGAATGCTTGCGCGCCTCCTCGCCCGAGAACGTCGCTTCGAACTGCTCCAGCAACTTGCGCTGTTCGGCAGTGAGGTTGACCGGGGTTTCCACCACGACGCGGCAGTAGAGGTCGCCCGGGCCGCGGCTGCGTACCGAGCGCACGCCCTTGCCGCGCAGGCGGAACAGCTTGCCGGTCTGGGTCTCGGCCGGGATGCGGATTTCCGCGTCGCCGCCGAGGGTGGCCACGCGCACGCTGTCGCCGAGCGCGGCCTGGGTGATGCGGATCGGCACTTCGCAGTGCAGGTCGTCGCCGTCGCGGCGGAAGATGTCGTGCTCGCGCACGCGCACTTCCACATACAGGTCGCCCGGCGGGGTACCGGCAGGACCGGCTTCGCCTTCGCCGGCCAGGCGGATGCGGTCGCCGTTGTCCACGCCGGCCGGGATCTTCACCGAGAGGACCTTCTCCTCTTCGATGCGACCGGCGCCGTGGCAGCTCTGGCAGGGGTTCTGGATGATCGAGCCGCGCCCGGCGCAGTGCGGGCAGCTCTGCTGCATGGCGAAGATGCCCCGCTGGATGCGGACCTGGCCACGGCCACCGCAGGTGGTGCAGATCTCGACCTTGCCGTCTTCCGAACCGCTGCCGTTGCAGGGCTCGCACTCCACCAGGGTCGGGATTTCGATGCGGCGTTCGATGCCGGTGACCGCTTCTTCCAGGTCCAGCTCGATCACATAGCCGATGTCGGCGCCGCGACGCGCCTGGCGCCCGCCACCACCACCGCCGAAAATGTTGCCGAAGATGTCGCCGAAGATGTCGCCCATGTCCGGGCCGCCGGGACCGCCGCCACCGCCCATGCCGTGCTCGAAGGCGGCATGCCCGTGGGCGTCGTAGGCGCGCCGCTTGTTGGCGTCGGACAGGACCTCGTACGCCTCCTTGCACTCCTTGAACGCCGCTTCGGCCGCGGCGTCACCCGGGTTGCGGTCGGGGTGGTGCTTCATCGCGCAACGGCGATAGGCCTTCTTCAGCTCTTCGTCGCTGGCGCCACGGGCGACGCCCAGGACTTCGTAGTAATCGCGCTTGCTCATGGAGGACGGCGGGAACCTGTGGAGGCGGCCATCGGCAGGACGGCCACGGGAATACGAAAGGTCAGACGAGGCGAAGGAGCGATGCCGGGGCACCGCTCCTTCGGGTTATCGGCAGGGCGACTTACTTCTTGTCGTCCTTGACCTCGGTGAACTCGGCGTCGACCACGTCGTCGCCGCCGCGGGCCTGCGCGCCAGCGTCCGGACCGGCGCCGGCGGCACCGCCCTGCTCGGCTGCCGCGGCAGCGGCATACAACGACTGCCCGGCCTCTTCCAGCGCCTTGGTCTTGGCTTCGATCTGGCCCTTGTCGTCACCCTTCATCGCCGTTTCCAGCTCCGACAGCGCCGACTCGACCCGGCCGATCACATCGCCGCCGACCTTGCTGCCGTGCTCGGTGATCGCACTGCGGGTGCCGTGGATCAGGGCATCGGCCTGGTTGCGCGCGGTGACCAGCTCGTGGAACTTCTTGTCTTCTTCGCGGTTGGCTTCGGCGTCGGCGACCATGCGCTGGATTTCTTCGTCCGACAGGCCCGAACCGGCCTTGATTTCGACCTTCTGTTCCTTGTTGGTCTTCTTGTCCTTGGCCGACACGTGCAGGATGCCGTTGGCGTCGATGTCGAAGGACACTTCCACCTGCGGCAGGCCGCGCGGCGCCGGCTCGATGCCGGAGAGGTCGAACTTGGCCAGCGACTTGTTGAAGCGGGCCTGTTCGCGCTCACCCTGCAGCACGTGCACGGTCACGGCCGACTGGTTGTCCTCGGCGGTGGAGAACACCTGCGAGGCCTTGGTCGGGATGGTGGTGTTCTTCTCGATGATCTTGGTGAACACGCCGCCCATGGTCTCGATGCCCAGCGACAGCGGGGTCACGTCCAGCAGCAGCACGTCCTTGACGTCGCCAGCCAGCACGCCGCCCTGGATCGCAGCGCCCAGCGCCACGGCCTCGTCCGGGTTGACGTCCTTGCGCGGTTCCTTGCCGAAGAACTCGGCCACCGCCTGCTGCACCTTCGGCATGCGGGTCTGGCCGCCGACCAGGATCACCTCGTTGACGTCGCTGGCGCGCAGGCCGGCGTCGTTGAGCGCGGTGCGGCACGGCTCGATCGACTTGCGGATCAGGTCTTCGACCAGCGCTTCGAGCTTGGCCCGGGTCAGCTTGATGTTGAGGTGCTTCGGACCGGAGGCGTCGGCGGTGACGTACGGCAGGTTGACTTCGGTCTGCTGCGAGGACGACAGCTCGATCTTCGCGCGCTCGGCGGCATCCTTCAGGCGCTGCAGGGCCAGCGGATCCTTGCGCAGGTCGATGCCCTGGTCCTTCTGGAACTCTTCGACGAGGTAGTCGATGACGCGCTTGTCGAAGTCTTCGCCGCCGAGGAAGGTGTCGCCGTTGGTGGCCAGCACTTCGAACTGCTTCTCGCCGTCGACCGAGGCGATTTCAATGATCGACACGTCGAAGGTGCCGCCGCCCAGGTCGTACACGGCGATCTTGCGATCGGCGCCTTCCTTGTCCAGGCCATAGGCCAGGGCCGCTGCGGTCGGCTCGTTGATGATGCGCTTGACGTCCAGGCCGGCAATGCGGCCGGCGTCCTTGGTCGCCTGGCGCTGGCTGTCGTTGAAGTACGCCGGCACGGTGATGACCGCCTCGGTGACGGTCTCGCCCAGATAGGCCTCGGCGGTCTTCTTCATCTTCTCCAGCACCTGCGCGGAGATTTCCTGCGGCGCCAGCTTCTTGCCGTCGGCGGTCGCCACCCAGGCGTCGCCGTTGTCGTGCTGGACGATGCCGTACGGCACCAGGTCCAGGTCCTTCTGCACTTCGGCGTCGGTGAACTTGCGGCCGATCAGGCGCTTCACCGCGTAGAAGGTGTTCTTCGGGTTGGTCACGCCCTGGCGCTTGGCCGAGGCGCCGACCAGTACTTCGCCGTCCTTGGTGTAGGCGACGATCGAAGGCGTGGTGCGGTCGCCCTCGGAGTTTTCGATGACGCGGGCCTTGCCGCCGTCCATGATCGCCACGCAGGAATTGGTGGTGCCCAGGTCGATACCGATGATCTTGCCCATGGTGGGATGGCTCCTGAAATTGTTCTAGTCGTTCTGCCGGCGCGGGCGCCGGCGGCTGGATCGGATGTGGGGATGGCCCGAGGTCATTCAAGCCATCGCCGCGAAACTGCGTTCTGTTCGGCGGCCGCGGCATTCAGCCGTGGCCGCCCGCCTCACTCGTGCTTGGCCACCACCACCAGGGCGGGACGCAGCAGGCGTTCGTTGAGCAGGTAACCCTTCTGGAACACCTGGGCGACGTGGCCCGGCGGCACCGCAGCGGCGTCGATCTGGCTGATCGCCTGGTGCTGGTCGGGGTTGAACGGCTGGCCGATCGGGTCGACCAGGGTCAGTCCGTTGTCGGCGGCGATCTTCAGCAGCTGCTTGTAAGTCAGCTCCATGCCGTCGCGCAGGGGGCTGGCTTCGGCACCGGCCATGGTCAGGCCGGCATCGAGGCTGTCGAACACCGGCAGCAGCTCGCCGAGCAATTTCTCGTTGGCGAATTTGCGTGCCTGTTCGACATCGCGGGCGATGCGCTTGCGCTGGTTCTCCAGGTCGGCACGTTCGCGCAGGGCGTCGGCCTTCACCAGCGCGATCTCGCTGCGCAGCGACTCCAGCTCCTCCTGGAGCGGGTCGGCGGGCGCGGCGGCCTGCTGGGGATTTTCAGAGTCGAATTCCGGGTGGTCTTGGTTCATAAGCGCGTCCATGGGCAGGCGACACCCCGCCCCTGCCAGCCCTATGTGGGCGCCGCCGGATTGTTTCAAGCGCCCGATCGGGACAATCGTCGCTTTCTATCGACCGTCGTCGCTTCCGGGCGGCTCCATCGCCGCCCCCAGCTCCCGGGCGGCGGTCTGTACCAGCGGGATCACCCGCTCGTAGGCCATGCGCTTGGGCCCGATCACCCCCAACACCCCCAGCACCCGGCCGCGGGCCGCATACGGGGCGGTGACCAGCGAAACATCGCCCAGCGAGACCACGCCGGTCTCCTCGCCGATGAAGATCCGCACCCCCGGCGCCTGGATCGTGCGTTCGAGCAGCTGCAGGATCTCGCGCTTGCTGGCGAAGGCCTCGAACAGCTCGCGCAGGCGGTCCAGGTCGGACAGGTCCTGCACGCCCATCAGGCGGGTCTGTCCGGCCAGCACGATGTCGTCGGCCGCGGCCGGCACCAGCACCTCGCCGGCCAGCTCGACGCTATGCGCCAGCAGCTGTTCCATCGCGTCCTTGGCCGAACGCAGCTCGCGCAGCAGGCTGGCGCGGATGTCGCCCAGCGCGCGCCCGGCGAAATGCGCGTTGAGGTAATTGGCCACCCGCTCCAGCTCGGCCGGCTCGTAGGCGCGGCGCGGCTCGATGACCCGGTTCTGGACCTCGTTGTCGGCAAATACCAGGATCGCCAGCACCCGGCGCCCGTCCAGCGGCACGAAGTCGAGATGGCGAAAGGCGATCTGTTCGCGCCGCGGCGCGCTGACCACGCCGACGAAATGGGTCATCGCCGAGAGCATTTCCGAGGCACTGCCCAGCAGCGACTGGGTGCCGGCGCCACTGGCCAGCTCGCTGCGCAGCCGCCGCACCTCGTCCTCGGCCGGCGGCTGCATCTGCACCAGGCTGTCGACGAATACGCGGTAACCGTGCGCGGTGGGGATCCGCCCCGCCGACGTGTGGGGCGATGCCAGCAGGCCCAGGTCTTCCAGGTCGGCGAGCACGTTGCGGATCGTCGCCGCGCTGATGTCCAGGCCGGCATGCTGGGCCAACGTGCGCGAGCCCACGGGCTCGCCATCGCGGATGTAGTGCGATATCAGCGTGCGCAGCAGGTGCCGGGCGCGGGGATCGAGCGTCGGAGTGGCGGGCGAGTGCATGGGATCAACCGGTGAGACGCTGCATTAGATAATGACTGAATACCGCGTTGGCAAGCGCGCCGCCCCATTCCCGCCGCGCCCGCCAGCGCCTAAGCTTCCACGGTTAACGGACTTCCCGACCATGCTGACCCATCTATCGATCAAGGATTTCGCCGTCGTACGCGCCACCGAACTGGAGTTCGGCCCGGGCATGACCGTGGTTTCCGGCGAGACCGGCGCCGGCAAGTCGCTGATGGTCGACGCCCTGGGCTTCCTTTCCGGCCTGCGCGCCGATAGCGGCGTGGTCCGCCACGGTGCCGAGCGTGCCGAGCTGTCGGCGGAATTTGCCCTGGCCGATGCCAGCCCGGCGCGCGAGTGGCTGCTGGAACAGGCGCTGGACGACGACGGCCAATGCCAGCTGCGCCGAGTGATTCGCGCCGACGGCGGCTCGCGTGCCTGGATCAACGGGCGCTCGGTCACCTTGTCCCAGCTGGCCGAACTGGCCGGCTTCCTGGTCGAAATCCACGGCCAGCACGAGCACCAGGCGCTGCTCTCGCGCGGCAGCCAGCTCGCCCTGCTGGATGCCTACGCCCGCAACAGTGCCCAGCGCAGCGCCGTGCGCGAAGCCGCCGCCGGCTGGCAGGCCCTGGTCGAGGAACGCGACGCGCTTTCGGCCCAGGGCGATGTGTCCGACCGCATCGCTTTCCTTGGCCACCAGCTCGGCGAGCTGGAGCGCGAAGACCTGGCCCCGGAGGCCATCGCTGCGCTGGGCACGGCACATCGCCGGCAAGCCCATGCCGCCGCCCTGATCGGCGCCTGCGAACGCGTCGCCGGGCAGCTCAACGGCGACGACGGCCACTCGGTGCTGGGCCTGCTGCAGTCCGGCCGGCATGAGTTGGCGCGGGTCGCCGAGCACGAGCCGCGCCTGCGCGAAGTCGACACCCTGCTCGACAGCGCCGCGATCCAGCTCGACGAAGCCCTGGCCCTGCTCGACCGCATCCGCGACGACCTCGATGCCGACCCGGAGCAGTTCGAAGAGATGGAGCGCCGCCTGGGCCGCCTGCACGATCTGGCGCGCAAGCACCGGGTCACCCCGGAAACCCTGGCCGAGCATCGCGAGCGCCTGCAGGCCGAGGTCGAGACCCTGCGCGGTGCCGACGAACGCCTGCAGCAGATCGACCGGCTGATCGCCGCGGCCGCCGGGCAATGGCGCGAGGCCGCCGCGGCGCTCACCGCCAGCCGCGCCCAGGCCGCCGCGGAGCTGTCGCGTACCACCAGCGGCCTGATTGCCGAGCTCGGCATGGGCGGCGGGCAGTTCCTGATCGAACTGCAGCCGCAGCCGGGCGAACGCCCGGACCCGCAGGGCGCCGAGCGGGTCGAGTTCCTGGTCGCCGCCAACGCCGGGCAGCCGGCGCGGGCGCTGCGCAAGGTCGCTTCCGGTGGCGAACTCTCGCGCGTGTCGCTGGCCATCGAGGTGGCCGCGTTGGGGTTGGATGCGGTCCCGACGATGGTGTTCGACGAGGTCGATTCGGGTATCGGCGGCGCCGTGGCCGACATCGTCGGGCAGAAGCTGCGCGCCCTGGGCGAACAACGCCAGGTGCTGTGCGTGACCCACCTGCCGCAGGTCGCCGCCCAGGGCCACGCCCACTACCGGGTCAGCAAGGCGCCGGTGGAAGGCATGACCCAAAGTGCGGTGGAACTGCTCGACGCCAACGCCCGCCAGGAAGAACTGGCGCGCATGCTGGGCGGCGTGGAAGTGAGCAAGGAGGCGCGTGCGGCGGCGAAGAAATTGCTGCAGGCGGCGGGGTGAGGCTACGGGCCATGTGATTTCCGGTCGGGGCTGAAGCCCCTCCTACAGGATGAAAAAAGGCGGCCGATGGCCGCCTTTTTTTGTGCAATTGCCGCGGCTCAGCGCGGGCGCTTCTTGCGCACGTACAGCACCAGCGAGTGTTCTTCCAGCTCGTAGCCGTGGCGTGCGGCGATCTCGCGCTGCAGCGCCTCGATCTCCTCGCTCTCGAACTCGATGATCTTGCCCGTATCGATGTCCACCATATGGTCGTGGTGGCCGCCGCGGTCCAGCTCATACACCGCCTGGCCGCCTTCGAAGTTGTGCTTCAACACCAGGCCGGCCGCTTCGAACTGGGTGAGCACGCGGTACACCGTGGCCAGGCCGATCTCGTCGCCGTGTTCCAGCAGCTGGCGGTAGATGTCCTCGGCGCTGAGGTGGTGGTGCGAGCCCTTCTGCTCCAGCAACTCGAGGATGCGCATGCGCGGGTGGGTGACTTTGAGCCCGACTTTGCGCAGGTCGTGGGATTCCATGGCCGTCTCCATTCATTGGCGATTTAGCGCCTGCTGCCTCAAAGGTGGGTCGCGGCGACCGCCGGGAGTGTATCATCGGCCTGATTTCACTCGCCTCCCGTAACCGATGCGCACTCTCTTGCTGGCCGCCGTTGTCGCCCTTTCCACCGCTGGCTGCGGCATCATCTACAAGCAGCCTATCTATCAGGGCAACCTGATCAAGAAGAGCGCCGTCGATCAGTTGCAGGTCGGCCAGAGCAAGCAGGCCGTACAGGCCCTGCTGGGCACGCCCTCGATTCCGGACCCGTTCCACGCAGAGCGCTGGGACTACACCTCGACGCAGCGCGTCGACCGCCTGGCCAACGTCGAGAAGAAGAACTTCACCGTGTTCTTCGAGAACGACCAGGTCGTGCGCTGGGAAGGCGATTACTTCGCCGATCAGGACCAGGCCCTGGCCAAGGCCGCGCCGAAGCAGTTCGGCCGCAACCTGGCCAAGGACAAGAAGGGCCAGCGCGGCCGCTAACCGCCGCGCGCTGGCTGCGCCCGGCGCCGCCGGGCCTCCTTGGGATCGGCCAGCAATGGCCTGAGCAGTTCCACCCGGTCGCCCTCCTGCAATACCTGCTGCGGACGGGCGATCACGCCATGCACGGCGATTGCGTCGACCTGCTCGCTACCGGGCAGCGCGGCGGCGGCCACGGCTTCGGCCACGGTGGCACCTTCGGCCAGGTCCAAGTCCTTCGACACGTAATGGTCTGGCCAGGCCAGCAGCACCTGCACGTGCATGGTTAGTCGGCTTCGCGCTCGGCCACGCGGACGAAATCGTCGACCATGCGGTCGGCCAGGCCCTGGAAGCCCAGCGCCAGGGCCGGCCCGAGCAGGCGCGAAGTGGGTTCGAATTCCAGGGTCAGGGTGACCTTGCAGGCGTCCTCGTCGAGGCCATGGAATTCCCAGCGGCCATGCAGGCGCTTGAATGGGCCATCGCGCAGCTGCATATCGATATGGCAGGGGCGCCGCAGGGTGTTTTCGGTGGTGAACCAGGTGCGGAACCCGCCCAGGCCCAAGTCCAGCCGCGCGACCAGGCGATCCTCGCCCTGTTCGAGCACCTGGGCCTGGCTGCACCAGGAAAAGCGCCGCGGATAGGCGGCGATATCGTTGACCAGGTCGAACATGCGCGAGGCGCTGTGTTCGACCAGGGCGCTGCGGCGGATGGTAGGCATGCGTGGGGAGTATGGAACGTCCGGCGGACCGGGCGAACCCGAATAGGTGACAATAGGATGATGAGCAAGAAACCAGCCAAGGATAAAGCAAACGGCGCGACGGCCAACAAGACCATCGCCCTGAACAAGCGTGCGCGCCACGAATACCACCTGGAAGATCGTTTCGAGGTCGGCCTGGCCCTGCAGGGCTGGGAGGTCAAGTCGATCCGCGCCGGGCGCGCGAACATCGGCGATGCCTATGCCTTCGTGCGTGGCGGCGAGCTTTTCCTGTACGGCGCCCAGTTCACCCCGCTGATCCAGGCGTCCACCCATGTGGTGGCCGAGGAGCGGCGCGACCGCAAGATGCTGCTGCACCGGCACGAGATCGACAAGCTGATCGGCCGCGTCGAGCGCGATGGCTACACGCTCATCCCGACGGCGATGTACTGGAGCAAGAACAAGGTCAAGCTGGAAATCGCCCTGGCCAAGGGCAAGCAGGCACACGACAAGCGCGATGCCGCCAAGGACCGCGACTGGCAGCGCGACAAGCAACGGGCCATGCGGGCGCACAACAAAAACGCCTGAGGCGCGCACAAGCCGTCACAAATCTCCTCGCCGGCTTCACCCTTGCTTCCCGGGCGGCGCACCGAGCCATGACAAGTTGTGGGCACCGGAGATGGCGTTGTGCCAGACACCGGCCTCCCTTCTTCAGAGAGCCTTGTCATGAATCCCCTGCAATCAACCACCCTCGCTTCCGCCACCGTTGTACCCGGGTCTGACCTGTGGGCCGGCGTGGCGCTGTGTATAGCCGCAGTCGTGGCAGTGGCCCTGCTCTGGCGGGCCAGGTTCGCGCGGTCCCGGCTCGAGCGCAGCTTGGCCTGGGCCGGCGGCGGCTTGATTTGCCTGGGCGCCCTCGGCGCCACACTGATGCTGGTGTTCCCGCCGCGCCACTACGACGCCCTGGGCAACCTCATTGGCGAAATGCCGCCGGAGTTCGGCTTTTTTTGCGGGCTGATTGCCCTGGGGCTGCTTGTCGCGCTCGGTTTGCTCGTCGTGCAAGTGGCTCGTAGCGTGATCGCGCGCATGCGGCCAGGCCGTGGCGACGGGTTCCCGCGCGCATGACGCCCCACTGATCGGCGGCTACGCCGCCCTTGTGAACCCCCTCCCCCGCCCCTACACTGTGGTCGTCAGCGTTTCATGCTTTCCCCGGGGGTGCACTGGTTTCGACGGGGGTTGCGAAGTCGCTTGGCGCATGCCGAGGGGGCAGCTTTCCTCGTAAATCCAGCCGCAAAATCATAGTTGCCAACGACGACAACTACGCACTGGCCGCTTAAGGCCTAGCCCCGAAATCGCTTGTGTCCGTGCTCGCGACGTAGGGTCATCATCACGGAATCGCCTGTGGTGGCTGCCTGTCAGCCATGGGTTAAATAAAGCGGGCTGGCCCCGGGATGCGCTTCGCACATCGTGCTGTCCCGGGGTGAGATCCAACGATGAGCTAAGCATGTAGTGCCGGGGATGGAGTGCCTTCGGACGGCGGTTCGATTCCGCCCACCTCCACCAATGAAGGGACCGATGAGGTCCGAGAAAGGCCGGAAACACCTTGATTCGAAGGGTTTCCGGCCTTTTTTATGTGCGATGGAGTGCGACTGCGAACGTATCAATCCACGAGACGTTGGGGGCATATTTTGGGGCACCTGCCCCAACCCCGATGCAGATGCCCCCGCTCACCGATGACGCTCCGCCGCGCCAAGCTTTCCGCAAAGACGCAGCGCCTATTCGACGGTGACGGCGGACGGCGCGTTCTCCGCGGTGAACATTGCCGCCCGCCGTATGGGTTAGTCCGAGCACCTGGCTCTACTGCTCGCGTAGCCCGCAAAGACGTCATGGAAGGCAAAGGCAGTGCAGCCTGCGTCGTCGCCCAGGTCAAAGCCCATCTGGCCCTGGCGGCCAAGAAGGTGCTCGCGTGAGCACGTTCGAACAAAAGCCCAGTGCGGCCCCGAGAACCCAATTCCACATAGCCCGATCCCCTTCGGTCAGTAGCGTATTCTGCCATGACAGCCGTCCACCCCAACGACGCTCTGGCGGCCCTGGAGTGGGCCGTGGCCCGCGCGCGAGAATCCGCGAAGACCGACGACCTGGTGCGCCTCAACGTGCTGCCCGCCCTGCAGGCCGAGCGCGACAAGGCGCAGAAGGAGGCGCGCGGGTGATGGCGCAGCTATTCTCCAAACCGCCGAAGCGCATGCGCCAGCCGACGAAGGACTACCTGCGTGCCTCGCTGGCGGAGATCGCGGAAGAGAACGCGCGCCTACGCGCGGAGATTGAACAACTGCGCCAGCCCTGGTGGCGGCGCCTCATAGAAAGGAAAGCCGCATGACCACCGACAAGCCGCAGCAACGCCTGCTGCGACTCCCCGAAGTGCTCGCCAGAGTGGCGCTATCCAAGTCGACGCTTTACGCCCGCGTCCGATGCGGGGCATTCCCCAAGCCAGTGCATCTGGGAACGCTTTCCGCGTGGGTGGAATCGGAAGTTGACGAGTGGATCGCGACGCAGATTGCTGCTCGCGCCGCGTAAGCGGCACTACTGGACGCTACTAGTCCCGCCCGATCCTCGGCAGCGCGACGGGCTTGGCTAAGCACGCGCTTCAACTTGCCGGTACCGCCTCGGGGAAAGTCCAGCTGCCATTGAGTATCTGCGGCTGCGGACGATACAGCCGAACCATGTAGTTCCAACCTGGGGTAATCGGCAGGCAGTTGACCGTCGACGCAGCACAATCGCCAAACTGGATTGTGACCTTACCGTCGTCTCCCCGCTTGCCAGTTATGCTGTTGATGGAATACGCATTGAGGCTGTTGGGCTGGAAGTAGCCGTCCTTCGTGTAGACGGTGATTGACCAGAACGCATCCACCGGCACGTCGCCGACCGTGAGTCGATATGGGGTCTTTCCGTCGTTCTTCTCTGGAAACACGTTGAGGTAGATCGCGTCTTTATCTGGGTTCAGGCCCCACGCTGAGGCGGCCGCAATGAGCCGACGCACCGGGTCGACCGCAGCCCTATCCGGGCCGGCGGCATAGCGCATGTCTGGCAGAGTTTCGGACAGTGCGAGCAGCGAATCGCGGACCTTTTTCTGGCTCACTGGATCCCATGCCGGCACCTCGAACTTGCCCGGCCCCCCGGGCTGGCTGAAGCTGATCGCATCCTGCAGCTTGTGCGCGGCCTCCAGGTCGGCTGGATCGTTAGGGTCAGCGAGCGTCCGGATGCCCACCAGCGCGTAGCGGGTGCCTACATCCGCCCTGGTCAATGTATGGCTTCCCGCGCCGTAAAACACGGCCGGATTCAAATGGTCCTCGTTGATCACCAAAGCCGACATGAAGCGCTTGCCACTCTCAGGGAGGGTCAGGGTCACCGGACCGGCATCCAGGTCAAACAGCGCCGACGAGTAGATGGTGTCGCGATTGAGGCGGATGACCAGCTGCTCCTCCACGGGGGCCGGTGCGCGCCGGTGCTTGATCGTGCCGAACGCACCATCCTTGGCCTGGGCTGCCATGTATGTGTCCGACTCGGCGCGGATGAAGTTGTCGGCCGTGACGAGGATCTTGCCATCGGCGTTCTTCTTCCAGAACTGCTCGGCGCCGAGATCCGGGACCGCGCCGACAGAGGAGGTCTCTGCATTCGCCGGCTTTTCAGTTCCGCTTGAAGGAGCGACGGAGGCTTGCTGCTCTGGGGCGCGAGAGCCGGAACAGGCTCCTAGCAGTACGACCAGCGTGGCGGCCAAGGCAGGGCGTACGGGTCCGAAGTACGTCATGGGGGTCACTCCAGCGATGAGGTTGGCGGGCTGCTTTGGCAGAGCCTACACCCGGGCCGATGCGGCGGCGTGCACATGCAGACCATGAGCCTGGCGGGGGACCCGATCCCACTTCACGCCACATGCACAC
>DATCVI010000207.1:0-7338 GCA_036566925.1 Stenotrophomonas sp.
CGCCGAGCAGCTGACCGAGATCGTCGGCCGCATCAAGCAGTCGTCCATCGCGATCAACTCGGCCGCCGGCGAAATTGCCTCGGGCAACAGCGACCTGTCGCGTCGCACCGAGCAGCAGGCCGCCAACCTGGAAGAGACCGCGGCTTCGATGGAGGAACTGACTTCCACCGTGCGCCAGAACGCCGAGCATGCGCGCCAGGCCAACCAGTTGGCGATCGGTGCCGCTTCGGTCGCCTCGCAGGGCGGCGAGGTGGTCAGCCAGGTCGTCACCACCATGGGCGACATCGAGACCTCGTCGAAGAAGATCGCCGAGATCATTTCGGTGATCGACGGCATCGCCTTCCAGACCAACATCCTGGCGCTCAACGCCGCGGTCGAAGCAGCGCGTGCGGGTGAACAGGGCCGTGGTTTCGCCGTGGTCGCCAGCGAAGTGCGGACCCTGGCCCAGCGTTCGGCCAACGCGGCCAAGGAGATCAAGGGCCTGATCGACGACTCGGTCGGCCGCGTCGCCGACGGCTCGGCGCTGGTGCACAAGGCCGGCGCGACCATGGGCGAGATCGTTGCCTCGGTCCAGCGCGTGACCGACATCATGAGCGAGATCTCCGCCGCCTCGCAGGAACAATCGGCCGGCATCGAGCAGGTCAACCAGACCATCACCCAGATGGACGAGACCACGCAGCAGAACGCCGCCCTGGTGGAGGAAGCCACCGCCGCCGCGCGCTCGATGGAAGAACAGGCCGGCGATCTGTCCGAGGCCGTGTCGATCTTCAAGATCCGCCAGGCTGCCGCACCCGTCGCAAGCTCCGTGGTGGCCATGCGCAGTGCCGCCAAGCCGGCATCGGCGCCGAAGCCGGCACGCCAGGCCCCGCCACGCAAGCAGGCCGTCGCTACCGCCGTGGCTAGCGAAGCGGACTGGCAGGAGTTCTGATCCGCACGGGTGCCGGCTTCCGTCGGCACCCGCCCCCAATACCCCACCGCGAAGCACGGATGCCCATCGCGCCCTGAGCTGCCGGAACCCTCACCGCCATGAAATCCTTGTCCCGCTTGTCGATCGGCCTGCGCTTGTCCCTCCTGGTCACCCTCGCGGTGACCGTCGTGTTGGGGGTGCTCACCTGGCGCGTCTACACGCAATCGGCCAGCGCCTACGAGACCAAGAGCCGCCAGGGCCTGGCTACCGCCACCCACGTGATGCAGGACACCATCGCCCTGTACGACCGTGCGCTCACCGAGGACACCGAGCGCCTGAGCGGCAGCTTCGTGGCCCTGTTGCCGCCCGGCGACGTCGGCCAGGCCAAGGGCAAGCCGCTGCAGCGCGGCGACTTCAAGGTGCAGAACCTGACCTTCGGCCCTAAGACCCTGCCGGCCGACGACACCCTGGTGGACCGCTTCAGCGCCGGCACCGGCGCGGTAGCCACGGTGTTCTCGCGCAGCGGCGAGGATTTCGTGCGTATTTCCACCTCGCTCACCAACGACAAGGGCGAGCGCGTGATTGGTACCGCGCTCGACCATAAGCACCCGGCCTACCCGCTGATGCTCGCCGGCAAGCCGTATGTCGGCCGCGCCAAGCTGTTCGGCCGTGACTACATGACCCACTACCAGCCGCTGCGCGACGCGGCCGGCAACGTGGTCGCCATTGCCTTCGTCGGCGTCAACTACAGCGATGGCCTGGCCGCGTTGAAGGAGCGCATGCGCCAATTGCAGATTGGCTCGGACGGCTACTTCTTCGTGGTCGACGGTGCCGAGGGCCCGGCGCAGGGCAAGCTGGTGGTGCATCCGGCCAGCGAAGGCAGCGATGCCGCCAGCCTGATCGCCGAAGCCGACCGCCCGGCGTTTGCGCGCCTGCTGGCCGGCCACGGCGACGACAACCAGGTGGCCGTGCTGGCGGTGGCACCGCGCGCCGATGCCGAAGCAATCCCGGCGACGGTGAGCGTGGAGTATTTCTCGCCATGGAAGTGGACCCTGGTCGGGGTCGAGCCGCGCACCGCACTGGCGGCCACGCTGCATCGCATGATGACGGTGATGGCCGGGCTCTCGGCGCTGGCCATCGTGCTGATCGCCGCGCTGGTGTTCGTGGCCACCCGGCGCATGGTCAGCCGCCCGCTGGCACGTGCCGGGCGCATTGCCGAGGATATCGCCGGCGGCAAGCTCGATGGCCACATCGAGGTCGGCGCGCAGGATGAAGTGGGCGCATTGATGAGTTCAATGCATCGCATGCAGGGCGACCTGCGCGAACGCATCGAACACGACGCCAGGATCGCCGCGGAGAACCTGCGGGTGCGCATCGCCCTGGACAGCGCGTCCACCGGCACCCTGATCACCGACCCGCAATTGAACGTGATCTATGCCAGCCCGGCGCTGCGCGCCATGCTCAACGGCTATGCCGACGAGATCACCCGCGCCCTGCCCGGCATCGATGCCAGCCGGCCGCTGGTGGGCCAGCACCTGTCGGTACTGGAACAGGACGGGGAGATGACGCCGGCGTGGCTGGCCCCGCTGCACCACGAAGGCACGCTGCGCCGGCAGGTTCACTTCGGCGAGGTCTGCTTCGACCAGAACCTTTCGCTCGTACGCGACGAACAACGCACTGTGCTTGGCATCGTCTGCGAGTGGCGCGACCGTACCACCGAGGCGCGCGTCGAGGCCGAGGTCGCCCGCGTGGTCCAGGCCGCGGTCGAGGGCGACCTGTCGCTGCGGGTGCAGACCGAAGGCCGCAGCGGCTTCTATTTGCTGCTGGCGCGCCAGCTCAACGGCCTGCTCGATGCCAACGATGGCAGCCTGCGGCAGATCTCCGGCGTGCTCACTGCGCTGGCGCAGGGCGACCTCAGCGTGCGCATGCACGGTGATTTCCAGGGCGTGTTCGCGCAGATGCGCGACGACGCCAACGCCACGGTGGCGCAGCTGACCGCGATCGTCTCGCGCATCCAGGGCGCCAGCGCCAGCATCGACCTTGCCGCCGGCGAAATCGCCGCCGGCAACCAGGACCTGTCGCGCCGCACCGAGCAACAGGCCGCCAACCTGGAAGAAACCGCCGCTTCGATGGAGGAACTGACCTCCACCGTCAAGCAGAACGCCGAGCACGCGCGCCAAGCCAACCAGCTGGCCATCGGCGCCGCTTCGGTCGCCTCGCAGGGGGGTGAGGTGGTCAGCCAGGTCGTGACCACCATGGACGATATCCAGAAGTCGTCGAAGAAGATCGCCGAGATCATTTCGGTCATCGATGGCATCGCCTTCCAGACCAACATCCTGGCGCTCAATGCCGCGGTCGAAGCGGCGCGTGCCGGCGAACAGGGCCGCGGCTTTGCCGTGGTGTCCTCGGAAGTACGCATGCTGGCACAGCGCTCGGCCAATGCCGCCAAGGAGATCAAGGGCCTGATCGACGACTCGGTCGGCAAGGTCGGCGACGGTTCGGCGCTGGTGCACAAGGCCGGCGCGACCATGGGCGAGATCGTCGCCTCGGTGCAGCGCGTGACCGACATCATGGCCGAGATCACCGCCGCCTCGCAGGAGCAGTCGGCCGGCATCGAGCAGGTCAACCAGACCATCACGCAGATGGACGAGGCGACCCAGCAGAACGCGGCGCTGGTCGAGGAAGCGACGGCCGCCGCGCGCGCGATGGAAGAACAGGCCGGCGACCTGGCCGAGGCGGTGGCGACGTTCAAGACCGGCAAGCCGCAGGTGGACAAACCCAGGGTCGCATTGCGCGCCGTTGCCGGCTGAGGTCGCACGGGCGCATGCCGGCCCGGTAGTCGGCGCGACCCCGGCACTTGCCCTATGCTCGGCGCAGCCGGCAGCCCGCCGGCCTGACCGGAGGATTGCCGCATGTCGCGCATGATCGTCTCCACTGCCCCTGCCGGCTTGTTCGGCAGCCTGGCGGAACTGCTTGGCCGGCTTCTGCTGGCGACGCTGTACCTGGTGTCGGGCCTGGGCAAGATCACCGGCTACGCGGCCACCGCCGCTTACATGCAATCGATGGGCGTACCGGCGTTGGCACTGCCTTTGGTGATCGCCCTCGAACTGCTGGGCGCCTTCGCCATTGCCGTGGGCTGGAAGACCCGCGCGGTGGCCCTGGTCATGGCGGTCTTCACCCTGGTCGCCGCGCTGATCTTCCACCACGAACTCGGCGACCCGACCCAACAAGTGATGTTCTTCAAGAACCTGGCCATCGCCGGCGGTTTCCTGGTGTTGGTGGCACATGGCGCCGGCCGCCTCAGTTTCGACGCGCGGATGCGACTGCGGCGGCAACGAATCTAGTCGTCCCACCGCCCTTGGCTGCCCCCTGCCGCGCCGCGGGGAAGGCAGCCAAGGCTTGCCGGTTCAGCTCTACGCGACGCGGGCAGGCTCAATTCCCCGCGATAAGCGCCGCTATTTGCATTGGACCGTATGCAAATAGATAGCTGGAGCAAGCCGATGAAACCGCAAACTGCCTTCGCCCGGGCCATGGCGAACATGCCGCTGAAGCGCAAATTCCTCACCCAGACGCTGCTGGTCGCCATCGGCATCATCGCGTTGGCGGTGGTGTCGGCGCGCATGCAGTACCTGGACCTGGTGCATACGCGCGAAACGGCGATCAAGGCGCAGACGCAGATGGCGGTGGCGGTGATCGAGTCCTACGCCGAGCGCGCCAGCAAGGGCGAGCTGCCGCTGGCCGAGGCGCAGCGCCAGGCGCTGGCGATCCTGGCGACCTTGCGGGCCAACAAGGGCGTGGACTACTTCTACGTCACCGACCAGGCGCCGACGATGCTGATGCATCCGACCCGCCCCGACCTGATCGGCAAGCCGCTGAACGATGTGCTGAGCCCGGATGGCCAGCGCATCTTCCCCGAGTTCGTGCGCGTGGCGCAGGCCGGCGGCGGCTACCTGCAGTACCAGTGGGCCAAGCCGGGCCAGGACGCGCCGGTCACCAAGACATCCTTTAACACCTTGTACAAGCCCTGGGGCTGGGTGATCGGCACCGGCGTCTATCTCGACGACACGCAGTCGCAGGCACTGGTGTTCACCGGCATCATGACCGCCGCCGGCGGCGTGCTGGTGCTGATCAACCTTGGCCTGGGCTGGCTGATCGGCAGCTCGGTGCTGGTGCCGCTGAGCCGCGCCCTGGCCGTGCTCAAGGGCGTGTCCAATGGCGACCTGCACGTGCATGTCGGCCATCGCGGCCGCGACGAGGTCGGGCAGATGCTGCAGGCAATGGACGAGATGCAGGCGCGGCTGCGGCAGGTGATCGAAGCGCAGCATGAAATGGGGCGCCAGCACGAAGCCGGCACCATCAGCTATCGCATTCCTGCCGAGGGCTTTGCCGGCGAGTTCGCCACCATGGTCGAGGGCACCAACACCCTGGTGGCCAACCACATCAACGTCAAGCTGCGCGTGGTCGAGTTGGCCAAGGCCTATGCGGCCGGCGACCTGTCGCAGGAAATGGAAGCGTTGCCGGGCGAGAAGGCGGTGATCACCGCGGCCATCAACGGCGTCCGCGACAGCCTGCGTGCCATCAATGAAGAGATCAAGCAACTGGCGCAAGCCGCTGCCGCCGGCGATTTCTCGGTACGCGGCGACCAGGCGGCGTTCCGCTTCGACTTCGCGACCATGGTCGGCGATCTCAATTCGATGATGGAAGTGAGCGACCGCAACCTGGGCAAGTTGTCGGCCTTGCTGCGGGCCATCGCCGATGGCGACCTGACCGCGCGCATGGACGGGCAATTCCACGGCGTATTTGCCCGCATGCGCGACGATGCCAACGCCACCGTTGCCCAGCTGACCAATATCGTCGGTCGCATCCAGGGCGCCTCGTCCAGCATCAACCTCGCTGCAGGCGAAATCGCCGCCGGCAACAGCGACCTGTCGCGTCGCACCGAGCAGCAAGCGGCCAACCTGGAAGAGACCGCCGCTTCGATGGAAGAGCTCACCTCCACCGTCAAGCAGAACGCTGAACACGCGCGCCAGGCGAACCAGCTGGCGATCGGCGCGGCGTCGGTCGCCTCGCAAGGGGGCGAGGTGGTCAGCCGCGTGGTGACCACGATGAGCGAGATCGAGGCTTCCTCCAAGCGCATCGCCGAGATCATCTCGGTCATCGACGGCATCGCCTTCCAAACCAACATCCTGGCACTCAACGCCGCGGTCGAAGCGGCGCGTGCCGGTGAGCAGGGTCGTGGTTTCGCCGTGGTCGCCAGCGAGGTGCGTAGCCTGGCCCAGCGCTCGGCCAATGCGGCCAAAGAGATCAAGGGCTTGATCGACGAGTCGGTCGGCCGCGTCGCCGATGGCTCGGTCCTGGTGCACCAGGCCGGGACGACCATGGGCGAGATCGTCGCCTCGGTCCAGCGCGTGACCGACATCATGAGTGAAATTTCGGCCGCTTCGCAGGAACAGTCCGCCGGCATCGAGCAGGTCAACCAGACCGTCACCCAGATGGACGAGACCACCCAGCAGAACGCCGCACTGGTGGAGGAAGCCACGGCCTCGGCGCGTGCCTTGGAAGAACAGGCTGGCGAGCTGCGCGAGGCGGTGTCGTTGTTCCGCCTGGCCGGTGCCGGTGCCGCTGTCGACGCCGATGCCGATAAGTCCGCCAGCCGCCTGGTGCGGCGCCTGGCGCGCGAGAGCGGCAAGCCGCTGGCAGCGGCCTGAGCGATCCCGGGCACGCGGCGCGTGCCCGGAAAAACGCGAACGGCATCACGCAATAAGCGCTGTTTACCCTACAATTCCGGCCCGTACGGCCGATATGGAGACCATGTCGGGTCGTTTGCGACGACCGATCATGCACTTGCCACCGAAGGGCTCCATGCTGCCAGGCGATATCCGCGACGCACACCATCTGCATCCCGAGCCGGAGGAAGGGGACGACCGTTATCTCGTCCGCAACCGCCGCCAGGTGCGGGGCCTGCTGCGCGCGCTGATCGACCAGCGCTCGCTGGTGAGTGCCCACATCGGCGGGCGCGACCAGTCCTTCCCCAGCGCGGTGCTGGAAGTGGACGAGGACGACGATTGGCTGCTGCTGGACGGCAGCCCGAACGAAGCCTCCAACCGTGCCGCGGCGGTCGCCACGCATCTGCTGTGTTTCGCGCAATTGGAGAAGGTGCGGATCCGCTTCCGCCTGGACCAAGTGGAGCGCATCGAGCACGAAGGCCACGTCGCTTTCCGCGCGCCGATACCGGCCAGCATCTACCACCTGCAGCGGCGCGAGCATTACCGGCTGGAAACGCCGATCACCGACTCGCCGACCTGCGTCATCGCTTTCGACCCGGAACCGGACGGCGAGCCGGCGCGCGAGCCTTTGCACCTGCGGGTGATCGACATCAGTGGCGGCGGGCTGGCGGTCAGCTTGCCGGCGGGTTCGCCGGTGCTGGAGGT
>DATCVI010000208.1:0-27512 GCA_036566925.1 Stenotrophomonas sp.
ATCCCGGCCGCGCACATCCACGCGGCGGCCAGGACGCCAGCGCATAGCCGCAGAACCTGCCCACGCGATCCCGCCCGTCCGCTTCGCCCTGCACCGATCATCGCCACTCCCGTTTCCCCGCCCGCATCGTGCTTGGGGGTAACGGCGGCTGGCAAGTGTGGCTGGCCGGCGGCCTCGTCGGTGACCGGCGATCAGGCCGGCGCCGCGGTCCCGACAGGCAATCGCAGCGCGGCGAGCGAGCGCGCCAGGGCATCGCCGGTGGCCGGCTTGCGCAGGAACCCGGCGCAGCCCGCCGACCGCGCTTGGGGTTCGGCGGCGGCGTCCGAGCGTGCGGTCAACGCGATCACCGGCAGGGCATGGTCCATCACGCGCAACTGCCGGACCAGGGCGAGGCCGTCGATCCCGGGCAGGTCGAGGTCGAAAAGGCCTACGTCGAAGTTTTGCACCTGCAATTCCGCCAACGCCGCCAGACCATGCGCGACCCGCGTCACCTGGTGGCCACGCATGGCCAGCAGCCCGGCGACAACCTCCGCGACCATATCGTCGTCTTCTACCAGCAACACGCGCAGGCAAGGCAGCGCTCGCGCAGCCTCCGACGAAGCGGGCGGTGACTGCTCGCCAGCGCTCGCCCAGGGCAGCGGCAGCTCGAGCCTAAACTGCGCTCCCAAACCCGGCGCGCTGTCGACGCTGATGTGCCCGCCCATGGCCGTGGCCAATTCGCGGCAGATCGCCAGGCCCAGGCCACTGCCGCCGCGTCGGGCGCGGCCGGGAACTGCGTCGCCCTGTTCGAAACGGCGGAACAGGCGTGCCTGCTGCTCGGCGCTGAGACCAGGGCCGGAATCGGCGACGACGAACACCACCCCGGCGTCAATTTCAGCGGGGGCGACGCGCAGGCTGACCACACCTCGATCCGTGAACTTGATGGCATTGCTCAACAAGTTCAGGAGGATCTGCTGCAAGCGGCTGGCATCGCCGCGCAGCGCGACCGGCAGGGCGGGATCGACATCGCAGTGAAAGGTGAGACCTTTGCGCTCAGCCAGCGGCCGCGCCAACGCCACCACCTGGTGCACCAGCATGGCGACGGAGAAGTCATGTCTTTCCAGCGCCAGCTTGCCGGCCTCGATGCGTGCAAGGTCGAGCGCATCGTTGACCAGCCGCAACAAGTGCCGCCCAGCGGTATCGATGGCGCTGGCATAGCCGTGCTGGCGTGGGTCCAGCGGCGTCTGCAACAGCAGCTCGGTCATACCGAGCACGCCGGTCATGGGCGTGCGAACCTCATGCCCCAACGTCGCCAGGAAATGGCTCTTGGCCCGCGACGCCTGCTCGGCCAGCTCGCGCTTGTGCTGCGCCAATTGCCATGCATGGCGCGCGCGCAAACGTTGCCGGTAAAGCGCGGCGCCCGCCCATACCACCAGCGTGGCGAGCACGGCGAAGAACAGCAGCCCCGGTGCACTGCGCCACCACGGTGGCGGCATGATGAAATGCAGGTGGTGGATATTGGAGAGATTGCCCAGGGCGTCCACGCCTTGTATCTGCAAGCGGTACTCACCAGGCGGCAAGCCGGCGAATTCGCGTTGCGCCAGCGCGTCGCGCTCGCTCCAGCTTTCATCCAGCCCGAGCATGCGCCATCGATAGCCGATGCCCTGGGCATCGCCGTAGGACAGCAGCCGCGCCGATACCCGCAATTGCTGGTCGGTACTACGCAATTCAATCGTGCCCTCGATCGGCAATGCGATTCGCTGGCCGTTGCGCACCACGCTGATTTCCTCGACCCGCAGCGGGGGCGGCGCCGCCGGCGCGTCCGGCATGAGCGTGTCCACCAGCAACAGGTTGCCGTCGACCGTGGCCCCGGCCAATACACCACTTCGATCCATGCGCAGGCAGCCGCGGATGAACTCAGCGCTGCTCAATCCATCGCGCGGGCCAAACGCGCGCGCCGCCGGAAGGCCAGGAGGCGCAGCCGGGTCGATCCGCCACAAGCCGCGACGGGTAGCCAACCACAGCCGGCCCTGCATGTCGGCACGCAGATCCATCGCCTCGATCGCGGGCACGCCTTCGGCACTGGACAAGCGTCGCGCGGGTCGCCACTGCGTGCCGGCGCGGCGCCATTCTTCGAGCACGCCCAGGTGATAGGTCCACAACGCACTGTCGGCCGCCAGCACGAACGCTTCCAGCGGCTGGCGCGGGATGCCCGGCACCGCGACGAAGCGCCGCCGAGCCGGATCCCAGGCACGCAGGCCGCGGTTGCCGGCGACCCAGACCTGGCCCTCCGGCCCGTTGCCGAGCTGGGCCGGACGCTCGCCGGGAAGCTGCGGGTCGCGCCCATGGACAAAGACATCCAGTACTTGCCCGCTGCCGCCATCGCGCCGCTGCAGGGTATTGAGCACTCTCAACCAAATGTCGCCATTGGCCTGCTCGATGATCGTGTCCGGCGCACCGTACTGCGGCGGCGCGTCGGCAGCGCGCTTCCAGGTCCAGTACTCACCGCGCTTCAGATCGATACGCGCCAGGCCGTTGAGGTAATTGCCCAGCCATAGTCGACCCTGTCGATCCTCCACGCCCGCAGTCACTGGCATCCTGTGCAGCGTCCGGTAGCGCGGCGTAGTGCGCTGGCTGCGGCCGCTGGCGGTGTCCAACCGCGCCAGCCAGCCGGCGCCGTCCACTTCCCACAATCCGCCGTTGCGTGCTTGCACCAGCGGGCAATAAACACCATCGCTGAGCGCCATCGGTAGCGACACCACCGCCGTTCGCTTCCAGTCGGCGCGCAGATAGGCCAGGCCGCGGCCGTGCAGCGGCACCCACAGGCCGCCGTCGCTGGCGCGCCACAATGCCATCACGTTGCGGCGACCGCTCAAGGGCACTTGTCCCTCCAACATCTGCACTGCCTTGGCGCCACGACGCGTGCGCCACAGGCCACGCTCGCTGCCCAACCAGTATTCACCGTCGCTGGCCGCGGCCATCGACCAGACGATATTGCCGGCGCGCGTACCGAACTGTCGCGACCACTCGGGCCGGTGCCATTGACCACTCAGGTCACGCTGGATCACGCCTTCGGTGCCGGCCACCCATAGGCGGTCGTCAATCCACGCCAGTGAGAACACGCCATCTTCCGCGGGCATCTGCTCACGCTGCAGTTGGCTGCCATCGTGGCGCAGCAGGCCGGCAGTGGTGCCGATCCACAAAGTGCCGTCTGGCGCGCTGGTCATCGCCATGATGTGGGCATCGGCAGGCAACAGGCCTGAGGTCTCCAGACGGGTGAGGCCGGACTCGCCGGCCACGCGGTACACCTGCCCGGCCTGCGTGCCGAACCAGACTTCGTCCCCGCGCCCGGTGATCACGATGACATCCTCGTCCAGGAGTTGTGGGTAGCTGGCGCCGGCGTAGTGTGCGAACTGCTGGCGGGCGCCATCGAGCACGCTTACGCCGTGCCCCTCGGCCGAGATCCAGATGCGGTCTTCGCTGTCGATGTACAGGGCCTGCACCGCGTTGCCGGGCAGCGAGTGCGGGTCACGCGGATCGTATCGCCAGACTTTGAAATCGGCGCCGTCATAGCGCGCCAGGCCATCGCCGGTGGCCAGCCATAGATAGCCCTCGCGATCCTGGGCAATGCCCGAAATCTCGGTCGAGGGCAGGCCGTCGTCGCCGTCAACGATGCCGAAGCGTGCCTGTTCGGGCACCGCCGCCTGTGCCATGGTGAGCCCGCCCAACAACCCGACCAACAACCAGCCTACCCGCCAAGCCCGCAGCCTCATGCCGCCATTCCTGTCGTCTTCCTTGTCGCCATCAGTCCGTGCCGCATGCTCGCAACGGATCGTTGCGGCCGCAACTGCAAGCGGGACAGCTTTTGTGTGCCTAGAATCGGCGCCATGAAGCCACGTTTCCTTCCCCTGCCGATGCTCGCCGCGCTGGCGCTCTGCTGGCTGGCGCATCCCGCGCAAGCAGCGCCGGCGCAGTACGCACTCGATCCGGTGCACACCCGGGTGCTGTTCGCCATCGACCACGCCGGCTTCTCCAAGGCCCTGGGCACCGTCTCTGGCAGCGAGGGCAGCCTGCGCTTCGATCCGGACGATTGGCAGAGCGCACGCCTGGAGGTCACCGTGCCGCTGACGCGGCTGGACCTGGGCGATGCGAAATGGAACCAGGCCGTGCTGGCGCGCAACCTGCTCGATGGCGAGCGCTACCCGCAGGCGCATTTCGTCTCGACCCGGATCGAACCGGTGGACGCCCAGCATGCACGGGTGTTCGGCACGCTGACTTTGCACGGCGCCAGCCAGGAGATCGTCCTGGAGGTGACCCTCAACCAGCTCAAGCGCCACCCGCTGCCGCCGTTCCATCGCACCGCCGGCTTCTCCGCCACCGGCACGTTGAGCCGCGCCGCGTTTGGCATCGATGCGTGGAAGTCGGTCATCGGCGATACGGTCGAGCTGCGCATCGAAGCGGAGGCCCTCCGCCAGGGCAAGGCCGACGACAGCGTCGAGCCGGCCACCGACACCCCCGCTCCCACCGCCAAGGAAGACACCCCATGAGCCTGCGCAATCCCGTCGACCGCTGGGGTGGCGTCAGCCAGACCCTGCACTGGCTGATCGCCTTGTTGATCCTGGCGCTGGGCATCGTCGGCCTGACGATGGGCGAGCTGCCGAAGACGCCGAAGTACTTCTGGGTCTACACCGCGCACAAGTCGCTGGGGCTGAGCGTGCTGGCGCTGGTCATCGCCCGGCTCGCCTGGCGCGCGTATGCCGGCGCGCCGCAGCCGGTGGCGGGCACGCCGCACTGGCAGGAAAGAATCGCCAGCGCCACCCACTGGCTGTTGTATGTGCTGATCTTCGCGATGCCGCTATCGGGCTGGCTGTACGACTCGGCCAGCGGCCTGCGCCCGTTCCGCTGGTTTGGCCAGTTCGAAGTGCCCAAGCTCAGCGCCCCGGACGAAGGCGTACGCGCGGTGGCCCACTTCCTGCACGAATGGGGCTTCTGGCTCTTGATCGCGGTGGTGCTGGCGCATGCTGGCGCTGCCTTCTACCACCATCTGTTCCAACGCGATGCCACCCTGGCCCGCATGCTGCCGCGCGGCTGGCTCACTCCCAAGACCTGAGGAAAACCCCCGATGTCCTCCAAGTTCGCTTCCCCGGCCGCCGTGGCCGCCTCGCTGGTGGCGCTGCTCGCCGGCGCGCCCGCCTTTGCCGCCGACTATGTGCAGGCCGCCGGCTCCACGCTCGTGTTCGCCAGCAAGTACGAGGGCGAAACCTTCACCGGCACCTTCCCCGGCTTCAACACCCAATTGAGCTTCGACCCGGCCAACCTGGCCACCGCCAAGCTCGATGTCAGCATCCCGCTGGCCGGCGCCAAGAGCGGCAATCCCGACCGCGACTCGACCCTGCAGGGCGCGGACTTCTTCAATGTCGGCAAGTTCGCCACCGCGCACTATCGCGCCAATAAATTCCGTGCCCTCGGCGGCAACCAGTACGCGGCGGACGGCACCCTGGAGCTGCGCGGGGTGAGCAAGCCGGTCACCCTCACCTTCACCTGGACCCCCGGCGCGCAGCCGGTGTTGGCCGGCAAGGCCACGGTCAAGCGCCTGGACTTTGGCGTCGGCGGCGGCGACTGGGCCGATACCAAGACCATCCCGAACGAAACCGCGATCAGCACCAAAGTGGTGTTCAAGGCCAAGTGATCGCGAACGCCCCGCCCCGCCTGCGATCGCCGGGCGGTGCGGGGCCGGCTTAACCCCCGGCCAGCCAGGCGCCGACGCGACCGGCGTCGAACGGCCAATCCAGCTCGCGCCCCTGCGCATCGCGCAGCACCGGTACCCGCGCGCCGTAGCGCGCTTCCAACTCGGCGTCGTCGTCGATGAACACCGAGGCGAAATCGCCCGCGCGCGCGGCGGCCAGGACGCCGATGGCGAGGTCGCAAAGGTGGCAATCGTCACGTTGGTAGAGGGTCAGGGCCATGCGTGCTCCGGCGCAATGCTGCAGTGCGTTCAGGCCGCGCGCGGCCCGGGGATTAGAATATTCGACCTTTCTTCCGTTTCCCCCTCCGCATGGCAGTCAGCACGTTCGACCTGTTCAAGATCGGCATCGGCCCGAGTTCCTCGCATACGGTGGGCCCGATGCGCGCGGCCGAACGCTTCGTGCACCGCTGGCTGCTGGATACCGGCCGGCTGCCGGAGGTGGCGCGTATCCGCGCCGAGGTGTTCGGTTCGCTCGCCTTGACCGGCCGCGGCCACGGCACCGACAAGGCGGTGCTGCTGGGGCTGGAAGGACACCGGCCGAACCTGATCGACCCCGACCTCATCCCGGCCACCCTGGAGCGCATCCGCAGCGCCAAGCGCATCAACCTGATGGGCCAGCACGAAATCGCTTTCGACGAGAAGCGCGACCTGCCGATGAACAAGCGGCAGAAGTTGCCGTTCCACACCAACGGCATGCGTTTCACCGCCTACGACGCCCAGGACGAAGTGATCGCCACCCGCGACTATTACTCGGTGGGCGGCGGTTTCGTGGTCAACCAGGACGATGCCGCCGATGACCGCATCGTCGCCGACGAGACCCCGCTGCCCTACCCGTTCAACAGTGGCGATGAGCTGCTGGCGCAGTGCGCGCGCAGTGGCTTGAGCATCGCTGAGTTGATGTTCGAAAACGAGAAGTGCTGGCGCAGCGAGGAGCAGATCCGCCATGAGCTGCGCGAGATCTGGGCAGCCATGCAGCGCTGCGTCGAACGCGGCATCCGCCAGGAAGGCACGCTGCCGGGCGGCTTGCACGTCTCGCGGCGCGCGCCGACGCTGTATCGCGAGCTGTCGTCCAAGCCGGAAGCCGCGATGCGCGACCCGCTGACCACGCTGGACTGGGTCAACCTCTACGCGCTGGCAGTGAACGAAGAGAACGCCGCTGGCGGCCGCGTCGTCACCGCGCCGACCAACGGCGCGGCCGGGATCATTCCGGCGGTGCTGCACTATTTCGATCGCTTCTGCCCCGGCGCCAGCGAACAGCGGGTGTTCGACTTCCTGCTCACCGCCGCGGCGATCGGCATCCTCTACAAGGAAAACGCATCGATCTCCGGCGCCGAAGTCGGCTGCCAGGGCGAGGTGGGCGTGGCCTGTTCGATGGCCGCCGGCGGGCTGGTGGCGGCGCTGGGCGGCAACCCGGGGCAGATCGAAAACGCCGCCGAGATCGGCATGGAACACAACCTCGGCCTGACGTGCGACCCGATCGGCGGGCTGGTGCAGATTCCCTGCATCGAGCGCAACGCAATGGGCGCGGTCAAGGCGATCAACGCCTCGCGCATGGCGATGCGCGGCGACGGCAAGCACAAGGTCTCGCTGGACAAGGTCATCAAGACGATGCGCGACACCGGCCGCGACATGCAGGATAAGTACAAGGAAACCAGCCGCGGCGGGCTGGCGGTGAACGTCATCGAGTGCTGAAATAATCGGCCCTGCCGTACTTCGCCTGGCGGCCCGCCAGGCGGCACTACGATTCATCACTCGGAGGTCGCCCATGCTTGGCACGCGTGTCGTTCTTTTGCTGGCGCTGGGCGCCGTTTCGCTCCCGGCCGCCGCGCAGCCGGCCTACGGCCCGCGCCTGGAGGGTTTCGACTATCCCTGGCCGGTGCAATTGCACCGCTTCCGCTCACAGGGCCAGGACCTGGAAATGGCCTATCTCGACGTGGCCCCGACCGGCACGCCGAACGGTCGCAGCGTCGTGCTGCTGCATGGCAAGAATTTCTGCGCCGCCACCTGGCAGGACACCATCGTTGCGCTCGCCGCCGCCGGCTATCGCGTGATCGCGCCGGACCAGATCGGCTTCTGCAAGTCGAGCAAGCCGCAGGCGTATCAATTTTCCTTTGCGCAGCTGGCCGACAACACCCACGCGCTGTTGCGCACGCTCGGCATCAGCAAAGCCGCCGTGGTCGGCCATTCGATGGGCGGCATGCTGGCGATTCGCTATGCGCTGTTGTTCCCGCAGGACACCGCTCAGCTCGCGTTGGTCGATCCGATCGGCCTGGAAGACTGGAAGGCCGAAGGCGTGCCGTGGCGCAGTGTCGATGCCTGGTACGCGGGCGAACTGAAGACCACCTTCGACAGCATCAAGCAGTACCAGCAACAAATCTATTACGGCGGTCAATGGAAGCCCGAGTACGAACGCTGGGCGCGCATGCAGGCGGGGATGTACCTGGGCGACGGCAAGGCGTCGGTGGCGTGGAACCAGGCGCTGACCTACGACATGGTGTTCAACCAGCCGGTGGTCTACGAATTGCCGAAGCTGGCGGTACCGACCACGCTTTTCATCGGCCTGAAGGACCGCACGGCGATCGGCCGCGACCAGGCCCCGCCGGAAGTGCGGCAGCGAATCGGCGACTACCCCACCCTCGGCCGGCGTGCCGCCCAAGCCATTCCCGGGGCGAAGTTGGTGGAGTTCGCCGACCTGGGGCATTCGCCGCAGGTGCAGGATCCGGCGCGATTCAACGCTGCGCTGCTGCAGTCGTTAGCCCGCTGAAGCACCCCCTGTTGCGCTAGAACCGGCTGCCCTTGCGGCGGCGCAGCAAGGCGGCTCGCGTTGTAAACGTTGTCACCGGCTTTTCGTCACAGTTTTGACGCCAGCGGTCGGACGTTCTTGACAACGTTATCATCACCGATCAATGGTCGTCCGGCCGGCGCCAGCCGCATGGCTTGCATCGCGATCACCGCAATTCGTTGTCGACAGGGGGAAAGGCCCGGCGCAACGCCGGGGAGAGGACATCCATCTACCGGAAAGGAGATCACCCGTGAACGTGAAACACGCCTTAGCTTGGCTGTTGTGCGGTTGCACCAGCCTGGTCCTGGCTTTCCAGGCCCAGGCACAGTCCGTTTCCTGCAGTGGCGTTTCCGAATGGAACCCGGCGACGATCTATGCCGCCGGGGCCAAGCTCACCTACCAGGGCAAGCTCTACCAGACCACCACCCAGATCTGGAACGTCTCCCCCACCTACTGCACCAGCTGCGGCTGGTACCAGGAACTGGGCACCTGCGGCACCACCGGCAGCAACCAGCCGCCCACAGTTGCGTTGACCGCCCCGACCGCCGGCAGCACCTTCAATGCCGGTGCCACTGTCACCCTCAGCGCCAATGCCAGCGACAGCGATGGCAGCGTCAGCAAGGTCGAGTTCTTCCGTGGCACCACCTCCCTCGGCAGCGACACCACTGCGCCCTACAGCGTGAGCTGGAGTGGCGTGGCTGCCGGCAGCTATGCGCTGAGCGCGAAGGCCACCGACAACGCTGGGGCAACGACGACTTCGTCGACGGTCAATATCACCGTCAACGCCACCAGCACCGACACCACCGCACCTAGTGTACCCACTGCGCTGGCGGCCACCGCGCAGACCAGCGCCAGCATCACCCTGGCCTGGAGCGCCTCGACTGACAACAGCGGCGGCAGCGGCGTGGCCGGCTACAGCGTCTACCGCAACGGCAACCTGGTGGGTTCGCCAGCCACTCCGTCCTACACCGATACCGCACTGCAGGCTGATACCGCCTACACCTACACCGTGCGCGCGCGCGACAACGCCGGCAACACGTCGGCGGCCAGCGCACAGATCAGCGCGCGGACCAGCACCGCTCCCAGTGGCGGCAACAAGCGCGTGATCGGCTACTTCACCCAGTGGGGCATCTACGGCCGCAACTACCAGGTGAAGGACATCGAAGCCAGCGGCTCGGCGGGCTACCTCACCCACATCAACTACGCCTTCGGCAATGTCCGCAACAACCGCTGCGAAGTGGGCGTGATCCAGCCCTCCAACGAAGCGACCGGCGAAGGCGGCGATGCATTCGCCGACTACAGCAAGTCGTTCGGCGCCGGGCAAAGCGTTGACGGCGTCGGCGACACCTGGGACCAGCCGCTGCGCGGCAACTGGAACCAGCTAAAGAAGCTCAAGGCCAAGCATCCCGGCCTGAAGGTGTTGATCTCGCTCGGTGGCTGGACCTGGTCGCGCGGCTTTGCCAGTGCCGCTCGCCCGGAGAACCGCCAGGCCTTTGTCGCCTCGTGCGTGGATGCCTATATCCGCGGCAACCTGCCGGTCACCGATGGTGCCGGTGGCACCGGCGCGGCCGCCGGCGTGTTCGACGGCATCGACATCGACTGGGAATACCCGGCTGCGTGCGGGCTGACCTGCGGCACCGCCGAGGAACGGCAGAACTTCACTGCCCTGCTGGCCGAGTTCCGGCGCCAGCTCAATGCAGTGCGGCCCGGCCTGTTGCTCACGCTGGCGGTAGGCGCCGGGGTCGACAAGGTGCGCGTCACCGATCCGAATCTGTACGTCGGCTCGGTGGACTACATCAATGTCATGACCTATGACTTCCACGGCACCTGGGACGCCAAGACCAACCACCACTCGGCGTTGTTCAGCTCTCCGGCCGACCCTTCCACTGGCGACCAGCGCTTCTACAACACCAACGACGCCATCCAGGCGTTCCTGGACCGTGGCGTGCCTGCCGCCAAGCTCAACGTCGGCATCGGCTTCTACGGCCGCGGCTGGACCGGCGTGCCGAACGTCAACAATGGCCTGTACCAGAGTGGCAGTGCGGCGCCGGGCACCTACGAGGCCGGCAACGAGGACTACAAGGTCCTGCGCGGCCGCGCCGGCACCAGCTATGTCGATGCCCAGGCGCGCGCGCACTGGAAGTACGACGGCAATACGTTCTGGAGTTACGACAATCCGGCCCTGGTGACCGAGAAGATGAGCTACGTCAAAGTCCAGGGATTGGGCGGCGCGTTCTTCTGGGAGTTCAGTGGCGACTACCAGGGCGAATTGCTGCGCACGATGGGCGAAGGACTGAAGTAGGTCTCTCCGCGTTTGAGGGCGGGCTGCTTGCCCGCCCTCTTCCCGCATGCAGTGTCCTCTCCGCACTGCATGCGTTTTCCGGGCCTCGATGGGCCCCGTGCAGATCAGTGCACGGCGATCCGCAGCACGTCGTCCAGCAGCGCCGCCGCGGTGACTTCTGCCCCCGCGCCCGGGCCCTGGATCAACAACGGTTGCTCGCGATAGCGATCGCTATGGATCGCCACGCGGTTGTCGGTGCCACCACCGCCCGCGAGCGGATGGCTCAGCGGCAGCTCGCGCAGTCCGACCGTGGCGCCATGCGCATCGAAGCGGCCGACGAAGCGCAGCACGCGGCCGGCGTCATGGGCATGCTGCCAGCGCGTGGCCAGCACCTGGTCGAGTTCGGGCAGGCGCGCGTCGAATTCTCCTTCGCCGAGCCGCGCCAGGGTCTCCGGCACCAGCGAGTCGACCACCACCTGTTCGGCGCGCAAGGCAATCCCCGCCGAACGCGCCAGTATCAGCAACTTGCGGCGCACGTCCTCGCCGGAGAGATCGATGCGCGGGTCCGGCTCCGTATAACCCGCCGCGGCGGCGGCGCGCACGCATTCGGAAAAGCGGGCGCGGCCATCGAAGCGGTGGAACAGCCAGGCCAGCGACCCTGACAGCACGCCCTCGATGGCATGGATGTGATCGCCGCCGGCCACCAGCGCGCGCACACTGCTCAGCAGGGGCAGGCCGGCGCCGACCGTGGCGCTGTCGCCGTATTGCGCCTCGCCGGCATGACGCGCTTCGCCGATTGCCTGGGCACGCTCCCAATGTGCGCCCTGTCCGAGCTTGTTGGCGGTGACCACGTGGACGCCGCGAGCAAGCCAATCGGCATGCCAACTGGCAACCGCGTCGCTGGCGGTGGCATCGACCAGCACGTCACCGCTGCGCAGCGCGCTGGTTTCGGCCCACGGCTGCAGCGCGGCGCGTTCGTCGCGCGGTGCCAGGCGTGCCTCGTCCAGCGCCTGGGCGATGCCGGCGCCGCAATCGCGCGCCACGCGCGAATTGGCCAGCCATTCGAAGCGCGGCAAGCGCAACTGGCGCTGCTGCAGCGACTCGTAGCGCGCCACGAAGGCACTGCCAACCACGCCGGTACCCAGCAGGGCCAGGCGCGGCGTGCGCGTAGCGGGCGTGCGGCGTGCGGCCAGGGACACGGCAGCATTCATGCGTCGGCCTGTTTGCGTTCGGCCTCGGCCAGCGCGCGGTCGGCACGCTCAAGGCCGGCGGCGAGATCTGCAATCAGGTCATCGGTGGATTCGATGCCCACCGACAGCCGCAGCAAGCCATCGCTGATGCCGGCATTGGCGCGCGCCTCGGCAGTCATCGCCGCATGCGTCATCGAGGCCGGGTGCGCGACCAGGCTTTCGACGCCGCCCAGCGACTCGGCCAGGGTGAAGTAACGCAGGCCATCGACAAACGCGCGGACTGCGGCCTCTTGCGCCGCGGCGGTGGCGCCGGCCAGCTCGAAGCTGATCATCGCGCCGAAGCCCTTCTGCTGGCGTGCGGCCACCGCATGGCCCGGGTGCGAGGCCAGGCCAGGGTAGTACACCTGGGCAACGGCTTCGTGCCGCTGCAGCAGCGCGGCGATGGCCTGTGCGTTCTCCTGGTGCACGCGCAGGCGCGCGTCCAGGGTGCGCAAGCCGCGCAAGGTGAGGAAGGCATCGAACGGCGAGCCGGTCAGGCCCAGCGCATTGGCCCACCACACCAACTGTTGGTGCACTTCGGCCTCGCGCGCGATTACCGCACCACCAACCACATCGCTGTGGCCATTGACGTACTTGGTGGTGGAATGGACCACCACGTCGGCACCGAATTCGATCGGCCGCTGCAACGCCGGCGAAAGGAAAGTGTTGTCCACCACCGCAAGCGCGCCGACCTTGTGCGCAGCCTCGATGACGAAGCGCAGGTCGGTGATGCGCAGCAACGGGTTGGACGGCGTCTCCACCAGTACCAGGCGCGGCGACTGCGCCAGCGCTTCGGCCAGCGAGCGCGGGTCGGTGAGATCGGCGGTGATCAGCTCGAAGTGGCCCTTCTTGGCCAGCGCGTTGAACAGGCGCCAGCTGCCGCCGTAGGCGTCGTGCGGCACCACCAGCTTGTCGCCCGGCTGCAGCAGGGCGTGCAGCACCAGGGTGATGGCGCCCATGCCGGTCGCGGTGATGACGCCGCCGGCGCCGCCCTCCAATTCCGCCAGCGCTTCGCCGAGCAGGTCGCGGGTGGGGTTGCCACTGCGGGTGTAGTCGTACTGGCGCTTGTTGCCGAAGCCGTCGAAGGAGAAGTTCGACGACAGCACCAGCGGCGGTGTCACTGCGCCATAGGCGGTATCGCGGTCGATGCCGGCACGCACTGCGGAGGTCGCCGCACTACAGGGAACGTCGGCGGAATGATGGTGGCTCATGCGGTTTCTCCGGAGGTGCGCAATGCGGTAGCGAGGATCGCGTCGATGCGATCGGTTTCTTTGAGGAAGGCATCGTGGCCGTAGGGCGAGCGCAGCACGCGCAGGCTGCCGCGTTCGCCCAGGCCTTCGACCAGGCCGACCAGGTCGGCCAGCGGTACCAGGCGATCGCCTTCTACCGCGACCACCACCGTCGGCACGGCCACCGCGGCCGGCTCGATGCGGTGCAGGTCGATCGATTCGGACAGGCGCAGGTAGGCATCAACCGGAGTCCGCGAGACGTACTGCGCGCCGGCGGCGTCCAGATAATCCTCGGCGGCAACGCGCACGCGGCCGTTGACCACTTCCGGCGGCGCATCGAAGCGCTCGCCGAATTCTTCCGGCGTGCGGTAGCTGAGCATGGCGAACTGGCGTGCCAGCGCCAGGCCGTGGTCTTCGGCGCACTGCAACTGGCCCAGGGCCACCGCGCGGCGCTGCAGCGCGCGCCAGGCCGCGGCATACGGATGGGCGCGATGCGCGCCGCTGACCGCGACCAGCTTGCCGACGCGCGCGGCATGGCGGATGGCGAACTGCAGCCCGACCAGCGCACCGTAGGAATAGCCGACGAAGCCATGCAGGCGTTCGATGCCAAGGACATCGAGCAGGGCCGCGACCGCGTCGGCCTGGTCGGCGGTATCGATGGGCGCGTCGAGCTTGCCGTCGGCGCCCAGGAAATCGAACGCCAGCAGGCGCCGCTGCGCCGGGTCCAGCGCGCGATCGGCGCCGACCAGGCCCTCGGCCCAGCCCTTCTCGGGGAAATCGGTGTTGGCGGCGAGGTGGCGGTGCGCGGAAATGCCGCCGGCCACCAGGACCACCGGCGCGTTCGCCGCGCCGACCAGCTCATAGCGCAACGCCACCTGGCGGGCGCCGGCGTGGCGCATCTGCAAGGTGACGACGCGTTCGCCACGCACGGCGAGGCGACCGTGGTCGGGCACGAACGGGAGGACGGTGTCACTGGGGAGGAAGCGGGTAGCGGCGTTGACGAGACTCATGGCGGTTTCCGTAAGGAATTCCCGAGGGAATTCTTGAGAAGACGGCCATCGAGCTTCGCGGAGCTCGCGTTCGACGTGCGGAAGGCACTGATCGAACCATCTTTCGGCGGACGCGTGGGTCCCCGCAGGATTTGGCACCTACGCAGAACGCTTGCGCGCCTGCTGGCTGCCCCGGCATCAAAGGGCCTGTCCCTCCGCCGGTCTCGATGGTGCGTGCACGATGCCAGGGCTGCCCGGGGTTGTCAATCGCTTTATGCGGATGGAGAGATAGATGCAACTGCAACCGTCGGCCACTCGACGCGCCGCATAATTCGCCGATGCGTCGTTCTCTCTTATTGACCGTGGGTGCCGTGCTCCTGGGCCTGCCGCTGGCCGGGCCGGCGCAGCGCCTGTTGCACTGGAATGCCGCGCCGTCGCTGGCGACTGCCCCGGACCGCGAAGCGGCCGATCTCCCGTGGCTGCGGCTGGAACCGGCCAGCGGCGGCTTCCTGGCCTGGGTGCAAAACCCGTGGCCGGGCCCGGCGCAGGTGCGGCTGGTGGCGCGTGACAACCGCGGGTTCGAGGCAGTCCCCAGCCTCCCGGCCACTACCGTGCTGGCGGCCGGTGAGCGCCGGGTGGTGGCGCGTCTCTATCGGGTGCAGGGCGATGCGGCCGCCCTTGGCCTGGAAGTGCAGGCAGTCCCCGGCGATCCGCGCGCCCTGCCCGACGGCCAGGTCTACCGTCTGCCCTTCGCCGGCGCGCCGGTGCGGGTCGACCAGGGTTTCGAGGGCGCCTTCAGCCACCAGGACCTCGCCAATCGCTACGCGCTGGATTTCGCCCTGGCTGAAGGCACGCCGGTGCTGGCGGCGCGCGAGGGCATCGTGTTGCAGGTCGAAGATGGCTTCCACGAGGGCGGGCCGGATCGCGCAAGCGCGGCCGGTGGCGCCAACCAGGTACGGATCCTGCACCGTGACGGCAGCATGGCGGTCTATGCGCACCTGGCGCCGGCGGGCATCAGTGTCAGCCCCGGGCAATGGGTGAAGGCGGGCGAGCAGATCGGCCGCTCCGGGCACACCGGCCTGAGCACCGCGCCGCACCTGCACTTCGCGGTTCAGGTCAATGCCGGGCTGCGGCTGGCGGCGATTCCGTTCCGCATGGCCGGGCCACTGGGCGAAATGCAGCTACCGCACAACGCGGCGTCCCCCTACACCGGCACGCCCTGACGCGCGCCCCGAGGCCGCTATAATGCGCGGCTCCGATCGCTTCCGCTGCGCCTTACGGCGCGCTCGCTCATGTCCGATGTAGCCCAAGAAGCCGCGCGCCGCCGCACCTTCGCCATCATTTCCCACCCCGACGCCGGCAAGACCACGCTGACCGAAAAGCTGCTGCTGTTCGGCGGCGCGATCCAGATGGCCGGCTCGGTCAAGGGCCGCAAGGCTGCGCGCCACGCGACCTCCGACTGGATGGCGCTGGAGAAGGAGCGTGGCATCTCGGTCACCTCCTCGGTGATGCAGTTCCCCTACGAGGGCAAGATCGTCAACCTGCTCGACACCCCCGGCCACGCCGACTTCGGCGAGGACACCTACCGCGTGCTCACCGCGGTGGACTCGGCGCTGATGGTGATCGACGTGGCCAAGGGCGTGGAGGAGCGCACGATCAAGCTGATGGAGGTGTGCCGCCTGCGCGATACGCCGATCATGACCTTCATCAACAAGCTCGACCGCGAGGGCAAGGACCCGATCGACCTGCTGGACGAGGTCGAGACCGTGCTCGGCATCCAGTGCGCGCCGGTGACCTGGCCGATCGGCATGGGCCAGCGCCTGAAGGGCGTGATCCACCTGATCACCGGCGAAGTGCACCTGTACGAACCGGGCCGCAACTTCACCCGCCAGGACTCGACCATCTTCCCCTCGCTGGACGCACCTGGCGTGGCCGAGCGCATCGGCGCCGAACTGCTGCAGCAGGTGCGCGACGAGCTGGAACTGGTGCAAGGCGCGAGCCATCCGTTCGACGCCGAGGCGTACCTGGCCGGCAGGCAGACGCCGGTGTTCTTCGGCTCGGGCGTCAACAATTTCGGCGTGCAGCCGCTGCTGGATTTCTTCATCGAACACGCACCGCCGCCGCAGCCGCGCGCCACCACCGGCCGGCCGGTCGCGGCGACCGAGAACAAGCTGACCGGCTTCGTGTTCAAGATCCAGGCCAACATGGACCCGCAGCACCGTGACCGGGTCGCGTTCATGCGCGTGTGTTCGGGCCGCTTCAGTGCCGGCATGAAGGCCTTCCACGTGCGCAGCGGCAAGGAATTGAAGCTGGCCAACGCGCTGACCTTCATGGCTTCCGATCGCGAGATCGCCGCCGAAGCCTGGCCGGGCGATGTGATCGGCATCCACAACCACGGCACCATTTCCATCGGCGATACCTTTACCGAGGGCGAGTCGCTGTCGTTCACCGGCATCCCCAACTTCGCCCCGGAACTGTTCCGCCGTGCTCGCCTGCGCGATCCGCTCAAGCTCAAGCAGCTGCAGAAGGGCCTGGCCCAGCTTTCCGAAGAAGGCGCCACGCAGTTCTTCCGGCCGTTGATGAGCAACGACCTGATCCTGGGCGCGGTCGGCGTGCTGCAGTTCGACGTGGTGGCCTACCGGCTCAAGGACGAGTACGGCGTCGATGCGATCTTCGAGCCGGTGGCCGTGACCACCGCGCGCTGGGTCCACTGCGACAACGCCAAGAAGCTGGAAGAGTTTCGCGAGAAGAACGCACCCAATCTTGGCGTGGATGGCGCCGGCCAACTGGTCTACCTGGCGCCGACCCGGGTCAACCTGCAGCTGGCGCAGGAACGCGCGCCGGACGTGCGCTTCTCGGCCACCCGCGAGCATGCCCACAGCGTGGCGATCGATTGATCGCCGCGCGCCGCCGCGGCACGCCACGGCAATGCGAATCTCTCGCAACTGAGGTAACGTGCACGGCATGAATACCGCCGACGCATCGCCCTCCACCGATTCGCGCGACGAGTTTGCCAGTGCCCTGACCCACGGCCTCGGCGCGATCGCCGCCCTCGCCGGCGGCTCGGTGCTGATCACGCTGACCGCCATTTACGGCGACGTCTGGCAACTCGCGACCACCATTGTCTTCAGCGTCACGCTGCTGTTGTTGTACGTGGCTTCGACCCTGTATCACGCGATCCCGCACCCCGGCGCAAAAGCGCGCCTGCAGATCTTCGATCACTGCGCGATCTACCTGCTGATCGCCGGGACTTACACCCCGTTCACCCTGATCGGCCTGCGCGGCCCGTGGGGCTGGGGCCTGTTCACCGCGATCTGGACGTTGGCGGCGGCCGGCGTGGTGTTCAAACTGTTCTTCACCGGCCGTTTCCGGCTGCTGTCCACCTTTATCTATCTCGGGATGGGCTGGGCGGTCGTGGTGGCGATCAAGCCGCTGCTGAGCTCGATCGACACCTTCAGCCTGGGCTGGCTGCTGGCCGGCGGCCTCTTCTATACCCTGGGCACCTGGTTCTACCAGCGCGACTCGGTGCGCTATTTCCATGCCATCTGGCATCTGTTTGTGCTGGCCGGCAGCGTTTGCCACTTCGTCGCGGTGACTGCGCAGGTCCTCTGACGCGCTCTTCAAGCCACGTTCGCACCGCATGCACACGCCGGTGCGAACCATGGACGCATGAATGATGTGTCCGCACCCCGTTCCGCCGCGCCCGCACCCCGCCGCCCGCTGACGCCACGCCGTCGTCGCTGGCTGATCATTCTGGGCGTGGTGGCCGCGCTGATCGTCATCCTGGTCGTGCTTTGGGACTGGAACTGGTTCCGCGGCCCGGTCGAACGCACGGTACAGGCGCGCACAGGGCGCGAGTTCCACCTCGGCCACCTCGATGTCGACCTTGGACGTATCACCACGATCCGCGGCGACGACATCACCCTGGCCAATGCCAAGTGGTCGAAACAAGCGCGGATGGCGAGCATCGAGCGCGCCGAGATCGACGTGCGCTTCTGGCCACTGCTGGCGGGCCGCGTGCGCATCCCCGAGATCCGCCTGGACAAGCCCGATCTATTGCTGGAAGCCGGGGACAAGCAGCATCCGGGCAATTGGGTGTTCGATACCCAGGACGGCGGCGGTAGCCTGCCCACGTTGGGAAGGTTGCGGGTCAACGATGGCAAGTTGAAGTTCGTCGACGCCGCCGGCAAGACCGACATCGACGTCAGCGTGAACAGCCTGCCCGTGCAGGGCCGCGACACCGCGGCACCGATCGCCATCGCCGGCAAGGGCCGTTGGCGCGGCAACCCCTTCACCTTGCGCGGCAGTACCGCCTCGCCGTTGGAACTGAGCCAGACCGAGCATCCCTTCCGCATCGATTTGCGCGGTAGCGCCGGGGCGACCCGCGCGCACCTCCGCGGCACGCTGACCAACCCGTTCCAGTTCCGCCTGTTCGACCTGCAGATGGCGCTGTCCGGCCGCGACATGGCCGACCTGTATCCGCTGCTCGGCCTGGCGATTCCCTCGACCCCGCCGTACCAGCTCGATGGCCGCCTGCAGCGCGAGAACGATGTCTGGCGCTACCTCGATTTCAAGGGCCGCGCCGGCGATAGCGACCTGGCCGGCGATGTCGAGGTCGATACCGCGCCGGAACGTCCGTTCCTGCGGGCCAAGCTGGTGTCGCAGCGGCTCGACTTCGACGACCTGGCAGGCTTCGTTGGCGCCCCGCCGAAGACCGATGCCGGCGAGACCGCCAACGCCGAGCAGAAGGCCGAAGCGGCCAAGGTCAGGGCCAGCGGCCGCGTGTTGCCGAGCAAGCCCTACGACCTGTCCAAGCTGCGCGCGATGGACGCCGAGGTGCATTGGGTCGCCCGCCGCATCAACGCCCCCTCGCTACCGCTCGACGACATGGATGCCACCCTGAGCCTGCGCGATGGGTTGCTCGAACTGCACCCATTGAACTTCGGCGTGGCCGGTGGCGACATCCGCTCCAACATCCGCATGGATGCGCGCAAGCCGCAGATCTCCACCCGCCTCAAGGCACAGATTCGCGGCGTACACCTGGGCAAGCTGTTCCCTGACGCCAAGCTCGCGCAGCAAGCCGAAGGCGCCATTGGCGGCGACGTAGCGCTGGCCGGCGACGGCAACTCGATCGCAGCGATGCTCGGCAGCAGCGATGGCGATATCGGCGTGGCGATGGGACCGGGCCATGTCGGCAACCTGATCATGGAACTGGCCGGCCTGGACATCGCCGAATCGCTGAAATTCCTGATCACCAAGGACAAACAGATCCCGCTGCGCTGCGCCTTCGCCGATTTCGGCGTGCGCGACGGGCTGATGACCAGCCGCAGCCTGGCGCTGGACACCACCGACACCCTGGTGATCGGCGAAGGCACGGTCAACCTCAAGGACGAGAAGCTCGACCTGCTGCTCAAGCCGCGACCGAAGGACCGCAGCATCCTGACCTTCCGCTCGCCGCTGCGCATCGGCGGCACCTTTGCCGACCCTTCCTTCTTCCCCGACCTGAAGGCATTGGGCGTGCGCGGCGCCATCGCGGTGGCGCTGTCGACCATCGCCCCGCCCGCCGCCTTGCTGGCGACGGTGGAGCTGGGCCCCGGCAAGGACATCGACTGCGGCGGCAAGTACGCGCGCTGAGCGCGCCGGCCGCCGCGTCAGCCAGCGATGTAGCGCTGCAGTTGGTCGATATCGCGGCGCTGCGCCTCGATCACCGCCTTGACCAGGTCGCCGATCGAGATCACGCCTTTCACCGCTTCGCCCTCGACCACCGGCAAATGCCGGAAACGGCCTTCGGTCATGACCTGCATGCAGTCCTCGACACTGTCGCCGAGCTGCGCGGTGACCACCTCGGCGGTCATGATCTCCGCGACCCGCGTACTCGATGACGCGCGGTCCTTGAGCACCACCTTGCGGGCGTAGTCGCGTTCGGAAAGGATGCCGACCAGGCGCTGGCCCTGCATCACCAATACCGCGCCGATGCTCTTCTCCGCCATCAGACGCACCGCATCGATCACCGCCGCATCCGCGCCGACGGCGAAGATCTCAGGCTTCTTCATCTCCAACAGTTGCCGCACCGTAAGCATGGCCTGCTCCCTGCTTGGACGAGTGGGCGGAGGATACGCCACCGCCGCCGATGCGGGTGTCGACAAGGTACAACGGCCGCTGCTTGGCCTCGTCGTAGAGCCGGCCCAGGTATTCGCCGATCATGCCCAGGGCGATCAGCTGGATGCCGCCGAGGAACAGGATGACCGCCATCATGGTCGGCCAGCCGGCCACCGGGTCGCCCCACAGCGCCGCCTTGAGGATCACCCACACGGCGAAGGCAAAGGCGAACAACGCCGTGAACAGGCCCAGGTAGGTGGCCACCCGCAATGGCGCGCTGGAAAAGCTGGTGATGCCCTCCAGCGCAAAATTCCACAACTTCCACAGCGTGAACTTGCTGCGCCCGGCCAGGCGCGGCTCGCGGTCGTAGGGCAAGGCGACCTGGCGAAAGCCGACCCAACCGAACAACCCCTTCATGAAGCGATGGCGCTCGCGCAGCTGCTGCAGAGCCGCACGCGCGCGCGGTGAGAGCAGGCGGAAATCGCCGGTGTCGGCCGGGATCGGCGTGCGCGACAAGCGCCCGATCACCCGGTAGAACGCGGCCGCCGCGGTGCGCTTGGCCCAACCTTCACCGGCGCGGATGCGGCGGGTGCCAAAGACGTTGTCGTAGCCCTCGCGCCACAGCGCGACGAACGCAGGAATCAGTTCCGGCGGATCCTGGCCATCGGCATCGAGCAGCAGCACCGCGCCCGCCTCGACCTGGTCCAGGCCGGCCGTCAGCGCCAGTTCCTTGCCGAAGTTGCGCGACAGGCGGATCGCACCGACGCGTGCATCGGCGGCGACCAGCCCCTGCAGGACCGCCCAGGTGCCGTCGCTGCTGCCGTCATCCACATAGAGCAAGCGACCCTGCAGGCCGGGAACCTGCTCAAGCGCGGCGAGGATGCGCGGATGCAGGCGCGGCAGGCTTTCGGCCTCGTTGCAGGCAGCGATGACGACGGTCAGCAGGTCGGATGACATGCGGCGATGGTACGGAGGCCGCGCCGGCACGGCCAGCCGCGCCGCATCACGGTGCCAGATAGGCCGGGCCGCCCAACTGGCGTGCCTGGCGCTGGATCCACGCCGCGCGCCGCTGCACGTAGGGGCCGGGGCTGCGGGCGTCGTAGCGGCGCGGCGCCGGCAAGACCGCGGCCAACCGTGCAGCCTGCGCCGGCGAGAGCCGTGCAGCGTCCGTGCCCCAGAAGCGCTGCGCGGCCGCCTGCACGCCATACACACCGTCGCCGAACTCGGCGATGTTTGCGTACACCTCAACGATCCGGGACTTCGGCCACAACAGCTCGATCAAGACCGTGTACCAAGCCTCCAGTCCTTTGCGCAGATAGCTGCGGCCCTGCCACAGGAACAGGTTCTTGGAGACCTGCTGGCTGATCGTGCTGGCGCCGCGCAGGCGCCCGCCGCGCGCGTTGTGGTCGCGGGCGCGCTCGATCGCCTGCAGGTCGAAGCCGCGGTGCAGCGGGAAGCGCTGGTCTTCGGCGGCGACCAGCGAAATCGGCACGCTCGGCGCGATCTGGTCGAGATCGCGCCACTGGTAATGCAGGCGGAAACCCCAATCGCCCTCGCCCCAGGCCTCGGCATAGCGCAACGCCATGGTGGTGGTGAACGGGGGGTCGATGAAGCGCAAGGCGAGAACCTGCAACACGCTGGCGGCCGCGAACAGCAGCGGCAATCCCAACACCCAGTTACGCCAACGCCGCCAGCGCGGCCGTGGCTTGTGAATATGCTCTGGCGCCCCCATCGTCACTGCATTCCCCCGCTCCGGTCGCTTGTTGCATTATCCGGCAACAGGCACCGCCTACGCTGCGTACCGATGAACATACAAGACCCGTTGACCCGCTTCCTCCTGCCCGTTGCCGGCGTGCGCGGCGTGCACGTGCGCCTTGGCCCGGCCTGGCAGGACATCCGCGGCCAGGCCGAGTACCCGCCCGCGGCCCGCCGCTTGCTCGGCGAAGGCTGCGTGGCGGCGGCACTGTTCACCGGCCACACCAAGGTCGATGGCCGCCTCTCGGTGCAACTGCGCGGCGATGGCGACAGCCCGTTGCGCACCCTGTTCGCCGAGTGCACCGCCGCCGGCACGCTGCGCGGCATCGTGCAACTGGATGACGGCGGCGATGCCCCAACCGACCTCAGCACCCTGGGCCGCAACGCCCTGCTGGCCATCACGATCGAGAACCCCGGCCTGGACCCGCGCGAACCGCAGCGCTACCAGAGCCTGGTGGAACTCAACGCCGGCACCTTGGACGAGGCCTTCGAGGATTACTTCCGCCAATCCGAGCAGTTGCCGACCCGGCTGCTACTGGCTGCCGACGATGAGCACGCCGCCGGCCTGCTGCTGCAGAAGCTGCCCGGCGATGGCGGCGACGAGGACGGCTGGCAGCGTACCAACGCCCTGTTCGACACGCTGACGACCGCCGAACTGCTGGAAGTCGATGCGGACACCTTGCTGCACCGCCTGTTCCATGAGGAACAGCCCCAGCTGTTGGGCGCCAAGCCGCTTGCCTTTGGCTGCTCGTGCTCGCGCGAGCGGGTCGCGGCGATGCTGCAGTCGCTGGGCGAGGAAGAAGCCCGGGCGGCCGCCGAGGCGACCGGCGTGGTGGAGATCCGGTGCGAGTTTTGCGGCCGGGAATATCACTTCCCTTTGACCGAATTCGGCGTATTGTTCATGGAGACGCCGGCCGGTCCGCCCGCGTCGGAACGGCTGCAATGAGATTTGTCGATGGCGTTCGCTATCGGTGAGCGCCGTCACAAACGGGCTACGTTCTGGGGAGGACGGAGACTTGTTAAAGAATCATAAACCGCCTAGCATCGTTCGCCCGGTCCCCCGGGAACTTGACGCCTGCCTCTTGGTCTGACGGTCGACATGCGAACCCTTGCCCGCCTCTCATTTGCCCTGCTGACTGCGCTAGCCGCAGCGACGGGTGCGCATGCGCAGGCCTTGCCGGACAAGGACAACGGTACGGTGATCCCGGTCTGGAACCAGGGCAGCGGCAAGGTCGAAGCCCTGCTGTACCTTGAGCCTACCGGCGAGCAGAAGGCCGGCGCGCGTTGGCATTTTGGCCGTAACTCGCTGGACGCGGCCTTTGGCCTGTCCTCTGGCGACTCACTCGGCCTGCTCTGCAATAGCAGCCGCGGCACCAGCATCAGCGGGCTGGCCAGCCATTGCATGCTGGCCACCCTGGGTGACGACGAAGACGACACCGGTTCGCGCCATGCCTCGGGCACGATTGGCTTCAACCGCGGCGGCACCCGCCTCGGCCTGACCGCCGGCACCGGCCGCGACAATCTTCCCGCCTGGCTGACCGGCAACGTGCGTTCGCCGGCCGCCCGCGTGGAACAGAACGATTTGACCGTATTCGGCCAGAAGAACATTGGCCGCGAAGGTTTCGTCTCGATCGGCGGCACTTTCGCAAAGGCCCGCCTGGTGCCGCTTTCCGATGCTGCGCCGGGCCTGGCCGACGAATGGGACAGCAAGACCCTGAGCGTGGGCGGCGGCTACGGCGCATTCAGCGCGAACATCATCGGCCGCGTCGTCGATGTGCCCGGCCAGCCGGAAAAGTGGCAAGGCCTGGGACTGGGACTGACCTGGCGCACGCCGTGGAGCGGCCAATTGACGGTCGGTGCTGAGAACATCGTCACACGTGGCAAGAATCCGTTTGCCCCGAACAACGAGAGCAATGGCGACGGCACGGTACCGTATGTAAGGTACGAGCAGGATCTGTAACTCGCTGATTCAACAAGCATTCCACTCGACAGACGCCCGCCTTGCGCGGGCGTTTTCGTATGCGCGCCCGCACCGCGACGGTGCAGAAGTCACGCCAGGGTGCAAGCGCTTTTCACGTATTTCTCCCCTGGCGTTAACGGTACTTTAATTCTCCGCAGAACGCGGCTACCATCGGGCCAAGCCTGTTGGTTTTGGGTTCGCTTCTTCGAAACCTCCACAGGCCAAACCCTTGGCAAGACCAAGATCTCATTCGGAGAGAGAGCTAATGAATTGCAAGTCCAACACGCTGCGTGACGCAGTTGTGCTCGCGCTTGTCGTCGGCGCCGGTGGCACTGCCACCGAAGCCTTCGCACAGGACACGGGCAACCCGACCAACCTTGATCGCATCGAAGTCACCGGTTCGCGCATTCGCCAGGTTGATACCGAGACTGCGCAGCCGGTCCTGCTGATCAGCCGCGACCAGATCGAGAAGCAGGGCTACAAGTCGGTTGCCGACATCCTGCAGAACATCCCGTCGGCCGGTTCGCCCGCCATCAGCCGCACCTCGCCGCTGAGCTCGGGTGAAGCCGTCGGTGGTTACTACATCGACTTGCGCAACCTCGGTGCCAACCGCACCCTGATCCTGATCGACGGCCGCCGCCTGGGCATCACCAACGACGGTCTGCAGGACGTTGCCTCGATCCCGGCCGTGATGGTCGAGCGCATCGAAGTGCTGAAGGACGGCGCGTCGACCATCTATGGTTCGGACGCGATCGCCGGCGTGGTCAACATCATCACCCGCAAGGACTTCGAAGGCGCTGAAGCCAACGTCTACATCGGCCAGTGGGACCAGGGCGATGGCCAGCGTCAGGTTTACGACTTCACCATGGGCTTCAAGGGCGAGCGCGGTTCGCTGACCGCCGGTGTCGAGTACACCAACGAAGATCCGGTGTGGGCGAAGGACCGTTGGTTCTCGCGCGACCGTTTCCCGACCGGCGAGAAGAGCGATCCGCGTCCGGGTGGCTTGTCGGGCACCACGCAGTGGGGTCGTTTCAGCTATGACACTGGCGCAGTGGATGCCGACGGCGACCCGATCTTCGCCACCCGCACGCTGCGTCGCGACGTCCCCGGCCTGAACCCGGCAGATTTCGCCAGCTACCGTCCGCTCAATGGCACCGACACCTCGAATCCTGCCCGGGCTTCGACCGTGTACAGCGGTATCAAGCGCAAGTCGGCCTTCTTGAATGGCCACTTCGACTTCACGGACAACGTTGGCTTCGACACCAGCGTGCTGTACACCGACCGTGAGTCGTTCGCACAGAACGCCGGCTATCCGTTCAACAGCGCCAACTTCGAGTTGAGCGATGGCGGCCTTTCGGCCGACAGTGTGTTCAACCCGTTGGGCACCGCGCAGGCGCTGGCCGGCACTCTGCCTCCGGGCGTTGCCGCACAGGACCTCCAGTACGTGCGTCGTGGCTGGGAAGTACCGCGCGAAGTACGTAACAGCCTGACCACCACCCGCTTCACCGGCGCGTTCAGCGGCTCGTTCTCGTTCGCCGACAAGTACTGGGACTGGGAAGCTGGCTACCTGTACAACCAGAACAAGGGCGTGCAGGTCAGCACCGGCAACCTCAACACCTACGCGGCGGGCCTGGCGACCGGCGCTTCGTTCATCAACGCCGATGGCGTCGCGCAGTGCGGTACCGCTGACGATCCGATCGCTCTGGGCTATGGCCCGAACGCGTGCACCCCGTGGAATCCGCTGATTCCGTACGGCTACAACGCCCCGAACAGCCTGGCCGACCCCAATGTGCAGGCCTACCTGTACCAGCCGGGCCAGGCAGTCTCCAAGACCACCACGCAAAACTTCTTCGCCAACATCTCCGGCACGATCGTGACCTTGCCGGCCGGTGACCTGGGCGTGGCTCTCGGCGTTGAGCGTCGTGAAGAGAAGGGTTCGTTCTCGCCGGACGCGCTGGCCCAGACCGGTATTTCCACCGACCTGGCTGCCGGTCCGACCGCGGGTGGCTACAACCTCAACGAAATCTACGCGGAAGTGCAGATCCCGATCCTGGCTGATCTGCCTGGCGCGCGTGAGTTGAGCGTCACCCTGGCGAGCCGCTACTCGGATTACGACACCTTCGGCAACACCACCAACAGCAAGGCCGGCTTCAAGTGGAAGCCGATCGACCAGCTGCTGGTCCGCGGCACCTGGGCCGAGGGCTTCCGCGCCCCGACCGTGGCCGATCTGTACGGTGGCCTGTCGCAGACGTTCGAGGACTACACCGACCCGTGCGACACCGTCTACGGTCCGGCCGCCGGCAACGCGCGCTGCTTGGCTGACGTGCCGGCTGGCTTCCGCCAGTTGAACGCCTCGGGCACCGACGTGTCGCCGGGCCCGGGTGAGCAGACCAATGTGCCGTTCGTCACTGGTTCGACCCCGACCCTGACCCCGGAAACCTCTACCTCCAAGACCCTGGGTCTGGTGTGGAGCCCGACCTTCGTCAGCGGCCTGAACGCTTCGTTGGATTGGTGGACGATCCGTATCGACAACACCATCGTTGCCGATACCCCGACCGACCTGCTCAACGACTGCTACCTGCGTGGCATCGAAGCGCGCTGCGTGGGCTTCACGCGTAACGCCGCCGGTAACGTGACCTCGCTGAACTTCGGCCTGCGCAACGCTGGTTACCAGGAAACCGAAGGCTTCGACTTCGACCTGACCTACCGCTTCGAAACCGGCTTCGGTAACTTCACCACGTCGCTGTTGAACACCTACGTGTCGAAGAACGAGATCAAGCAGGACAACTCGGACAACCCGCCGAGCCAGCAGAACGGCTTCGGTGGCAACTTCCGTCTGCGCTCGAACCTGTCGGTCAACTGGCAGTGGGACGACTGGTCGGTCACCTGGAGTGCGCGTTACTACTCTGGTTCGAAGGAGCCCTGCTTCTTCGACGATCGCTGCACGCAGCCGGACTACACCGCTCCGGAATACGACGGCGAGAACTTCCCGATCAACGAGATCGGCTCCAACACCTTCCACGACCTGCAGGTTGCTTACACCCTGCCGTGGAATGCAACGGTCGCCGTCGGTGCCAACAATGTGTTCGATCATTGGGCCGCACCGTCGTACAACCAGCCGAACTCGGGCTACTCCTACTACGGTGGCTACGACATCGGTCGCTTCATCTACATGAAGTACCAGCAGCGCTTCTAAGCAACCCGCGTTGCTTTGATGAGAGGACGGCCCCGCAAGGGGCCGTCTTTTTTTGTGGCGAAGATAAAAAACAAACGGCGCCTTTCGGCGCCGTTCGCATCAACGCTGACGACGGGGCCTCAGCCAGGAATCAACGTCTGAATCACATGCTCCACATAAGCCTCGAAGTCTTCCCGTGCCGGCTTGGGCTGCTGCAATTGCAGCGACAACTGCAGGAAGCCAACATAGGCCGCGTACGCCAACCGCGCCCGATGCTGCGCATCGGTG
>DATCVI010000209.1:0-11250 GCA_036566925.1 Stenotrophomonas sp.
CGCCAGCGCCGCCGGTAAAGGCTGCGCGCGCGGCGTCTGCATCATCTTCTTTTCCTGGCGCATGCCTTTGGGGCAAGGCTGGTTCTGCACGGTGAGCGCACCGTCGGCGGCGGTGCAGCGATAGATCGCGATGTCCTGCGCTGCCGCGGGCGCGGCGAACAAGCACAACAGCAGCCACGGTCCACGCAAGCTCATGTGCCGCCGCAATCCTGGTCCAGGCGCGCGTCGATGCCGCGCTGCTCGCGGCTCATCTGCTCGCGTTCGCTCTGCAATGCGCTGTTGTAGCGGCGGATCAATTCCCAGCGGCGGTCGGCCAGGCGCGCACACACTTCCTGCTGCGGCAGGGCATGGCACTCATCGCGGATCTGCACGCTGCCGTAGGGCACGATCACCGTGCCGCCGGGTCGCGGGCCATGACCTGGGCCATGATCAGGTCCGGGACCGGGACCGGGCCCCGGGCTCGAACCAGGAGGACGGGGGCCGGAGGGCGGTCGTGGCCCGGGCGGTCGCGGGCTTCCGCCACCGGCGTAGGCATAGGTCCAGGTCGGCACCCAGCGCGGATTACCGTCGGGTGTATCGCTGGTATAGCGCTCGCCTTCTTCGGTGATGCATTCGTACATCGGTTGCGGCGCCGGCGTGGCGATGACGCGGACCTCGCGCGGTGCCAGCTGCGACGCCGGCGCAGGCGGCGCCGGTTCGGCCAGCGTGCTCGCGGAGCGCGGCGGCGGGTCTTGCGGCCGCTGCATGTCGATCACCTGCTGCTGGCGGCCTTGTGCGCACGGTGCGTCCTGCAGCGAGACGGCGCCGTTGCTGCCGACACAGCGATACACCCGCACGTTCGACGTCGGCGGCGGCGTCACCGCGCCCGCCAGCGCGGCCACGCCCCACAGCAGTGCCAGACCAAACGTGCGACGCAGCAACATCAGCGCTCCCGGGTGAACTCGATTCGCAGTGTGCGCACTTCCTTGCCACCGTGCATCTCGAACATCTCCTGCACCAGATGGTCGGCATCGACGACCTTCAGCACTTCGCGCATCTTGCTTTCCTGGCCCGGATGCATCGGGTCGCTCATGCGGTTGTGCAGGGTGTAGCTGTTGCTGGCTTCGTCGTACTGGCCCTGGCCGACGACAATGCCGGTGACCATGGTGTCGGTCCAGGTCGAGACATAGCGCTTGGCGGCGTTGTCGTAGCCCATCAGGCCGGTGCCTTCGAACGGCGCGCCGCCGAAGTCGCCCTTGAAGTCGATGCGGATCTGCCGGCCGCCGAGGATCGCGGTCTGCACGGCGCGGCCCGTCGAAGTCTGTGGCGGGCTTTTCTCATCCATCCACATGCTTTGCTTGGTCGTCCAGTTGCCGACCAGATGTTTGGCGAGGCGGGCATGCTCGGGACCGACGCGGCCGGCCTTGTCCCAAGCTTCCATCATCGCCTGCTGTTCGGCGGTGGGCTTGGGCGGTTCGGCGGCGCGCACGAACGCAATTGGGGACAAGGCAATCAACAGGACCGCGAATGTGGCGTATCGCACCTTCATGGCAGGCTCCTTGGCTGCCGGCTGGGTGCCGGCGGTTGGATGCTACGCCTTGCAAGATTCGAGCGGCGCCTTCAGTCGCGCAAGACGTCGCCAGTGAGCGCCACCCGGATAGGGGTCGGCTGTGCGAGCCCACCGGTATCGCCGCCGAGCACGCCATCGATGGCCTGCAGCAGCGCCGGGTCCAGTGCCTCGCGCGAGCGCGCCGGTGGCTGGCCGGCGAGGTTTGCGCTGGTCGAGACCAGTGGCGCTTGCCAGGCCTGGCACAAGCGCGCGACCAGGGGATGCGCGCTGATGCGTACCGCCAGGCTGTCGTGGTCTCCGGTGACCCAGGCCGGCGCGTGCTGGCTGGCCGGCAGAACCCAGGTGTGTGGTCCCGGCCAGGTGGCGAGGACTTCGGCCAGGCGCTCGGCGGGCAGGGCGGCCAGGTCTAGCCAGGGCCGCAGCGGCTCCAGGCTGGCCGCCACTACGATCACGCCCTTGGAGGCGGGGCGGCGCTTGAGTTCGAGCAGGCGCATCACCGCGCCCTGTTGGCGCGGATCGCAGCCCAGGCCCCAGACCGCTTCGGTCGGGTAGGCGATCACGCCGCCTTGCTGCAGGGTGGACACGGCGCTTGCCAGCGAAAGTTCCTTCATCGCACTCCCCGCTTGGAGGGCGGCCGTGCCGCCCGGTTCAACCGGCCTTCTTGACCACCGTCTTTTTCACGGCTTTCTTGGCCGGCGCCTTCTTCGCAGCCTGCTTGGTCGCGGTCTTCTTGGCGGCGGTCTTCTTGGTCGCGGCCTTCTTCGCCGGTGCCTTGGCCGGCTTCGGCTCGGCGCTCTTCTTTACCGCGCTCTTCTTCACCGCCGCTTTTTTGGCGCCAAACCCCTTGCGCACCGGCTTGCCGGTCTCTTCCATGAGCTTGGTGACTTCTTCCAGCGTCAGCGACGCCGGCTCGCGGTCCTTGGGGATCTTGCCGTTGAGCTTGCCGTCGCTCAGGTACGGGCCGAAGCGGCCGTTGAGCACCTGCACGTCGCTGCCTTCGAATTCCTTGATGACGCGGTTGCGCGCGGTCTCTTCCTTCTCTTCGATCAGGAACACCGCGCGTGCCAGGTCGATCGTGTACGGGTCGTCTTCCTTCTTCAGCGAGGCATAGACGCTGCCGCGGCGCGCGAACGGGCCAAAGCGGCCGATGCCGACGCTGACCGGTTCGCCCTGGTCTTCACCGAGCGTGCGCGGCATCTGGAACAGGTCCAGCGCGTCCTCGAGCGAGATCGAGTAGATGCTCTGGCCCGGGCGCAGCGAGGCGAACTTGGGCTTTTCCTCGTCCTCGACCGTGCCGATCTGCACCATCGGGCCGAAGCGACCGATGCGTGCACTCACTTCCTTGCCGCTGACCGGATCCGGGCCGAGCACGCGCACGCTGCCGGCGTCGGTCTTGTCCAGCGAATCCTTCTTGTCCTCGACCAGTTCCTTGAACGGACCCCAGAACTTCTCCATCAACGGGATCCACTCTTCCTCGCCGCGCGAGACCGCATCGAGCTCGTCTTCGAGGCGGGCGGTGAAGTCGTAGTCCACGTAGCGGGCAAAGTGGCCGGAGAGGAACTTGGAGACCGCGCGGCCGACGTCGGTCGGGCGGAAGCTGCGGCCTTCCATCTCCACGTACTTGCGGAACAGCAGGGTCTGGATGATCGAGGCGTAGGTCGAAGGCCGGCCGATGCCGTATTCCTCCAGTGCCTTGACCAGCGCCGCTTCGGTGAAGCGCGGCGGCGGCTGGGTGAAGTGCTGGTCGGTGAGCACGCGTTCCAGCGGCAGGCTGTCGCCCGGCTTCATCGCCGGCAGCTTGCGGCCTTCGTCGTCGTCTTCGGCGCTCTTGGTGTCCTTGCCTTCTTCGTACACGGCCAGGAAGCCGGGCACCACCACGGTGGTGCCGCTGGCGCGGAACACGTGCTGGTTGCCGGCGCTCAGGTCCACGCTGACGGTGTTGAGCGTGGCCGGGATCATCTGGCAGGCCACCGCGCGCTTCCAGATCAGCTCGTACAGGCGGCGCTCGTCGTCGGTCAGGTAACGCGAGACCTGCGCCGGCGTGCGCAACGCCGAGGTCGGGCGCACGGCTTCGTGCGCTTCCTGGGCGTTCTTGGATTTGGTGGTGTAGGTGTTCGGCTTGTCCGGCACCGAGGCGATGCCGAAGTCGCGCGCGATCACATCGCGAATCTCGGCCAGCGCGTCCTGCGACAGGTTCACCGAGTCGGTACGCATGTAGCTGATCAGGCCGACCGTGCCTTCATCGCCGATGGACACGCCTTCATAGAGTTTCTGCGCCACCTGCATGGTCTTGCGCGTGGTGAAGCCGAGCTTGCGCGAGGCTTCCTGCTGCAATGTGGAGGTGGTGAACGGCGGTGCCGGGCGGCGCTTGCGTTCCTTGCTGACGACGTCGGTGACGTGCAGCCGGCCCTGGGCGTCGCGCTGGATGCGCGCGCGCGCGGCCTCGGCGCTGTCGCCATCGGTAATGGTGAACTGCTCGAATTTCTCGCCGTCCAGCTTGATCAGGCGGGCATTGAAACGCTGGGTCGGGTGCGCGCACTCGGCCTCGATGCTCCAGTACTCGCGCGCGATGAAGGCTTCGATCTCTTCTTCGCGCTCGACGATCATGCGCAACGCCGGCGACTGCACGCGGCCGGCCGACAGCCCGCGCTGCACCTTGCGCCACAGCACCGGCGAGAGGTTGAAGCCGACCAGGTAGTCCAGCGCGCGACGCGCCTGCTGCGCATCGACCAGGTCCGAGGCAATGGCGCGCGGCTGCAGCATCGCTTCCTTGATCGCGCGCGGGGTGATCTCGGTGAAGACCACGCGCTGCATCGGCTTGTCCTTGAGCAGCCCGCGCTCTTTCAGGATCTCGGCGATGTGCCAGCTGATCGCCTCGCCCTCGCGGTCCGGGTCGGTCGCCAGGAAGATGTCGTCGGCGCTCTTGGCCGCCTTGGCGATCGCCTCGACGTGCTTCTCGTTCTTCTCGATCAGGTCGTAGCGCATCGCGAACCCGTTGTCCGGGTCGACCGCGCCTTCCTTGGGGACCAGATCGCGCACATGCCCATACGAGGCCAGGACGGTGTAGTCCTTGCCGAGGTATTTGTTGATCGTCTTGGCCTTGGCCGGCGATTCGACGATGAGCAGGTGCTTGGGCATGTGGGCGATATCTTGGGCCGGAGAGCCCGGGGGCGGCTAGGGTGGCCTAATTGGCCGGTGGAGGGAAGCGCGGAGCGCTCGCCCAGACGGCGACGCCCAGGGAACGGTCCCCGGGCGCCGGCCATAGTGAAGTCACGGCAGGCAGGGTCGTGTCAAGGCTGGAAGGTCAGTTCACGCCGCTGGCGACCAGCACCGCCACCACGGCGAGCAATGCCAGCAGGGCCAACAACATCAGCCCGCCGTAGACGGCCAGGATGACTATGGTGACCGTATCCAGGCCGGCCTGCTGCCGCTGCGGGCTGTCGGTAAAGGCCCAGCGGTCGACTACCAGGGTGTCGCAGACCAGGTCGTGCAAGCCCTGCTTGCGCTGGGTGAAGGCGGCGACCAGGAAGCCTATATAAAGCGTCAGCACGCTCAGGTAGTAGGCGAACGCGCGGCCCAGGCTGCGGCCGAAGCTCATGCGCTGGCCGTCGGCGCGCACCACCTTGATGCCCACCGCCAGCTTGCCGGGCGTGGCCATCAGGCGCGAGGCGTGGAAGCAACTGAAGTAGGTCACGGTCAGCAGCATCGAGATGAGCTGCAGCACGACCTGCAGCAGGATCGGCCCCATTGCCGCGGTACCGCTGTCATCGCCGTGCGCCATGGCGGCGCCAAACCCGATCGCGATCGGCAGGGTGATGGGCAGGGTCAGCAAGGCGATCGCGAAGCTGTCGATGATGCTGGCGGCCGCGCGCCGCCAGAAGCCGGCGTACTGGACGTGGGGGCTGGTCACAGGCGGTGGGCTGGCGGCTGGGTCCATGCCGAGGGCGGCGACTTCGGGCAATGCCGCGTCTGCCAGCCCCAACTCGCCGGCCACGCTGGCCAGCGGTTGCCAGTCGGCCAGGCCTTCGCGCCAGACCAGCGTCTGCCGTTGCACGGCCCCGGCGGCGTATTGCGCCAACAGCGCCTCGGCCTCGACCGGCCCCTGCCGCACGCCCTCGGCGTCGGCGTAGTACCACTGCGTCATGGTCTGCACTCTATCCTTGTAGACCGGGCTCAGCCGCGGCATTCCTGGGGCAGGTAGCGGTCGTCGACCTCGGAGCTGCAATCCCACTGGCCCGATTGCGGGTCCAGGTCCAGCCACAGCGCCTTGCCGTCGAGCTTGGCCTGGCCGGGAATGGCAAACGTTGCCTCGATGCCGCAATGGCCGTTGTCGAAACGGCCGATGCGCACGCTGCCGATGTTGTCCTGGGCATAGCTGTCCGGTGCGCCGAACTCACCTTCGCCATTGACCGGGCAGCGGCCCTCGCTGGCATGGAACTGGACCACGCTGGCCCGCAGCGGCGTCACCGAGGCATACGCCATCGCGACCTTGGCGCGCAGGGTGTAGTCCTGGTAGGCGGGCAGGGCGATGGCGGCGAGGAGGCCGATGAGGAACACGCCGATGACACCGACCACGACCGCCACGATCGCGGCGATGGCGCAGCCGGACAGGCCCTTGCGGGGTGCGACAACAGGCGCGGCGGCGACGGTACTGGCGGTGGGAGAGGGGGTGCCGAACGGCAGCGGCGGCGGGGCGCCATCGGCCGGCGGCGGCAAGCCCAGTTCGAGCGCGAAATCACCCAGCGGCTGCCACTGCGGCAGGCCTTCGCGCCAGACCAGCGTATCCAGGCCGATGCGGCCCGATCGATACAGTTCGAGCACGCTTTCATCGGCCAGCGGTCCCACCCGCTGGCGGCTGCCTTCGGCGTAATACCACTCGCTCATGAGCCCGTTCCCCTGTGTGCTTCCGTTGCGTGGAAGCAATCAGTGTACGGGTTCGGGCTCGTCCACGAACATCTGGGTTTCCATCCAGGCGTAGGCCGCTTCGGCGCCCGGCTGGTTGAACAGCACCATCAGGATGACCCACTTCAGGTCGTCCAGGTCCAGCTCGTCCTGGTCCAGCGCCATGGCGCGGTCGAGCACCAGCTCGCGCTGGTCGGCGTCGAGGATGCCGTGCTGCTCCAGGAACATCAGGAAGCCGCGGCATTCGATATCGAGCTTGTCCAGCTCCGGGCCGTGGTAGACGCGCACCGGGCCGTCCACGCGCGGCTCGGCCACGCTCGGACGTTGGTCGGCAAGCGCATCCAGCCAGTCGAAGGCCTTGCTGATTTCGGAGGGACTGAAGCCGGCCTGGATCAGGCCATTCTGTAGCGAATCGCGGTCGCGAACGAGGTCTGCGTCCTCGCTGAAATAGTGTTCGAACAGGTACAGCAGTACATCGAGAATGCTCTCTTTCATTGCCCCTCGGCCTGCGTCGCGAGACGCTGTGGAGGTGAAGAAACTAGGGGTTGCGCGTGTAGCGGCCGTGCTCGGCTACCACCCTGCCTTCCAGTTCCATGGCCAGCAGCATGGAGGACAGCGTGGCGGCCGTCAATCCGGTGCGCTGAACCAATGAATCCATAGGGGTTGGGTCGTGACCCAGGGCCTGCCACAAGGACTGGTAGTGCGGGTCGGTGAAGGGAGGGGGCGGTCGGGCCCCGGTGGCGCGCCCGGGGTCGGGGTGCTCAATGGGGACGGATTCGCCATTGGGCAAGCCCCGGCCTTGCGCCAGGGCCAAGGGGCCGAGAACGGCCAGCACATCCTCGGGTTCCTCCACCAATGCGGCGCCATCGCGGATGAGCCGGTGGCAGCCGCGCGCCAGCGCATTGCGCACCGAGCCGGGGATGGCGAACACCTCGCGCCCGCTCTCACCGGCCAGGCGCGCGGTGATCAGGGCGCCGGACCGGAACGCGGCCTCGACCACCAGGGTGCCCAGGGTCAGGCCGGCGACGATGCGGTTGCGCGCCGGGAAATGCACGGTGGCCGGCCCGGTGCCGGGCAAGTATTCGCTGACCACCGCGCCGCGTTGGGCCAGCGCATCGCGCAGCCTGGCATGGCGCGCCGGATAGGCCACATCGGGACCGCTGCCGAGCACCGCGACGCTGAGGCCGGTGCGGTCGAGCGCCGCCTGGTGGGCGGCCGCGTCGATTCCGGCGGCCATGCCGCTGACGACCACCAGGCCGGCGCGGCCCAGGGAACTGGCAAATTCCCTGGCCAGATCCAGGCCGCTGGCGCTGGGCCGGCGGCTGCCGACTATCGCCACGCCGGGATGGCGCAGCAGTGCCGGTTCGCCGTCGACGAACAGGGCCAGCGGCGGCAGGGCGATCTCGCGCAGCAGTGGCGGGTAGGCCGAGTCGGTGAGGCCGAGCAGGTGGTGATGGGGCGCTTCCAGCCAGCGCAGTGCTTGCGCCATGGCAGCGGGCGACGGATGGGCCAGGCCATGGCATTGCTCCGGCGTACAGCCGGCCGCGCGCCAGGCCGATGGGCCGGCCTGCAGCGCTGCACGCGCGCTGCCGAACTGCCTGAGCAGGTCGCGGCGCACGCTCGCCGGGCCGTTGGCCAGCAACATCACCAGTAGCGCGGCGCGTTCGTCTGCGGGTAGCGGGACGGGACCGGCCATCGCAACAGCATCGCGCGGAAACAACAACGGCGCCCTAGGGCGCCGTTGTAGAAACACATAAGGGGAAGCCGTTACTGCGCGTCGGGATGACGCACGTTGTAGCCCACCTTGACCGGCTTGACGCCTTCCATCACCAGCGCGTAGCTGACCTTGTCGAAGGTGCGGAACACCATCGCATGGGCGGCGTACTCGTCCGGCACGCCAACGGTGGAGCCACCGCCGGTGAAGCCGTCGTCGGCACGCGAGGTCAGCGAGTGCGCGATGCGGTCGTTGACACGGCGGCCGTTGCGCCAGAGCGAGAACACGGTGCCGTTGTCGATGCCTTCGCGGCTGCCGCCGGAGATGGCGATGACATCGCGCGGGCCGCCGGCGGTGAAGGTGTCGGCCACGGCCAGCACGCGCAGTTCGGCTTCGGCGGCCTGGGCGGCCGGCGGATGCGGGATGAACTGCAGGTCGTACGGATGCGCTTCCACCGCGATCAGGCGATCGCCCGGACGCACTTCGCGGCCGGCATCCTGCAGCAACAGCGAGGCGGCCTCGCCGGTGTTGGTCGGAACCCGGGTGATCGTGCCGATGTTGACCTGGGCCAGTTCGTAGCCGAGGAACTCATTGCGGCTGCTCGGCGCGATGTAGGTCTTCCACAGGTTGCCAGAGCCCGGAATGGTGTCGCCGTTCGGCTGCAGATCCTCGTTGGGCCGCGGCAGTGCGTACTGCACGGTCGGGCGGACCACCGCATAGCGCTGGCCAACCGCCGCACCCGGCAGGTTCACCACGTAGGCGAGCTGGCCGGCGCTGGCGCGCAGGCGGCTGTCCTCGAGGCTGACCACGTAGGGCAGGCTCTTGAACTCGTCGGTGATACGCAGGTTCTTGAGGAACGGCTCGATCTCCGCCAGGGGAATCGCATTGATTGGCGCTTCCTGGCGCGGGCCCGGCTTGACGCCGACAAGGTCCAAGTAGGCCAGGCTCAGCACGTCGCCCGGGTAGATCAGGTGCGGATTCTGCACCTGCGGATTGGCCTGCCAGATTTCCGGCCACAGCCAAGGCTTTTTCAGGAACTTGCCCGCGATGTCCCACAAGGTATCGCCCTTGCGGACCACGTAGGTGTCCGGATGATCGCCGGCCATTTCCACGGCAGCGGCATAGGTAGCGACGGTCAGCATCGCCACGGCGACGACCGTACGAATTCGGTTCAACATGATTGCGCTCTGCCTGATTCCCCAACAGGTTCGGCCACTATAGTTCAGATACCGGGGCGAAGCGCAAGCGTTGGCGGTAGAATTGCGACTTGCTGCCGGATTGTCCCGGTGTTCCCCACCCTGGGTATCGCTATGGCTTTGCTCCCTATCCTTGAATTCCCCGACCCCCGGCTGCGCACCAAGGCGGTCGCGGTCGAGCCGGCCGAGGTCACCACGCCCGGCTTCCAGACCCTGCTCGACGACATGTTCGAGACCATGTACGAGGCCCCCGGCATCGGCCTGGCCGCCAGCCAGGTGGACGTCCACAAGCGCTTCATGGTCATCGACATCAGCGAGGAGAAGAACGCCCCGCAGGTGTTCATCAACCCGGAGATCACCACCCACGACGGCGGCCAGGTCTACCAGGAGGGTTGCCTGTCGGTGCCCGGTATCTTCGCCGACGTCACCCGCGCCGACCGCATCACCGTGCGCTACCTCGACCGCCAGGGCCAGGCCCAGGAGCTGACCACCGACGGCTTGTTGGCGGTCTGCGTGCAGCACGAGATGGACCACCTCGACGGCAAGCTGTTCATCGACCACCTCTCGCCGCTCAAGCGCGAGATGGTGCGCAAGAAGCTGGCCAAGCAGCGCCGCAACGCCGCCTGAGCGCGGCACCCGGGCGGGGGAGCGCGGCCTCGTCGCACCGGCGCCCTGACCGGTCGATCCCCCTTCCCCGTTTTCGGAGCTCCCGCCGTCCCATGAGAATTGTCTTCGCCGGTACGCCGGAATTCGCCGTGCCCGCGCTGCGCGCGGCCGCCCGCCACAACGAAGTGGAAGCGGTCTACACCCAGCCCGACCGTCCCGCCGGACGGGGCCGTGGCCTGACGCCGTCGCCGGTCAAGCTCGAAGCGGTGGCGCGCGGCATCCCGGTGTACCAGCCCGACAGCCTGCGCGGGTCCGAGGCGCAGGCGCAGCTGGCGGCCTTGAAGCCGGACCTGATGATCGTGGTCGCCTACGGCCTGATCCTGCCGAAGAAAGTGCTGGCCATTCCCACCTACGGCTGCTGGAACGTGCACGCCTCGCTGCTGCCGCGCTGGCGCGGCGCCGCGCCGATCCAGCGCGCGATCGAAGCCGGCGACAGCGAGACCGGCGTTTGCCTGATGCAGATGGAAGCCGGCCTGGACACTGGCCCGGTGCTGCTTTCGCAGGCCACCCCGATCGGCCCGCAGGACACCGGCGGGCAGTTGCACGACCGCCTGGCCGAGCTCGGCGCACAGGTGCTGGCAGACGGTCTGGGACTGCTGCGCGTGGGCCTGAGCCCGGTGCCGCATCCGCAGCCGGCCGAGGGCGTGACCTACGCGCACAAGCTGGACAAGGCCGAGGCTCGCCTGGATTGGGCGCAGCCGGCCGCCGTGCTCGCGCGCAAGGTGCGTGCCTTCGTGCCGTGGCCGGTGGCCGAGGCCACGCTCGCCGGCGAGCGCCTGCGCATCCACGGCGCCGTTGCGCTGGACCAAACGCACGACCGCCCGCCGGGCAGCCTGCTGCGCGGCTCGCGCGAAGGCCTGGACGTGGCCTGTGGTGAAGGCGTGCTGCGCCTGCGCGTGGTCCAGCGCGAAGGCGGCAAGCCGGTGACCGCCGCCGACTACCTCAACGCGCGTCGCGACCTGGCCGCGTTCGCGCAATGAGCATCGACAACGCACAGGCCGGTGTTGCCGCCCGCGTAGTCGCCGCGCGTGTGCTCGGCGCCGTCCTCGGCGAAGGCCGCTCGCTCAAGGCCGAGTTCGCCGCGCGCCTGCCTTCGCTGCCGGAACCGCGCGACCGCGCGCTGGTCGAGGCGATCTGCTTTGCCGCATTGCGTCGCCGTCCGGCCTACGAGACCGCGCTGGCGCAGTGGCTCGAACGCCCGCCCGGCCGTCGCGACGCGGACT
>DATCVI010000210.1:0-3054 GCA_036566925.1 Stenotrophomonas sp.
CCGCCACCACGGGGGTAACGCGGAATCCGCTGACGGTGAGGAAAGGGTCGAGGTAACCGAGCACGCTGGCCTGGGCCGCAGGCAATGCGATCTCCTCGCAGCTTTCTCGCAATGCGGCGGCGGCGGCATCGGCATCGGAAGGTTCGATACGGCCGCCGGGAAAGCTGACCTGGCCGCCGTGGTGGCGCAGGCTGTCGTTGCGGCGGGTCAACACGACGTGGGTACCATCGCTGCGCGGCACCAGGCCGGCGAGCACGGCGGCTTCGGCGGACACCCCGCCGGCCAGCACATCGACCAGATCGTCGTGGTTCCAGCCCGGCCCGGCCGGCGCCGCATGCGCGGGATACAGCGCGCGCAGCAAGCGTTCGCGTTCGGGCAGTTGCAAGTCGAAGCGCTCGCGCGGCGCGCGGGCCGGCAAGGTTTCATGCAGCAAGTGGCGGCGCTCGTCCTCGCTCATATGCGGCCAGCGGGCGATCTCTTCGATACTGCGATGGCATCCTCGGCACACGTGCGCGGCATCGAGCGAGCAGACGCCGATGCACGGGGAAGCCACAGCATGATCGCGTTGATCCTTGAGGTGAATGGGCACACTGCTCAGCGTATCGCGAAAGTTGGTTTGGCCCAACGGGCTGGAGGACGAGGGTTAATGGGGAGTTGCGCGGGTGTAGGCGGTAAATCCGTGCGGCTTGCGGTGTGGGCCCCGTTCCGGCGGGGAGGGGCTTTGCGCTGTCGACAGACGTCCCTGTGCTGACGCCATCGCCGTGGGCCATCCATGGCCCACTAAAGCCCCTCCCCGCTGGAACGGGGCATGGCGCGTCATTACCCCACTTCGGTTTTGCGCACAAGGAAGGAGGAAGCAACAGCAACAGCGACAGCTCAACCTCGTGGCGGCTGGGAAAGAGCAGCGTTGTTGTTGCGCTTGCTCTTCCCTACCCACCATCCGTTGCGCCTCAAACGAAGGAGGAACCTCAAAGCGCCTTGCACCGTTCGGGTGGGTGGGGGCTTCAGCGGGCCATGGATGGCCCGCGGCGGTGGCGTCAGACACGGACGTCTGTCGACAACGCGAAGCCCCCACCCACCGGGACGGGGCCCGCGCCGCAAGCCGCACTGACTTACCGCTTACACCCGCGCAACCCTCCAAACCCTCCCCTCCCCCACCAAAAAAAAACGCCGGCACTAAGGCCGGCGTCTCCACACCGCTCAAGCGATGCGCTTACTTCACGCTCACCAGCTTGATTTCGAACTGCACCGCCACGTTCGGCGGGAACGGCGTGCGCGGGTCGGCGCCATAGGCCTGTTCCGGCGGCAGGGTGACTTCCCACTTCGAGCCGGCCGGCATCTGCAGGAGGGTGTCGCGCATCGCCTGCATTTCGACCTGGCTCAGCTTCATCGCCGGAATCTGCTGCGCCGGGCGCGCCTGCGTCGGACGCTGGCCGAACGGGAACGGACCGGCGACTTCGAGCTGCACGGTGCTGGCCTGGGTCGGCTTGGCGCCGGTGCCCTTCTCCAACACCTTGTACTGCACGCCGCTCGGCAGGGTCTGCACGCCAGCGGCCGCCTTGTTGGTGGCCAGGAACTGGGTGCTCTTGGTCTTGTTCTCGGCAGCGGCCTTGTCGTACTCGGCCTTGGCCTGCTGGGCACGGGCCTGTTCGCGCTTCTGGAACGCTTCGACGGCCGGCTTCAGCTGGTCGGCGGTGATCGACGGCTGCTTCTTGGCGTAGGCGTCCTGCAGGCCCTTGATCACCGAGTTGATGTCCAGCTGCTCGCCGCGGCCGGTGAGCTCAGCAAGGTTGTTGCCGTAGTCGTAGCCGAAGTAATAGCTCAGCTTGCCCTTCTCGGACGTGGTGTCCTGGGCCAGCGCATTGCCCGTCAGGGCCAGGGCCGCCACGGCGACCGCGATCGAACGCAACTTCATTAAAAATATCTCCAGGGTGGTGGCACAGGACGGGACTGCCGCCTGAGGTGACGCGCTAGGATAGCGGCCGCTTGGAAGGTCCGCTACCAGCATCACACCCTAAGACCGGTGCGGGTTTCGGAAGTTCAACCTTCACTATTTTTTTACTTCCCGAGGCTCATCCATGACCGAAAGCGTCCTGATCGCCACCGCCGGCGGCATTCGCACTATCACCGTCAACCGGCCGGACAAGTTGAATGCGCTTGACCAGGACACCTTGCTGGGCCTGGATACCGCCTTCGCCGAGGCCGCGCAAGACGCTGCAGTGCGGGTCGTGGTGCTGACCGGGGCCGGCCCCAAGGCCTTCGTGGCCGGTGCCGACATCGCCCAGATGACCGGCCTGCCGGCCCTGGCGGGGCGGGATTTCGGCCTGGTCGGGCAGCGTTTGATGCGGCGAATCGAGCGCATGCCCAAGCCGGTCGTGGCCAGGATCAATGGGTATGCGCTGGGCGGTGGCCTGGAACTGGCGATGGCCTGCCACCTGCGAATTGCCGCCGATACGGCCAAGCTTGGCCAGCCGGAAATCAACCTGGGGCTGATTCCCGGCTTTGGCGGCACCCAGCGCCTGCTGCGCCTGACCGGCCGCGCCGCGGCGCTGGAGCTGTGCCTGTTGGGCGAGCCGATCGATGCCACGCGGGCGTACCAGCTCGGCCTGGTGAACCAGGTCGTTCCGGCGGATGAGCTTGATGCAGTGACCGCCCGGATCGCCGAACGCCTGGCCGCCAGCGCCCCGCTCGCGCTGCGCGCGGTGCTCGACGCGGTCATCGTCGGTGGCGAATGCGGGCTGGATGAGGGACTGGAATTCGAATCGGCGCAGTTCGGCCTGATGTTCGCCAGCGAGGACATGCGCGAAGGCACCGGTGCTTTCCTGCAGCGGCGCAAGCCGAGCTTCAGCGGACGCTGATGGCTGCGCCTGTCGATCCACGCGTGTTGCTGGAGCGAGTGTTGGCCGACGATCTCGATGGCGCACTCGCGCTCGGGCTGATGGATTACGTGCCACAGCCCGGAGATAGCGCGCGCGATCTCGCGCATGCCGACCTGCCGCAGCGCCTGCTTGCCGCGCAGGAACGCTTGCGCACCGCGTGGGCCGCGCGCGAGCG
>DATCVI010000211.1:0-30713 GCA_036566925.1 Stenotrophomonas sp.
TGCGCGCGCCAAGAGCGCAGCGCGCAGGTCGTGGCGCCAAGCACGGCGTAGGTGAGTGCCGCCAGGCGCGCGGGCAACCAGTTCAAGCCATCGTCGATGCGCGCCGCCGCCCAGCCGAACCGCTGGTAGCGCGGCGTGCGATAGCCCCACATCGCATCGAGCGTGTTCGCCAGGCGGTACAACACTGCGCCGGGCGCGCCCAGCAGCAAGCCCCAGAACAACGCGGCGAAGACCGCATCGCTGCCGTTCTCCAGCACCGACTCGGTGGCCGCACCGGCCACCTGCCGCGCATCCAGCGCCTGCACATCGCGGCTGACGATGCGGCCGACCGCCGAACGTGCGGCAGCGAGATCATCGCCTTCCAGTGCGGTGGCCACGGCGACGGCGTGTTCGCCGAGGCTGCGCAGGCCAAGCGCGACGTAGAGCGCCAGCGCCGCCCAGGCAAGGCCGGCCCAGGGGGCATTGGCCCACAACCACCATTGCAAGCTGGCGGCTACCGCGACCGGCGGCAGGACCGCCAGCATCCACGCCAGCAGTCCCTGCCTCCGCGAATCGCGATACAGCCGTGCTTCCAGCCAGCCGGCGAAGCGACCAAAGGCAACCAGGGGATGACCGCGACGCGGTTCGCCCAGCAGCAGGTCAAGCACGAGCGCGGCGAGCGCGACGGCAAGCATCGCTGCCGCGTTCATGCCGGTTTCCGCGAAACGTGCAGTCGTGCCGGCATGTCAGAGCTCGACGCCCTTCTGCGCCATGATCCCGGCGTTGAACGCGTGCTTGACCAGGCGCATCTCGGTCACCGTATCTGCCGCTTCGATCAATCCCTCCGGCGCGCCGCGTCCGGTGATGACCACGTGCTGGCGCTCGGGCCGCGCGCGTACCGCCGCCAGCACCTCATCCAGCGCGACGTAGTCCTTCACCAACGCAATATTGAGTTCGTCCAGCAGCACGAAGTCGTAGTCCGGATCGGCCAACATCCGGCGTGCGACCGCCCACGCGGCCTGTGCGGCGGCAATATCACGGGCGCGGTCCTGGGTCTCCCAGGTGAAACCCTCACCCATGACGTGGTAATCGAGTTCATCCGGGAAACGGCGGAAGAACGCCTCCTCGCCGGTGGCAAAGCTGCCCTTGATGAACTGCACCACGCCGCAGCGCAGGCCATGGCCAAGCGAACGCGCCAGCATACCGAAGCCGGACGAGCTCTTGCCCTTGCCGTTGCCGGTATTGACCACGAACACGCCGCGGTCGATGGTGGCGCGGGCGATGCGGCGGTCGATCAGCTCCTTCTTGCGGCGGGCGCGCTCCAGGTAGTGCGCGTCGTCGTCCTGTGGGCTGCGCTCGCTCATGCCGCCGCTCCCGGTGCACGACGCAGCGCAAGCCGCGCGCGCATCGCGCCGTAGTGCAGGGCCAGCGCCACCGCCAGGTAGGCGGCCGTGGTGCGCACGAACAGCGGGCCCCACTGGCCGACGCGGGCGAAGTACTGCGGCCAGTTCGGCTCTGGATAGCGGCCGCCGAACCAGTAGAAGGCGCCATTGGAGATCAGGAACGACACCGCGGCCGCGGCTACGCCCACCAGCCAGACCTGGCCGAATGCCACGGCATCGTCCTGGCGCCGCCGCGAGATCCAGCGCCCGCCCTGCCACAGCACCAGATACGCCAGCAGCAGGCCGTAGTAGGCCGGCGTGACGCAATAATGCTGGAAGAAGCTCAAGCCTTGCTGGGCAATGGCGACGTAGTCGACCAACACCGCCACGGCCAGCATCAGTGCATACAGCGCGTAGCGGCGCAGGTAGAAGCCGCCGAGGAAGAACAGCGCCATCGAGGCGTCCGGCAGGTGCAGCACGTCGCCGAAGTGATGGAAGCGCGTGGCGACCATCACTATCAACAGCGCGATCAACACCGCCGTGGCGGCGCGAGGGGGCAGGGTTTTCATCGGCGGCTCTCCTGGGTTACTGCGCGGGGAGGTAGCGCAGGGTCAGCTGGTAATTGCGACCGGGCTGGGCATACCAGCGCGCGGTCTCGTAGGCACGGTCGAACAGGTTGTTGGCTGCGAGGCTCAGCTTCCAGGCCTCGGCCAGCTGCCAGCCCACCCGCAGGTCGAGCAGGCCGTAGCCGGCCAGGCGCGTGGTGTTGGCGAGGTTGTCGTAGCGCGCGCCCGAGCCGAACACGCTGCCGCCGACGCTGAAGGCACCGAAGCTGCGGTCGAGATCCAGCCGCCCGCTCTGGCGCGCGCGCCGCTGCAGGAAGTTGCCGTGGTTGCTGCTGCCGTTGGCGCGCGGGTCGAGCCACGTATAGGTGGTACGCAGGTCCCAGCCGGCCAGCGTGGTCTGGAGCACCGCCTCGCTGCCGCGGATGCGCGCCTTGTCGACGTTGTTCGGCTGGCCGAAGGGATGCGCGGCATCGACCAGGTCGGCGTCGTAGGCGATCAAGTCGTCCACCCGGGTCTCGAAGGCGTTGAGCGACCAACGGCCCCAGCCATGTTCGCCGCGCAGGCCGAGCTCGGCGCTGCGCGAGGTCTCCGGCCCCAGGTTCGGGTTGCCGTAGCTCGGGTAATACAACTCGTTGAAGGTCGGCGCCTTGAACGCGCTGCCGTAGCTGGCGGTCAGGCGCAGGGCGTCGGTGAAGTCCCAGCCCCACAGCAGGCTGCCGGTGTTCTTGCTGCCGAACTGGCTGTTGTCGTCGCGGCGCACGCTGGCCTGCAGCGATTGCTTGCCGAAGCTCTGTTGCCACTGCGCGAAGGCGCCACGGTCGATGCGCTGGTCGGCATCGTAGGTGGCATTGCTCTCGATCTCGTCGCGCTGCCAGTCGAAACCGAGCGTCAGCAGGCCGGGGCCAGCGGCCAGGTCGGCCTGCAAGGAGGCCACATGGCGGCGGGTGTCGAAGGTGGAGGAGTATTGGCCGTCGAGGTAGGTATCGCTCAATTCGGCGCTGCCGCCGGCGCTGGCAGTGAGCTTCAGGCGTTCGCTCGGGGCATAGCGCAGGCGCCCGCCGACAACCTGCTCGCTGCTCTTGGACAGGTTGTCAACGCTGCCGTCGTATTCGTTGCGGCTGTCGGCGCGCAGCGCGTTGACCTCCGCGTCCCATTGGCGATTGAAGCGCCAACCGCCCTGCACGCCGAGCGAGTCGTTGCGGTAACCGTCGCGGTCAGGGTCGTAGTAGCTCGAAGCGGTGTTGGTGTAGGCGTTGATGCCGTCGGTTTCGTCGTGCACGGCCTGCACCGCATACCAGCCGCCGCGCTCGCCGAGGTCGCCCGGGCTGCGGCCGGAGAGGCCGGCGCTGTAGCGGCGCGCGTTGTCGCTGCCGACGCTCAGGGCCAGGTTGGGCGCAAACGGGCCCTGGGCGCGGCGGGTGAATATCTGCACCACGCCGCCGATCGCCTCGGAGCCGTAGAGACTGGAGAACGGCCCGCGCACGATTTCGATGCGCTCGATCTGTTCGACCGGGATGTCCTGCAGCGCTGCGCCGCCAGAGGTGGCCGAGCCGGCCTTGACGCCGTCGATCAGCACCAGCACGTGGTCCGATTCGGTGCCGCGCAGGAACAACGAGGTGTTCTTGCCGGGTCCGCCGCTGTTGACCAGGGACACGCCGGGCTCGCCACGCAGCAGGTCCGGCAGGGTTTGCGCTTGCCGGCGTTCGATCTCGGCGCGGTCGATGACGGTGACCGGGGCCAAGGCCTGGTCCTGGGTCTGGGCGGTGCGCGAGGCGGTGACGATGATCTGGTCGAGTTCGCCGGGGGCGGCCTCGGCCTGCGCGGCGAAGGGCGAAAGCAGCACGCAAGACAACGACACCGCCAGGCAATGGCGGTGGGACAACGGGTTTTGACGATGCACTGGAACACACTCCTGGTCCGCGCCTGCCCGCGCGGGAACGATGGGAAGAGGACAGGCGGAAGGAGGGTGTGTGGCGACGGGTTGCGACCCGCCCCCATGACATCGCCCACCGCATGTCACGCTGCTCCGGGCCGGTCTCCGGGCTCGCGAGCGCAGGCGAAGGGTTCGCCTGCCGTTCCGCGCCTTCCCATGCGTGCGCACAGTGGCATTTGCGGAACTTGTCTCGCCTACCGTTGCGGGGGCAGCTCCGGAATTGACGGTTTTTCGCCGTCGCACCGGATTCCCGTTTAAACCAGCGGCTGGGCCGAGGTCACCTGGGGCTTGGTTATCTTAGCAAGTGGGAGTGGTGGGTGGATTGGCCTGCGGCCGGCTTTGGGTGCGCTGTGGTTTTGTTGATGCTGGCTTTCGAGGTAGATCGGCTGGCTCTTGTTGCGTGCGGTCTGCGGGGGGATTGCCCGTTCGGGACACGCCGTGAACCCATCCATGGGGGCTCTTTGGCGACGTCCCTGTCGCCAAAGGTCCCGAACGGGCAATCCCCCCGCAGACCCGATAGTGTCTTTGCGCGGACGGGACAAGCAGAAGCGGGGTGTGGTTGTTTGAAAAAAAAAGCCCGGGCTTTGCCCGGGCCTGTGTGGTGCTGATGGTTTATCCCTTGCCGAATACCAGGCGGCCGGCGTCGGTGTCTACTTTGATCGTGTCGCCACTGATGTATTCGCCGGCCAGGATTTTCTGCGCCAACGGGTTTTCCAGTTGCGCCTGGATTGCCCGCTTCAGCGGGCGGGCGCCGTAGACGGGGTCGAAGCCGATGTTGCCCAGTAGTTCGAAGGCGGTGTCGCTGACGTCGATGCGCAGGCCACGTTCGCTCAGGCGCCGTTCGAGGCCTGTCATCTGGATCTTGGCGATTTGCTTGATCTGCTGCTTGTCCAAGGGATGGAAGACGACGATGTCGTCCAGGCGGTTGATGAATTCCGGGCGGAAGTGGGCCTGGACTACGCCCATCACTGCGGCTTTCATCTGCGTGTAGGCTTCGGGGGTGTCGTCGCCGCCCATTTCCTGGATCTGGTGCGAGCCAAGGTTGGAGGTCATGACGATGACGGTGTTGCGGAAGTCTACGGTGCGGCCTTGGCCGTCGGTAAGGCGGCCGTCGTCGAGGACTTGCAACAGGATGTTGAAGACGTCGGGGTGGGCCTTTTCGACTTCGTCGAGCAGGATCAGCGAGTAGGGGCGACGACGGACGGCTTCGGTAAGGTAGCCGCCTTCTTCGTAGCCGACGTAGCCGGGAGGGGCGCCGATAAGGCGGGCGACGGCGTGTTTCTCCATGAATTCGCTCATGTCGATGCGCACCATCGCTTCGCTGCTGTCGAACAGGAATTCGGCCAGGGCTTTGCACAGTTCGGTCTTGCCCACGCCGGTGGGGCCGAGGAACAGGAACGAGCCGCTGGGCCGGTCGGGATCCGACAAACCGGCGCGGGAGCGGCGCACGGCGTCGGAGACGACGCGGATGGCTTCTTCCTGGCCGACGACGCGCTCGTGCAACATGTGCTCCATGCGCAGGAGTTTGTCGCGTTCGCCTTCCAGCATGCGGTTGACCGGGATGCCGGTCCAGCGCGAGACGACTTCAGCGATCTCTTCTTCGGTGACGCGGTCCTGCACCAGCTTGAAATCTTTCTGCTCGGTCTCGCTGGCGGCGGCCAGTTGCTTTTCCAGCTGCGGCAGCTGGCCGTACTGGATCTCGCTCATCTTGGCGAAGTCCTGGCGGCGCTGGGCGGCTTCGAGTTCGAGCTTGGCGTGTTCGATCTGCTCCTTGATCTTGGTCGCGCCCTGCAGCGCGGCTTTCTCGGACTTCCAGATTTCGTCGAGGTCGGAGAATTCGCGTTCGAGCGCGTCGATCTCGGTTTCGAGGTCGGCCAGGCGCTTCTGCGAGGCTTCGTCCCTCTCCTTCTTCAGCATCTCGCGCTGGATCTTGAGCTGGATCAGCCGGCGCTCGAGGCGGTCGAGTTCTTCGGGCTTGGAGTCGATCTCCATGCGGATGCGGCTGGCGGCTTCGTCCATCAGGTCGATGGCCTTGTCCGGCAGCTGGCGGTCGGCGATGTAGCGGTTGGACAGGGTGGCGGCGGCGACGATCGCCGGGTCGGTGATCTCCACGCCGTGGTGCACGGCGTATTTTTCCTTAAGGCCGCGCAGGATGGCGATGGTGTCTTCGACGCTGGGTTCGCCGACGAAGACTTTCTGGAAGCGACGCTCGAGCGCTGCGTCTTTCTCGATGTACTTGCGGTACTCGTCCAGGGTAGTGGCGCCGATGCAATGCAGTTCGCCGCGTGCCAGTGCCGGCTTGAGCATGTTGCCTGCGTCCATGGCGCCGTCGGCCTTGCCGGCGCCGACCATGGTGTGCAGTTCGTCGATGAAGAGGATGATCTGGCCTTCGTTCTTCGACAGGTCGTTAAGCACCGCCTTGAGGCGCTCTTCGAATTCGCCGCGGAACTTGGCACCGGCGATCAGCGCGCCCATGTCCAGCGACAGCACGCGCTTGCCGCGCAGGCCCTCGGGCACTTCGTCGTTGATGATGCGCTGGGCCAGCCCTTCCACGATGGCGGTCTTGCCCACGCCCGGCTCACCAATCAGCACGGGGTTGTTCTTGGTGCGGCGCTGCAGGACCTGGATGGTGCGGCGGATTTCCTCGTCGCGGCCGATCACCGGGTCGAGCTTGCCGCTCTCGGCGCGCGCGGTGAGGTCGATGGTGTACTTCTCCAGCGCCTGGCGTTGTTCTTCGGCGTTCTCGCTTTGCACGGTCTCCCCTCCCCTCACCTTTTCGATCGCGGTTTCGATCCGGCGCTTGTCCGCGCCAGCCGCGCGCATGGCCATGCCCAGCGCACCGCCGTCGTCTGCGGCGGCGAGCACGAACCACTCGCTGGCGATGAAGGCGTCGTTGTGCTGCTGGGCCAGTTTGTCGGTCTGGTTGAGGAGGCGGCTGAGGTCGTTGCCGATCGACAGGTTGCCGGCCTGGCCGGAGACTTTCGGCAGTTTTTCCAGCGCTTCGCCGAGGCGTTCGCGCAGGACCGGGACGTTGACGCCGGCCTGGGCCAGCAACGGCCGCGTGCTACCGCCGGATTGGTCGAGCAGCGCGGCCATGACGTGGACCGGTTCGATGATGTTGTGGTCGCGGCCGACGGCCAGCGACTGTGCGTCGGCCAGCGCCTGCTGGAAGCGCGACGTGAGCTTGTCCATCCGCATGGTGGGCATTCCTCTGAGACGAGTGGCCGGCGGCGCCGGCAATGTTCTCCAGATGCGGTTAAGTGGGTGTGTTTCAAGTGGCGCGGGCCGCCATGGGCCGGTGCCCGTTGTTGCCTGGTGGGTGTTCTGGCACTAGGCTGCGGCCGCTATGTCTACCTCTTCGCCTTGGTACGTCTACCTGCTGCTGTGCCGCAATGGCAGCTATTACGCGGGGATCACCAATGATCTGCAGGCGCGTTATGCGGCGCATGTGGCCGGGCGCGGGGCGCGGTATACGCGGTCGTTCCCGCCGGTTGAGTTGCTCGGTAGCCGCTGTTTTGCGGATCGGGCGGCGGCTTCGCGGGCGGAGTGGGAGCTTAAGCGGTTGCCGCGGGGTGAGAAGTTGGAGTGGTTGAGGGGGGAGTGAGTTTTTTTGGCCTTGCGGCCGGCTTTTTGGTTTCCTGGCTCGTTTGGTTTCGCGTGCGGCCTTCGGGGCGGCTTGCCGCTTCGGGACACGCCGTGAACCCATCCATGGGGGCTCTTTGGCGACATCCATGTCGCCAAAGGTCCCGAAACGGCAATCCCCCCCGAAGGCCCGATGGTGATCGGCGACGGACGGCAAGAGCGAAAGATCAGGAGCGGAGCGAGAGCGGGGATTTGGGGGGTTGAGTGGGAGTGCGCGTGCTCATTCTTCGCTTTGCTTCGGTGCGCCGTCGGTGAAGGACAGTAGGCTCAGTACGGCGGCGAGCACGACGTAAGCGCCGACGAATTGCCAGCTGATGGTTCGCGCCAATCCCTCCAATTGCCACGGCAGGTAGATGCCGCCGCGGGGGTCTACGGAGTGGATCAGGCCGAACAGGGCGAGGGCGGCTGCGACCAGCAGGAAGACGGCCGCTCGGCGCAGTCTTCCATCGACCATTGCCGCCACTGCGGCGGTCCAGAGCATGGCGGTGATGATGAAGCCGTTGCCCAGGGTGAAGATCACCGCGAGTTCGGGCAGTCCGTGGCCGTCGGTGGTGGTGGTGAGGAGGTGCAGTTGTTCTGGGGCGATCCAGCCGGGGGCTTTGATCGCCAGCAGGTAGGCGACGGAGGGCAGGAAGCCGAGCACCATGGCGCCGGCGTGGCGTGGGGGGGTGGCCTGGAAGGCTTGGGTGGTGATGTCGATGGCGACGTAGACGATGATCGGTGCCAGCACGGCCAGCGGTAGCCATTGCACCAGCCCGGAGATGATGCCGAGCATGCCGCCGATGCCGACGAACAGGCCGGTCAGCAGGGTGTAGCCGCTGCGGGCACCCATGTGCTTGTAGGCGGGTTGGCCGATGTAGGGGGTGGTCTGGGCGACGCCGCCGCAGACGCCGGCCACCAGGGTGGCGAGGGCTTCGACCAGCAGGATGTCGCGGGTGCGGTAGTCGTCGCCGGCGGCGCGGGCGCTTTCGCTGACGTTGATGCCGCCGACCACCATCAGCAGGCCGAAGGGCAACAGCAACGGCAGGTATGGCACGGTGTGCGGCAGGCCGTCGAGGAAGCCGAGGTTGGGCCACGGCAGCACGATCTGCGGCGGGCTCCAGGTTGGCAGGGCGAAGCCGGGTGCGCCGAGGCCGCTCAGGCCCAGGCCGTAGTAGAGCGCGGTGCCGACGAGCAACGCGACCAGCACGCCGGGCAGCGGTATCGGCAGGCGGCCCTTGGCGATCAGTACGTACAACAGCAGGCCCAGGGTTACCAGGCCGGGGATGGGGGCGCGCAGGGTTTCGAGCAGCGGCAGCAGCCCCATCAGCACCAGGGCGATGCCGGCGATGGAACCTAGCAGCGAAGCGCGCGGCAGTGCGCGGGTCACTGCTTCGCCGAAGAACGACAGGATCAGCTTGAGCACGCCCATGACCACCAGCGAGGCCATGCCCAGTTGCCAGGTGGCGATGGCCGCTTCGGTGGGCGCGAGGCCTTGCGCCTTGAAGGCGACAAACGCCGGCCCGAGCACCAGCAACGACATGCCGATGCTGGTGGGGGCGTCCAGGCCCAGCGGCATCGCGGTGACATCTTGGCGGCCGGTGCGCGCGGCCAGCCGCCGCGCCATCAGCGTGTACAGCAGGTTGCCGACCAGCACGCCCAGGGCGGTGCCGGGGAACATGCGCGTGTAGACGACCTCGGCGGGAAACTGGAACAGGCCGATCAACGCCATCGCGATAAAGCCGAGGATGGTGAGGTTGTCGACCAGCAGGCCGAAGAAGCCGTTGAGGTCGCCGGCCACGAACCAGCGCGGTCGGACGGATGCAGGTGCTGCGCTCATTGCCTATACCAATTGGGGAAGGGAACACGCGCCCGGAGGGGCACGGCGATCAGAACGAGACTTCGACCGGTTGCCGCGACCACAGCACCGATTGATGGCCGGTGACCTGCTTCCAGGCGAGCCGGATCGCCTCGATGTCGGCGCGGCGCTGCGGGCTGTCTTCATGCAGGATCACCAGCACCTTGGTCTTGAGCCGGTTCGGCTGCGCGGCGCCGCGAAACAGCCACTGGCCGTAGGCGTCGAACACAGTGAGGCCGTCGGGAAAGCGCGCGGTCACTTCCTTGTCCAGGAAGGCGCGCCAGCGTTCTTCGCTGATGGGCTGGGCCTGCGGTCGATCACCCGCCCCGGTTTCCTCCCCTACCCCGAAGTACAGCTCGCTACGGACCCAGCCGCTGGCGCTGGCCGGGCGCGCAGCGTCGCCGCGCAGTTCAGCGGTGGCCGTCGTGGAGGCGGCGGGCGGCACGCTGGCGCAGCCGCCCAGCAGCAGGACGAAGGCGAGCAAGGTGCCGCGTAGTAGCGGAAGGCTGGGTGTCACGTCTGCAGAACCCCGACAGGAGAAGTGGGCGAGATTAGCCGGCCGGCAGGTCGCAAACCTCATAACCGACAGCGATGAACTCATGCCGTCGCCGTGCTGGCGGGGGCATCGCGAAAAGTTAACATATCTCTTCATCCGGATGAATGACGTTTCATCCTTCAGGCCTGCCCGGAGTTTCCCCATGCTTCGCCCCACCCCCCGTCGTCTCGCGCTTGCCGTTGCACTTTCCGCCGCCCTCGCCGCCCCGGCCTTCGCCCAGGAACCGGCCGCCACCACCCTGGACACGGTCATCGTCACCGGCACCCGCGCCAGCGATCGCACGGTGCTCGAATCGACCGCGCCGGTGGATGTGCTCACTGCCGACGACCTGCGCCGGGCCGGCGCGATCAATGGCGAACTTGGCAGCGCCTTGCAGGCTCTGTTGCCCTCGTTCAATTTCCCGCGCCAGTCCAATTCCGGTGGCGCCGACCATGTGCGCGCCGCGCAGCTGCGCGGCCTGTCGCCGGACCAGGTGCTGGTGCTGGTCAATGGCAAGCGCCGGCATGTCTCGGCGCTGGTGAACACCGACAGCAAGATCGGCAAGGGCACCACGCCGGTGGATTTCAATTCCATCCCGATCAGCGCCATCGCCCGCATCGAGGTGCTGCGCGACGGCGCCGGCGCGCAATACGGCTCGGACGCGATTGCCGGGGTCATCAACGTCATCCTCGACGATGACCCGGACAGCGGCGCGGTCGAAGCCAGTTTCGGCGCGCACCACACCGATGTCGAACCGATCGGGCGCACCCTCACCGATGGCCAGACTACGTTCTTCAGCGCCAAGGGCGGCACCCGTTTTGGCGAAGGCTTCGTCAAGGCCGGGGTGGAACTACAGAATCGCGAAGGCACCAATCGCGCCGGCTTCGACCAGATTCCGCCGTGGGAGCAGACCGACAACAACCTGCGCCTGCAGGGCCAGCGCAACTACGTGCTCGGAGACGGCCCCAGCAAGGGCCTCAACGCATGGTTCAACGGCCAGGCGCCGCTGGGCGAAACGGCGCAGCTGTACTTCTTCGGCACCTACAACCAGCGCGACACCGAAGGCGCGAACTATTTCCGCTATCCGGACGACAGCAGCAACTGGCCGCAGGTCTATCCCGATGGCTTCCGACCGGTGTCGCTGGGCGAGAATCGCGACGCGCAGGGAGTGGCCGGCGTGCGTGGACAGTGGGGCGAATGGGACTACGACGCCAGCCTCGACTACGGCCGCAACGACTTCACCTATCGGCTGAAAAACTCGATCAATGCCTCGCTCGGGCCGGGCAGCCCGACCCGCTTCAAGACCGGCGACTATGCCTTCGACCAGACGGTCGGCAACTTCGACCTGACCCGCGTGTTCAACACCGGCAGCGCCTCGCACACGCTGGGCACCGGCGTTGAATTGCGGCGCGAGCAATATCGCACCCATGCCGGCGACCCGGCTAGCTACGCCGCTGGCCCGTATACCGATCGCCCGACCGGTTCGCAGGCCGGCGGCGGACTCACGCCGCAGGACGAGGCCGACCTCTCGCGCAATGTCGCCAGCGCCTACGTCAGCCTGTCGAGCCAGTTCGGCGAGAAGTTCTCCACCGATATCGCTGGCCGCTACGAGCACTATCAGGATTTCGGCAGCCAGTGGACCGGCAAGCTGGCCGCGCGCTATGAATTCGTGCCGGCGTTCGCGCTGCGGGGCGCGATCTCGAACAATTTCCGCGCGCCTTCGCTGAGCCAGATCGGCTACGAGGCCACCTCCACCGGCTACGACGCCGCCGGCCGCCTGGTGCAGGGGCGCTTGCTCTCGGTGAACAACCCGATCGCACGCGCCCTGGGCGCGCAGCCGCTGGACCCGGAAAAGTCGCGCAACTACAGCTTTGGCTTCACCAGCCGTGCCGGCGAGCACTTCGACTTGTCGCTGGACTTCTTCCAGATCGACATCGACGACCGCGTCGCGCTGTCCGAAGACATCACCGGCGATGCGCTCACCGACTTCGTCGCCGACAACTTCGGCGTGGCCGGCGTGCAGAGCGCCAGCTTCTTCGTCAACGCCGCCGATACCCGCACCCGCGGCGCCGAACTGGTCGCCAACTGGCGGCAGTCGCTGGCCGGCGGTCAATTGCTGCTCACCGGGACCTACAGTTTCGCCAAGACCGAACTGCGCAACGTCGTCGCCACGCCGGCGCAATTGCTGGCGCTGGACCCGGACTACGTGCTGTTCGGGGTAGAGGAGAGCAATACGCTGACCGATGCGACGCCGCGCACCCGCGGCCAGTTCGCCGCGGCCTGGAACAACGACCGCTGGGCCCTGCAGACTCGCCTGAGCCGTTACGGCAGTGCCACGCGCGTGTTCGACTTCGGCGATGGCTATATTCCGCGCCAGACCTATGGCGCCGAATGGCAGCTGGACCTGGAAGCGGAGTACCACTTCACGCCGCAGTGGAGCCTGGCGATCGGTGGGCAGAACGTATTGGACAACTACCCGGATCTTTCCAACGAGGACATCTACTACTTCGGCAACCTGCCGTATGACGTGCTGTCGCCGATCGGGAGCAACGGGGCGTATTGGTACGGGCGGGTGCGATATGTGTTTTAAGGGTTAGAGCGAGAGCGCTGGTCTTTCGATATTCGGGGCCGTTGCGACGGCATCGTTGTGGCAGGCCCGTCGGATCGGTCGCGGCGCTAACCTGAATATCACGCCCCTCATTGCATACTGAGGGGCATGTCAGAAATCCCCCCTTTCCGACCGCCGCCGCCCCTGCTCGACGAGGCCTGCGCGCTGTTCCTGGACGTCGACGGCACGCTGATCGACTTCGCCGAGAATCCGCTCGAAGTGCAGCTGGTACCGCAGGTACGCGAGGCGATCGGCATGCTGAGCGACCGCCTTGGCGGCGCCGTGGCCCTGGTCAGCGGCCGCCCGCTCGCCCAACTGGATGCCTTGTTCGCGCCGCTACGCCTGCCGGCCGCCGGCCTGCATGGTCATGAGCTGCGCAGTGAACTGGCCGCGCGTGCGGCGATGCCCTCTGCCGCCGACACCACCGACTGGCTGCATGGCCTGCACCAGCGCGCCGAGCACATGGCGCGCAACCATCCCGGCGTGCGCGTCGAAGGCAAGGGCGTCAGCATGGCGCTGCACTGGCGTGGCGCGCCCGACGCGGCCGAGAACGTGCTGGCCTTTGCCCGCGAACAGATCGGCGCGCTGCCGGGCTATCGCCTGCAACCGGGCGACCATGTCGTCGAGTTCGTGCCACAAGGCGCCGACAAGGGCGTGGCGGTGGAACTGATGATGCAGCGTGCACCTTTCGCGGGCCGCACACCCTTCTTCGTCGGCGATGACCTCACCGATGAGTATGGTTTCGTCGCCGCGCAGCGGCTCAATGGCTGGGGCGTGCGGGTGGGCTCGCGCGAGCCGACCCAGGCCAAGCTTTCGCTGCCCGACACCCGCGCCGTGCACGCCTGGCTGCAGGAGAACGCGGCCCTGCCCTAGCGTCGGCACCCGCACCGCGGCCCCCTCCTTCTTGAATCAAGCAACGCAACTACCGAGGAACCCTCCCCCATGCGCGAACCGAACCTGGACCTGGGTGTCATCGGCAACTGCAGCTTCGGCGCCCTCATCGACCGCCAGGCGCGGGTGGTGTGGAGCTGCCTGCCAACCTTCGACGGTGACCCGGCCTTCTGCAAGCTGCTATCCCCGCGCATCGAGGGCGGCGATTTCGCGGTCGAGCTGGAAGACTTCCAGGACAGCGAACAGGCCTACATCCCCAACACCGCGATCCTGCGTACGGTCCTGCGCGACAGCAAGGGCGGCGCGATCGAGGTGATCGACTTCGCCCCACGCTGGCGCAACCACAACCGCTTCTACCGACCGGTCAGCATCGTGCGGCAGATCCGGCCGCTGTCCGGCGCGCCGCGCATCGTGGTGCGGGCGCGACCGCTGGCCGACTGGGGCGCACGCGCGCCGGAGTCCACCTGGGGCAGCAACCATATCCGCTGGCAGCTGCCGGACTTCACCTTGCGCCTGACCACCGACGTGCCGATCCGCTTCGTCCGCGATGGCCTGCCGTTCGTCCTCAACCATCCGGTGCACCTGGTGCTCGGCGTGGACGAGTCGCTGATGCGCTCGCTTACCGGCTACGTGCAGGAAGCCTACGAGCGCACCGAGGAGTACTGGCGCGAATGGGTGCGCTATCTTTCGGTGCCGCTGGACTGGCAAGAGGCGGTGATCCGCAGCGCGATCACGCTCAAGCTGTGCCAGTACGAAGACAGCGGCGCGATCATCGCGGCGATGACGACCTCGATCCCCGAAGCCCCGCACACGCCACGCAATTGGGACTACCGCTATTGCTGGCTGCGCGATGCCGCCTTCGTCGTGCGCGCGCTCAACCGCCTCGGCGCTACGCGCACAATGGAGCAGTTCATCGGCTACATCTTCAACATCGCCACCAGCGACGGCACCATGCAGCCGCTGTACGGGATCGGCTTCGAGTCGCAGCTGGAAGAACACGAGGTCGAGTCGCTGGATGGCTATCGCGGCATGGGCCCGGTGCGCCGCGGCAACCTGGCCTGGATCCAGAAGCAGCATGACGTCTACGGCAGCGTGGTATTGGCATCGACCCAGTTGTTCTTCGACCTGCGCCTGAAGGACCCCGGCGATGTCGCCGCCTTCAAGCGCCTGGAGCCGCTCGGCGAGCAAGCGTTCGCGCTTTACAACGTGCCCGACGCCGGGCTGTGGGAATTCCGCGGCCGCGCCGAGGTGCACACCTACACCGCGGCCATGTGCTGGGCCGCGTGCGACCGCCTGGCCAAGATCGCCGAGCGCCTCGGCCTGGAAGACCGCCGCGCGCACTGGCGCGGCCGCGCCGATGCACTGCGCGATCACGTGCTGGGCGCGGCCTGGAGCGAAGAGCTCGGCCACTTCACCGACACCCTCGGCGGCCATCGCCTCGACGCCTCGCTGCTGTTGCTCGCCGACATCGGCATCGTCGAGGCGATGGACCCGCGCTTCGTCGCCACCGTGGAAGTCATCGGCCGCGACCTGAAGCACGGCGACTCGCTCTACCGCTATATCGCCCCCGACGACTTCGGCGAGCCGGAGACCAGTTTCACCATCTGCACGTTCTGGTACATCGACGCGCTGGCGGCGATCGGGCGCAAGGACGAGGCGCGGGAAATGTTCGAGCGCATCCTGGCGCGGCGTAACCATCTGGGGCTGTTGTCCGAAGACCTGGCGTTCGAGGATGGCGAGGCCTGGGGCAATTTCCCGCAGACCTATTCGCACGTTGGCCTGATCATCGCCGCGATGCGCTTGTCGCGCAGCTGGCAGGAGGCTTCATGAGCCGCCTGGTGGTGGTTTCCAACCGCGTCGCGCTGCCCGGCGAAAGCCGCGCCGGCGGCCTGGCGGTCGGGCTGCTGGGCGCGCTGCGCGAGCGCGGCGGGCTGTGGTTCGGCTGGAACGGCAAGGTCGCGCGCGGCGAGAGCGGCGCGGTGCACGTGCAGGACGAAGGCAACATCCGCTTCGCCACGATGGACCTCAACAAGCGCGACCTGGATGCGTACTACAACGGTTTCGCCAACCGCACGCTGTGGCCCTTGCTGCACTTCCGCCTCGATCTGGTCGACTATGACCGCGCCAAGCGCGACGGCTATCGCCGGGTGAACGCACTGTTCGCCGAGAAGCTGGCGCCGCTGCTGCGCGAAGACGACACCCTGTGGATCCACGACTACCACCTGATTCCGCTCGCGTCGCTGCTGCGCGAGCGCGGCATCGGCTGCAAGATGGGTTTCTTCCTGCACGTGCCGATGCCCTCGGCCGACCTGGTGCAGGCGATGCCGGACCATGCGCGGCTATTCTCCACCCTCTACGCCTATGACCTGGTGGGGTTCCAGACCCAGCGCGATGTCGACCGTTTCCTGTCCTACGCGCGCTTGTTCGGTGGCGGCAAGCTGCTTGGCGAAGGCGCGCTGGAGGCACCGGGCGGACGTCGCCTGCGCGCGGCCGCTTTCCCGATCGGCATCGATACCGGGCTGATCGAACGCCAGGCCAAGGCGGCGATGAGCAAGCAGGCCGTGCGCAACTTGCGCGAGAGCTTGCGCGACCGCCAGCTGGCGATCGGCGTCGACCGGCTCGACTACTCCAAGGGCCTGCCCGAACGCTTCCAGGGCTTCGAACGCTACCTGGAACGCCACCCCGACCAACGCGGCACGCTTACTTACCTGCAGATCGCGCCGGTGTCGCGCGGCGATGTGGCCGAATACCGCGCGCTGCGCAGTCAACTGGAACAGATCGCCGGGCACATCAACGGCGGTCACGCTGAGCCAGACTGGACGCCGCTGCGCTACGTCAACCAGAACTTCACTCATTCCACGTTGACCGGCTTCTACCGCAGCGCTGCCGTCGGCCTGGTGACACCGTTGCGCGACGGCATGAACCTGGTCGCCAAGGAATACGTGGCTGCGCAGGACCCGGAAAATCCCGGCGTGCTGGTGCTGTCGCTGCTGGCCGGCGCCGCCGACGAGTTGCGCGAAGCGCTGCTGGTCAATCCGCACGACCTGGAAGGCGTGGCCGATGCCATTGCTACCGCCGCCACGCTGGCGCGGCCGAAACGGATCGAGCGTTGGCAGGCGATGATGGAGCACCTGCGCAACAACGACATCAACCATTGGCGACAGCGCTACCTGGAGGCGCTGGAGGCGGCGTAGCTACGGCGCACCGGGCGCCAGCCAGCCTTCGTAGGTTATGAACGGCCCGATCAGCGGCATCGCGACTTCGACCAGGAATTCATACCGGCCTGCGTGCTCACGCTCGCGGCAACGTACCTGCCCGAACCAGCCCCTGGGCAGTGGCAGCAGTCCGAACGCCCAGACCCGCCGCACCCGCCAATGGATTTCGCCGGCCTCGGCGCGCAGGTCGAACTCGAAGCGCAGCGCGCCCAGGCGCTCGCGCAAGTAGCCGTGGTTGGCCCATAGCCGCGAAGGCATCGCGTGATTGCCAAAGCGGCGCCGCCACCATTCGCCCTGCACGTCGGCTTCGAACCGCACCTGCACCGGCACCGAAGCCGCCGAGGGCGGCAGCCGCGCAAGCCAGGCGCAGAGGGCAGCCAACGGATGGCGGCCGCGCTCGATCCGGGCGACGCCCGCCCAGGTTTGCCGACCCTGTATCGAATGCAGCGCGCGCACCTGTGGCGCCAAGGTCTGGAACGCCGGCCCGAGCACACGCGCGAACAGCGGCGCCGGGCTCGGGGTGTTCACCGTGCTATCCACACCAGGGTGGCGAGGCGGCCGCTACGGCGGTCGCGACGGTGGGAGAAGAAGCGGCCGGGGTCGGAGATCGTGCATAGCCCGCCGCCGTGGATGGCATCGGCGCGCAATCCGGCCGCTTGCAGGCGCCGCCGGGCCAAGGCATAGAGGTCCACCCGCCAATGGCCGGGCCGGGTCGCTGCAAAGGCCGTGGCGGCAGCGGGATCCTGGCCGACGAACGCGTCATGGACGTCCTGGCCGATTTCATACGCCTGCGGGCCGGCGGCCGGGCCGAGCCAGCAGTACAGGTCGGACGGGGCGCTGTGCATCGCCGCCACGGTTCGCTCCAGCACACCCTCGGCCAGCCCACGCCAGCCGGCATGGGCGGCGCCCACCTCGCTGCCATCGGCGGCGGCGAACAGCACCGGCAAGCAATCGGCGGTAAGGATCGCCAAGACGACGCCGGGAACAGCGGTGACCGCGGCGTCGGCGGTCGGCTCGTCCGCGGCGGCCCGCGGTTCGGCAAGCGCGTCGTCGAAGCGTAGTACCGCGGTACCGTGGACCTGGCGCAGCCAATGCGGCGCCGACGGCAGCTCGGCCAGGGCCTGCAACTGCGCGCGATTGATCTCCACCGCCTCAGGTGCGTCGCCCTCGGCAGTGCTTCGATTGCCGAGGTTGAAATGGTCGAACGGCGTGGCAGAGACGCCGGCGCCGTGGCGCAGCGTAGTGAAGGCGCGCACGCCGGGCGGCGCCGGCCAGTCCGCTTGCAGCCAGGGCCGCGGCGCCGACATCAGCGGCGCTCGCGCTCTGCGGCCGCGGCGGTATCGGCGCGCAGCGCATCCAGCAGCTGCTTGAGGTCGGCCGGCACCGGCGCGGTCGCGCGCACCGGCTCACCACTGATCGGGTGGGCGAACTCGAGAGTCTCGGCATGCAGCGCCTGCCGCTTGAAGCCGCGCAGCACGGCGGCGAGCTCCTCGGTCGCGCCCTTGGGCAGCTTGAGCGGGCCGCCGTAGAGCGGATCGCCGATGATCGGATACTTCAGGTGCGCCATATGCACGCGGATCTGGTGCGTGCGCCCGGTCTCCAGGCGGCACTCCAGCGCGGTGTGGGCACGGAAGCGCTCGCGCAGGCGGAAGTGGGTCACCGCATCGCGGCCGTCCTCGCGCACCGCCATCTTCAGGCGGTCGCGGGGGTGGCGGTCGATCGGCGCGTTGGCAGTGCCGCCGGACACCAGCGCCCCCACCACCACTGCCAGATACTGGCGATGCACGGCGCGCGCCGACAGCTGCTCGACCAGCGCGGTCTGCGCTTCCAACGTCCGCGCCACCACCATGACGCCGCTGGTGTCCTTGTCCAGGCGATGGACGATGCCGGCGCGCGGCAGCGCCGACAGCGCCGGATCGCGGTGCAACAGGGCGTTGACCAGGGTGCCATCGGGATTGCCCGCGCCGGGGTGGACCACCAGGCCGGCCGGCTTGTCGATCACGAAGACCTGGGCATCCTCGTAGAGCACGTCCAAGGGGATGTCCTGCGCCACGGCGTGGGTCTGGGTCTCCAGCACCACCTCCAGGGTCACGATCTCGCCGCCGCGCAGGGCGTCGCGCGGCCGCGCCGGCGCGCCGTCCAGCAGGGCGTGGCCCGACTTGATCCACTCGGCGAGCCGGGACCGGGAGAATTCGGGGAACAGTTCGGCCAGGACGGCGTCGAAACGGCGTCCGGCGGCGCCATCGGGCACCACGGCCTGGCGGGGATCAGCGGGGGTCTGGGACATGGGATGCACGGCAGAAGGAGGGAATCGAGGTCCGGTCGCGAATTTCAGTCGCGGGACAGGCCACTAGGCTATCATCGCCCTTTCGTTTTCCAGCTGCGTCCCTGCCCGACCCATGATCCGACGCTCCGCAACGATGTCCGCGACCCTCCGCCCGTTCGCCCTGCTGCTGATGGTCGCCCTGTTCGCCACCGGCTGCCACCGCGGCGCCAAGGACAAGAATCCCGACGAGGGCGTGCCGGTCGAGCAGCTGTACGAGAAGGCCCATAACCTGGCCAAGAAGGGCAACTGGGCCGGCGCCGAGACCAGCTTCAAGCGCCTGATCGCGCAGTACCCGTATGGTCCGTACACCGAGCAGGCGATGATCGAGATCGCCTACGACCAGTACAAGGCGGGCAAGCACGACGACGCGGTGTCGAGTATCGACCGCTTCATCCGCACCTACCCGACCCACCGCAACATCGCCTATCTGTACTACCTGCGTGGCCTGTCGAACTCCAACCGCGACACGATCTTCCTGCGCCGCGTCTGGTCCCTTGACCCGAGCCGCCGCGATCTGTCCACGCCGCTGCAGGCCTACAACGACTTCAACACCGTTGCCGACCGCTACCCGAACAGCCGCTACGCTGCCGACGCCCGCGCCCGCATGATCGTGCTGCGCGACGTGTTCGCCCAGCACGAGCTGGACAACGCCCTGTACTACATGCGCCGCGGCGCCTGGGTCTCGGCCGCCGGCCGCGCCAACTACCTGCTGGAAACTTATCCGCAGAGCGCGTTCCAGTACGACGCGGTCGCGGTGCTGGCCGAGGCCTACACCCAGTTGGGTAACCAGACCCTGGCCGCCGACGCCCGCCGCGTGCTGGAACTGAACGCGCCACAGCACCCCTGGCTCAGCGGCGATTGGCCGAAGTATCCGTGGGCGATCCGCAAGCTGAATCCGTTCGCTGGCGAGAAGTCCGCCGCGACCGGCCAGCGCAACGCGATCATGGACAACAAGTGATTCGCTAAGCGGTATTGCGAACCGAAAGATTGCAAAGAAAAAGGCCGCCTCCGGGCGGCCTTTTTCTTTGCGGGAATGCCGCTGCCGCTACGGCGTTCGATCAGGAATACCCGTTGGTGATCGGATAACGCCGCTCGCGGCCAAAGGCGCGGCGCGACACCTTCGGTCCGGGCGCAGCCTGGTGTCGCTTCCATTCGCTGATGCGCACCAGCCGCAACACCCTGTCCACGACCTCCGCGGCATAGCCCGCCGCCACGATGTCTTCGCGCGACTGCTCCTGGTCGACGTAGCGGTAGAGGATGCCGTCGAGCACGTCGTAGGCGGGCAACGAATCCTGGTCGGTCTGGTTGTCGCGCAGTTCGGCGGAGGGCGGACGCGAGATCACCGCTGGCGGAATCACCGGCGCGCCACCCACGGTGTTGCGCCATTTGGCCAGCCCGAATACTTCGGTCTTGTACAGGTCCTTCAGCGGCGCGTAGCCACCGCACATATCGCCATAGATGGTGGCGTAGCCCACCGCGTACTCGCTCTTGTTACCCGTGGTGAGCAGCAAGCCACCAAACTTGTTGGCCAGCGCCATCAGGATGACGCCGCGGCTGCGCGACTGCAGGTTCTCTTCGGTGACATCGGGCTGGGAGCCTTCGAACATCGGCCCCAGCGCTTCGAGAAAGCCCTCGAAGGCAGGTTCGATGGCAACCGTCTCCAAGCGCACGCCCAGCGCCTTGCATTGCTCGGCCGCCAGATCATTGGACAGATCGGCGGTGTAGCGCGACGGCAGGCGCACCGCGGTGACATTTTCCGCGCCGAGTGCGTCGACCGCGATCGCCAGCACCAGCGCCGAGTCGATGCCGCCCGACAGGCCGAGCCAGACCTTCTTGAACCCGTTCTTGCGGCAATAGTCGCGCAGCCCGCGCACCACTGCGCGCCAGGCCAGCGCATCCATGCTTTCGTCGCCGTCGTCCATCCACACGACCGGCAGGAAGCGCCGCTCCGGGCTGGCATACTCGACCAGCAGCCACTGGTCGGTGAAAGCCGCTGCCGCCGGGTGCACGGTGCCATCGCCATCGGCTACCACCGAGGCGCCATCGAACACCACCGCATCCTGGCCGCCGACGACATTGCAGTAGGCGATCGCCGCCCCGCTCTCGCGCGTGCGCTCGGCCAACAGGGCGTCGCGCTGGGCGTGCTTGCCACGCTCGAACGGCGACGCATTCGGCACCAGCACCACCTCCGCGCCGGCATCGACGGCCGCGCGCAGCGGCTCGGGGAACCACAGGTCTTCGCAGATCACCACGCCGACCTGGATGCCGTTGACCTCGAACACGCAAGGCTCGCCATCCGGATCGACATCGAAATAGCGGCGCTCGTCGAACACTGCGTAGTTGGGCAGCTCGCGCTTGCGGTAGGTGTGCTCGACCTGGCCGTCGCGCAATACGCTGGCGGCGTTGTAGACCACGCTGCCGGCGCTCTGTGGCCAGCCGACCACGGCGGCGATGCCGTGGGTGGCCGCGGCAATCCGCTGCACGGCGCGTTCGCAATCGGCGAGGAAGCCAGGGCGCAGCAGGAGGTCCTCCGGCGGATAGCCGCTGATTGCCAGCTCCGGGAACAGCACCACGTCGGCGCCCAGTTCGTCGCGCGCGTGGGCGATGAACTCGATGATGCGCTCGGTATTACCGGCGATGGCACCGACCGGAAAGTCGAACTGGGCTAAGGCAATGCGCAGGAGCTGGGACATGGGGCGGCCTCTACGGTAGCCCGGCGGGCGGACGAGCCCGCCGGGGCGTGCATGATCCAGGAGCCAGCGCGCGATCACGGCGCAGACGCCTTCGGTGTCGTTCAGGGCCTCATTATTCCAGAAGCGCAGGACTGTGAAGCCAAGCGCCTTCAGGCGGCTGTCACGGAGGGCGTCGCGCTGCGGGTCCTGGTGCTGGCTGCCGTCGAGCTCGACCACCAGGCGATGTTCCAGGCAGGCGAAGTCGGCGATATAGGGGCCCAGTGGCCATTGGCAGCGGAACTTGCAGCCCAGCATCCGGCGATCGCGAAGGTGATACCACAGGCGCTGTTCGGCCTCGGTCATTGCGTAGCGAAGGGGGCGGGTGTTGCGGGGTTTGGTGACGGGTTTTTGCATTGCAGTAGGGTGCAATGCTTGGCCGAGGGTCGGTATCGGGCGAGCGCTTGTTGTCGCGTGGGGCAAGCGCCTGTAAGCCCCACAAGTCAACAAAAGAAAAGGCCGCCAAGAATGGCGGCCTTCCCTCAACGCAACAGCGTCGACTTACTTCTTCAAGCGCGCCGCAATCGCCGCGCCCAGGTCGCCCGGCGAGCGCACCGTGGTCACGCCCGCCGCTTCCATCGCTGCGAACTTGCCTTCGGCCGTGCCCTTGCCGCCCGACGCGATCGCGCCGGCGTGGCCCATGCGCTTGCCCGGAGGGGCCGAGGCGCCGGCAATGAAGCCGACCACCGGCTTCTTGACGTACTTGGCGATGTACTCGGCACCGGCTTCTTCGGCGTCGCCGCCGATCTCGCCAACCATGATGATGCCTTCGGTCTGCGGGTCTTCGTTGAACAGCTTGAGGCAGTCGACGAAGTTCAGGCCGTTGATCGGGTCGCCGCCGATGCCGATGCAGGTGCTCTGGCCCAGGCCCACTTCGGTGGTCTGCTTGACCGCCTCATAGGTCAGCGTGCCCGAACGCGAGACGATGCCGATCTTGCCCGGCATGTGGATGTGGCCCGGCATGATGCCGATCTTGCACTCGCCCGGGGTGATCACGCCGGGGCAGTTCGGCCCGATCAGCACGGTGTCCGGGTGCGAACGGTTGAGCACGTTCTTCACGCGCAGCATGTCCAGCACCGGGATGCCCTCGGTGATGCAGACGATGACCTTGATGCCGGCCGCAGCCGCTTCGAGGATCGCGTCGGCCGCGAACGGCGGCGGCACGTAGATGACCGAAGCGTCGGCGCCGGTGCTCTGCACGGCATCGGCCACGGTGTTGAACACCGGCAGGTCGATGTGGGTGGTGCCGCCCTTGCCCGGGGTCACGCCGCCAACCACCTGGGTGCCGTACTCGATCATCTGGGTGGCGTGGAAGGTGCCCTGCTGGCCGGTGAAGCCCTGCACGATCACCTTGGTGTTCTTGTTAATCAAAACAGACATTGGATTTCCTTCGGTGTCGGATCAGGCGGCGTTCTTGACAGCTTCAACGACCTTCTTGGCGCCGTCGTTGATGTTGTCGGCCGGGATGATGGCCATGCCACTGTCGCGCAGCAGCTGCTTGCCTTCTTCCACGTTGGTGCCTTCCAGGCGCACCACGACCGGGACCTTGACGCCCACTTCCTTGACCGCGGCGATGATGCCCTCGGCGATCATGTCGCAGCGGACGATGCCGCCGAAGATGTTGACGAAGATGCCCTGGACCTTGTCCGAGGACAGGATCAGCTTGAACGCTTCGATCACGCGCTGCTTGTTGGCACCGCCGCCGACGTCGAGGAAGTTCGCCGGCTCGCCGCCGTTGAGCTTGATGACGTCCATGGTGGCCATCGCCAGGCCGGCGCCGTTGACCATGCAGCCGATGTTGCCGTCCATGGTGACGTAGTTGATGTCCAGCTCGGAGGCCGTCACTTCGGTCTCGTCTTCCTGGCTCTTGTCGCGCATCGCGACCAGGGCCTTCTGGCGGAAGTTGGCGTTGTCGTCGCTGTTGAACTTGCCGTCCAGCGCGTACAGGTTGCCGTCGTCCAGGATCGCCAGCGGGTTGAGCTCGACCAGCGACAGGTCGGTCTCGTTGAACAGGCGGTACAGGTTGACCATGATGGTGGCGAACTGGCCGGCCTGCTTGGCGGTGAGGCCGAGCTTGAAGCCGAAATCGCGGCCGTGGTAACCCTGCACGCCTTCGACGAAGTCGACGTTGAGGGTGTGGATCTTCTCCGGGGTCTCGGCGGCGACCTGCTCGATCTCCACGCCGCCCTCGGACGAGGCGATGTAGGTGATGGTCTGGGTGCCACGGTCGACCAGCACCGACAGGTACAGCTCCTTGACGATCTCGCCGGCGGTGGTCACCAGCACCAGGTTGATCGGCAGCTCGACGCCGGCGGTCTGGTAGGTGGCCATCTTGGTGCCGAGCATCTTGCCGGCAGCGGCCTTCACGTCATCGACGGTCTTGCAGAACTTGACGCCGCCGGCCTTGCCGCGGCCGCCCGCGTGGATCTGGGCCTTGACCATCCAGGGACCGTTGCCGAGGGACTTGGCGGCTTCGACTGCTTCGTCGGCCGTGGCCGCGACCTTGCCGGCCGGAACCGGGATGCCGTATTCGGCAAGCAGTTGTTTTGCCTGGTATTCGTGGAAATTCATGCGTCACCGTGGGAAATGGAAATCGACCGCCGGGAGCGTGCGCCGGGGGCCTGTGAAAGCGGCCAGGGGGCACAAGCGGGCCGCCTATTGTCGCCCACCGGGGGGCTCGGCGCAAAACTGGGTGGGTGCCGGGGAAGCGCGAGAGCGGCGGCCGGAAGCCGGCGCGCCCGGCGTTGCACACCTATACTCGCCGCTTGCACCAGACCGAAGGGGAATTCGGCTTGTCGCCCAGTGCTTCACTCATCGACCGGATCGAATCGGTTCCGCGGCGCGAGCTGTATTTCTTCGCCCTGTACCGGGTGCTGGTTGCCGGCCTGATCGCGGCGCTGGTGTTCAGCCCGCTCTCCGGCCTGGTCGGCGAGCCGCGCCTGCCGCCGCTGGCGCAGGCCGTGGCCGTGGCCTACCTGGTGATGGCCCTGGCGCTGCTGGCCTGGGGCCGCAACGAGCAATGGCTGCATCCGATCGTGTTCTGCTCGGTGGCCGCGGACATCATCGCCGCGGCCTTGATGACCCATGCCCTGCCCTCGGCCAGCGCCGGCATCGCGATGATGCTGCTGTTCAACATCGCCGCCGCCAGCATGCTGCTGCCGCTGCGCCTGGGCCTGAGCATCGCCCTGATCGCCAGCGCCGCGACAGTGCTGGAATTCGTCTGGAGCCTGCTCGAGGGCAACCCGAACAGCCGCAGCCTGGCCGAACTGGCGATGTTCGTCACCAGCTACCTGGCCGTGGCCTACATCTGCTACCAGATCGGCCAGCGCGCGCGCAGCAACCAGCAACTGGCCGAGCGCCGCGGCGCCGAAGTCGCGAATCTGTTCGAGGTCAACGAACTGATCATCCGGCGCATGCGCACTGGCGTGCTGGTGGTCGACGCGGGCAACCGCATCACCCTGGCCAACGAAGCCGCCACCACGCTGATCGGCGATGCCGAGGGCAATACCGTCAGCGGCGTGCTGGAGCTGTCCAGCGCCGCGCCCGAGCTGGCCCGGCGCCTGCAGCGCTGGCGCAACGGCTGGCAGCAGGAGGACGCGCCGCTGCAGCTCTCTCCCGACCAGCCGGAAGTGCAACCGCGCTTCGCCCGCCTGCTGGCCGACAGCGACCTCACCCTGGTGTTCCTGGACGATGCGACGGTGGTGTCGCGGCGCGCCGAGTCGCTGACGCTCTCGGCGCTGGGCCGGTTCTCGGCCAGCCTGGCGCACGAGATCCGCAACCCACTGGCGGCGATCAACTACGCCGCGCAGTTGCTGGAAGAATCACCCGCTATCGGCGAGGCCGACCGCCGCCTGCTGCAGATCATCAACCAGCAGTGCCAGCGCACCAACGGCATCGTCGAAAGCGTGCTCGGCCTGGCCCGGCGCGAACGCGCCAACCCGGAAAACATCGACCTGGTCGCCTTCGTGCGGCGCTTCGTGCTGGAGTACCGGCAGACCCTGTCTATGGAGAACGACAGTCTCGAGGCGGTGATCAACCAGACCTCGGTGCAGGCGCTGGTCGACCCCAAGCATTTGCACCAGGTGCTCACTGCGCTGGTCCACAACGCGCTGAAGTACGGCCGCTCGCTGGAGGAGCCGGCGCGCGTGCGCCTGCGCGTGGCGGCCAATGAGCGCACCGCGGTGATCGACGTGATGGACCGCGGGCCCGGCATCCCCGAGGCAGTGGCCGCGCAGTTGTTCCGGCCGTTCTTCACCACCTCCGAGCACGGCACCGGCCTGGGCCTGTATATCGCCCGCGAACTGTGCCGGGCCAACCAGGCGCGCCTGGAGTACGTGGCGGTGCCGGCCGGTGGCGCCTGTTTCCGCATCACCCTGCCCGGTCCGCATACGATCCTGCCGGCCTGAGCTGCGGCTCGCATCACAGGCTGCCCATGGCACCTGCCCGCCAGGGTCAAAAACCGGCAATATTTGTCGCCATCGATCCGGTCGGCTATCTTCCACATTCATGAACGAAAGCCGAAGCGCCCTCGTCGTCGACGACGAACGTGATATCCGCGAGCTGCTGGTGCTCACCCTGGGACGAATGGGACTGCGGATCAGCACCGCCGCCAACCTCGCCGAAGCGCGCGAGCTGCTGGCCAGTAACCCCTACGACCTGTGCATCACCGACATGCGGTTGCCGGACGGCAACGGCATCGAACTGGTCACCGAAATCTCGCGCCAATACCCGCGCACGCCAGTGGCCATGATCACCGCGTTCGGCAGCATGGACCTGGCGGTGGAGGCGCTGAAGGCCGGCGCCTTCGACTTCGTCAGCAAGCCGGTGGACATCTCGGTGCTGCGCGGCCTGGTCCGCCATGCCCTGGAGCTCAACAACGCCGAGCGGCCGGTGCCGCCGCCGGCCCCGCCCGAGCAGGCCAGCCGCCTGCTCGGCGAATCGACGGCGATGGAATCGCTGCGCGCCACCATCACCAAGGTCGCGCGCAGCCAGGCGCCGGTCTACATCCTCGGCGAGTCCGGCGTAGGCAAGGAACTGGTTGCGCGCACCATCCACGAGCAGGGCGCGCGCAGTGGCGGGCCGTTCGTGCCGGTGAACTGCGGCGCCATTCCGGCCGAGCTGATGGAAAGCGAGTTCTTCGGCCACAAGAAGGGCAGCTTCACCGGCGCCCACACCGACAAGCCCGGCCTGTTCCAGGCCGCCAATGGCGGCACCTTGTTCCTGGACGAGATCGCCGAGCTGCCGCTGCAGATGCAGGTCAAGCTGCTGCGCGCAATCCAGGAAAAGTGCGTGCGTCCGGTCGGTGCATCGGCCGAGATCCCGGTGGACGTGCGCATCCTCTCGGCCACCCACAAGGACCTGGCCGACCTGGTGGCCGAAGGCCGCTTCCGCCACGACCTCTACTACCGCATCAACGTGATCGAACTGCGGGTGCCGCCGTTGCGCGAACGCGGCGGCGACCTGCCGCAACTGGCGGCGGCCATCCTGGCGCGGCTGGCGCGCAGCCACGCCCGGCCGATCCCGCTGCTGTCGCCCTCCGCACTCGAAGCGCTGGACCGCTACCGCTTCCCCGGCAACGTGCGCGAGCTTGAGAACATCCTCGAGCGTGCCCTGGCCCTGGCCGAAGACGACCAGATCAGCGCCACCGACCTGCGCCTGCCCGCCCACAATGGTGTGCGCACGCCCGGCGGCACCCCGGCCGAGCCGCAGCAGGAAGCCGTGGTCGATATTGAGCCAGGCTCGGCCGCCCTGCCCTCCTACATCGAGCAGCTGGAACGCGCGGCGATCCAGAAGGCGCTGGAAGAGAACCGCTGGAACAAGACCCGTACCGCGGCGCAGTTGGGCATCACGTTCCGGGCCTTGCGGTACAAGTTGAAGAAGCTGGGGATGGAGTAGTCCACCGGACTTGCCCGGCAACAAAAAGGCCGCCCTTTGGCGGCCTTTTTGTTTGCGGCGATGACGCGCCGCGGGCCTCAGTCCTTGGTCACGCGGTTGATCTCGGCCAGGCTGGTGGTGCCCTGCGCCGCCTTGATCAACGCCGACTGCCGCAGATCGTTCACGCCGATCGACTGCGCCGCCTCGGCGATCTGCAAGGCGTTGCCGCCGGCCAGGATGATCGTGGAGATCTCGTCGGTCATCGGCATGACCTGGTAGATGCCGGTACGGCCCTTGTAGCCTTCGGTGCAATCGTCGCAACCGACCGGCTCGTACAGCTCGATGCCCGCGGCCAATTGTGCGGGGGTGAAGCCCTCGGCCAGCAGCGCATTCTCCGGCAGCGACACCGGGCGCTTGCAGTTCGAGCACAGGCGCCGCGCCAGACGCTGGGCGATCACCAGCGTCACCGAGCTGGTGATGTTGTACGGCGCAATGCCCATGTTCATCAGGCGCGCGATGGTCTGCGGCGCATCGTTGGTATGCAGCGTGGACAGCACCATGTGGCCGGTCTGCGCCGCCTTGATCGCGATTTCCGCCGTCTCCAGGTCGCGGATTTCGCCGACCATGATGATGTCCGGATCCTGACGCAGGAAAGAGCGCAGCGCAGCGGCGAAGGTCATCCCGCGCTTGGTGTTCTGCTGCACCTGGTTGACGCCGGGCAAACGGATTTCGACCGGGTCCTCGGCGGTGGAGATGTTGCGGGTCTCGTCGTTGAGGATGCCCAGCGCGGTGTACAGCGAGACCGTCTTACCCGAACCGGTCGGACCGGTGACCAGGACCATGCCGTAGGGCTTGTGGATCGCATCCAGGAACAGCTTCTGCTGCACCGGGTCGTAACCGAGCTTGTCGATGCCAAGCTTGGCCGCACTGGCGTCGAGGATACGCAGCACGATCTTCTCGCCGAACAGCGTTGGCAGCGTGCTGACGCGAAAGTCGATCTGCTTGCTCTTGGACAGGTTGAGCTTGATGCGCCCGTCCTGCGGCACGCGCTTCTCGGCGATATCCAGCTGCGACATCACCTTCAAGCGCGCGGCGATGCGCTGGTTGAGCTTCACCGGCGCCTTGGCCACATTCTTGAGCAGGCCATCGATGCGGAAGCGGACGCGGTAATCGTCCTCGTAGGGCTCGAAGTGGATGTCCGACGCGCCCTTGCGGATCGCATCGACCAGCACCTTGTTGACGAACTTCACCACCGGGGTGTCGTCGCCCTTGGCGTCCACGCCGGCTTCGGAGCCGCCCATGTCCTCGTCGCCGCCGACGCCATCGACGTCGAGATTGGCGATGCCATCGTCGTCGCCGCCGAGGGCGTCGCCGATATTGTTGTGGTTGGCCTGCCACTGCTCAAGCGTGCGGCGGATCTGGTCCTCATCGACCAGGATCGGCTCCACCACCATGTTGGTGTGGAACTTGATGTCGTCCAGCGCGCGCGTCTGCGTCGGATTGCTGACGCCCACGAACAGGCGGTTGCCGCGCTTGAAGAGGGGTAGGACCTGGTGCTTTTGGAGGAGTTCTTCGCTGACTAGCTTGACCGCGTTCTGGCTGGAATCGAACGCCGACACGTCGAGCAGCGGCATGCCGAACTCGACTGCGTTGGCGGCGGCTAGTTGCGCGGCGGAGACCAACTTCTTTTCGGCGAACCACTGCGGCAGCGGCACCTTGGCCGAGGCAGCCTGGTCCATGGCGGCGCGCGCGGCAGCCTCTTCCATGGCCCCGTCCAGGACGAGACGGCGGGCGATGCCGGTGATGCCGACTAGGTTGGTTGTGGCTACTGCGTTCATGCTGTCATTGACCCCTTCGTTCCCCGGTCAGAGTAGAACAAATGCAGTCTTCTGCGCGAGGGCGAGGCCAGAGACAACCGCGCCAGAACGTCAGTCCGCAGCGCCATCGCAAGTCGTGGGCAAATACTTCTGACTGATCGTCGAGGTGCAGGCCCAGGAGATATTGCCTTGCGGCACGACGCCTCCGGCCAACTCGCCACCGGTGTCGTCGCGAGGCGTGAGGACCAACTCGCCTCCTCCGGCCCGATCCGTGGTCACCACTGTTACTGCGCCAGTCCCTGGATCGACCACGACGGACTCAACATTGTCCGTGGCCGTCATATCGTCGTCTGTCCCATTCGCCAGATTGGCCGTGCCCAACGATGCATTAGTGATCACCGTGGCTTTTACGCCACTGGCTAATACCAATGCTTCTGAAACCCGCGCTTTGACGACATAGTTCTGATACGCCGGCAGTGCGATAGCAGCCAAAATGGCGATGATCGCCACGACAATCATCAGTTCGATAAGAGTAAAACCACGCGATTTTTGCGCGCCGATGTTCATGCACATTTCCCCTGTGGGCACGAAAGCTAAGGTCGACCCAGAGCAGAGCAATCTTCGTGCCAACAAAGCAAAGGCCCCCGCATGCGGGGGCCTTTGGGTAGAGATACGAATCGAGATCAGTTGCCGTTGGTGCAGATCGCCGGCAGGTACTTCTGTTCGATGGTGCTGGTGCAGGTCCAAGCGATCGACTCGGCCGGCGGGGTACCAGCAACCAGCGCGGCGCCGTTCGAGGTCGGGGTCAGGATGATATCGCCACCGCCGGCCTTATCGGTCGTGGTCACGGTGATAGCGCCGGTGGCGCCGTCAATCTGGACGTCATTGACGTTCTCGGTATCGCCAGCCGGCGGATCCCAGTTCTTGTCAAAGTCTTCGCCAGCGGCGGCGTTCTCACTCACGACCGGCTTGACACCATCGGCAGCGACCAGGGCTTCGCTCACGCGCGCCTTGACCACGTAGTTCTGGTAGGCCGGCAGCGCGATGGCGGCCAGGATGGCGATGATCGCGACCACGATCATCAGTTCGATCAGGGTAAAGCCCTGTTGCTTCTTCATGAGTACATCCCCTAGAGGTTGGTTGGTGAAAGGCGTCCTTCCGGGCCTGCCGAGTTTTGGCCGGGCACATCCGGCAGGAAGGTCCTGCCCAGTACCCGTCGCAACATGCGTGCCAAGTTTCCGACACTGCCCCGATGACTCCCCGGCGTCATCATCGCAGTTGCGGCGCGGATTGGAAGACCCCTGAAGCCGCATTTGCGACCAGACCGGCGATGTGACGCAAATGGTCACTTTGCGACCCGGCGTGGCGCGCATCGAGCA
>DATCVI010000212.1:0-6973 GCA_036566925.1 Stenotrophomonas sp.
GGCCGCCAACGACTCGCTGCCGCTGCGCGACGCCTTCGCGGTGCTGTTCTTTGTGTCGGTCGGCATGCTGTTCAACCCGTCGATCCTGATCGAGCACCCGTGGCAGGTGCTGGCGACGTTCCTGACCATCACGCTGGGCAAATCGCTGGCGGCGTTCTTGATCGTGCGCGCCTTCGGCCACCCCACCGGCACCGCGTTGACGATCTCGGTGAGCCTGGCGCAGATCGGCGAGTTCTCCTTCATCCTCGCCGGACTCGGCGTGAGCCTGGCGATCCTGCCGGAAACCGGGCGCGACCTGGTCCTCGCCGGCTCGCTGTTGTCGATCATCGCCAACCCGTTCCTGTTCTCCTGGCTGGACCGCTGGCAGGCCAAGCAGGCGCAGGAAGCGCCGGCGCCGGCCGAGGTCGACCTGCCGCCCGGCCCGCCGTTGCCGACCGACGGCCACGCCATCGTGATCGGCTACGGCCGCGTCGGCAGCGCGCTGGCGCCGTTGCTGCGCGATCGCGGCGTGCCGGTGCTGGTGATCGACGACAACCGCGACCATGTCGAGCGCGCGCATGCTGCCGGCATTCCCGCCATCCGCGGCAGCGCGGCGGCGGACAAGGTGCTGGCCGAGGCGCGCCCGCAATACGCCAAGATCGCGGTACTGGCGATTCCGCAGCCGCTGGAAGCGGGTGAAACGCTGAGCAAGCTGCGTGCACTCAATCCCTCATTGACGCTGCTGGCGCGCGCGCACAGCGATGCCGAGGTGAAGTACCTGCTTGAACACGGTGCCGACGGCGCCGTGCTGGCCGAGCGCGAACTGGCGCATTCGCTGACCGAGATGATCCTGTCCACGCCGCCCTATCGAGCGTTGCGACAGGCGCCGCCGAGCGCGCCGACGGCGGCCTGAGCGCGGGCAGCCTCAGGCCCGCGCCGGCGCTAGAGCGCCATCGTCACCAGCACGGTCACTTCCACCAGCTCGGCCAGGGCGCCGCAGGTATCGCCGGTCATGCCGCCGAGGCGGCGCACGCAGGCACGCCGCCACAGCCAGAACAGCACGGCCACCGCCAGCAGCGCCCCATACGCGCGGGGCCCCGCGACGAGGGCGAGCCCGATGCTCGCCAGCACCGCGAACCCGCAGGCCCAGCGCGAGGCACCGGCCAGCGCGGTGCCCATCCCCTGCACGCGCACGTAAGCCGTGGACAGGAAAGCGGCGGTCAGCGCCGCGCGCGCCAATATCGGCGCCAGCAGCAACGGCAGCCAGGCCGGCGCCGGCAGGCTCGCCAGCGCCGCGAATTTCAGTAGCAGCACCAGCGCCAGCGCGACCACCCCGGCGGGGCCGCTGCGGGGGTCTTTCATGATCGCCAGCGTGCGCTCGCGATCGCCGAGACCACCGACCCAGGCATCGGCGCTATCGGCCAGGCCGTCGAGGTGCAGCCCTCCGCTCAGCCAGGCCCAGGCTGCGACCAACAGCGCGGCTGCGAGCAGCGGCGGACTGTCCTGCAGCCCCCAGGCAAGCAGGCACAGCAGCGTGCCCATGACCAGGCCGACCAGGGGATACCACGGCAGCGAACGCGCCTGCGCGCCAGGGCGCGCGAATACGCTCGCCGGAACCGGCACGCGGCTGAGGAATCCCAGCGCCACCAGCAGGCCGTCGATCATGCCGGCCGCGGCCACGCCAGCGGATGCAACGAGGCGTGCGCCACTTCGATCTCCACCATCTGCCCGAACGGCCGTTGCTCGGCGATACAGCGCAGTGCGCGGATTGCACCGCCGTGGGTGACCACCAACACGCGGCGAGCGCGGCCGGCATGTTCGTCGACGATCTGGTCGAGCGCGGCGGCAAGCCGCTCGCCAAATGCGGCGAAGGGTTCGCCGCCCGGCGGCGGATAATGCACCGGGTCGGCCCAGAAGCGGCCGAGCGCATCGCCTTCGTCGCGGGCGATGTCCTCGATCGGCACGCCTTGCCACTGACCGAAGTGGTACTCGGCCAGGCGCGGGTCCAGGCGCAAGGGAAGGCCGCGCTGCGCGGCCAGTTCGGTGGCGAAAGCGGCGCAGCGTTGCAGCGTCGATGACACCACCGCGTCCCAGGTCGCGCTGGCCGCGGTTGCGCGCAGCTGCTCCCAGCCCTGTGCGCTGAGCGGGTCATCGAGTTGGCCGCGATAGCTACGCTGGCCGGTGTGGCCGTGCCGCAGCAGTTCGATCTCCAGCACGCCGCTCATGCCTCGGAAACTCCCGCTTCTTCGAAGGTCGCCATGTTCGCATGCAGTGCGCAGGCCAGGCGCAGCAGCGGCAGCGCCAAGGCCGCGCCAGTGCCTTCGCCCAGGCGCAGGCCGAGGTCGAGCAGCGGATCGGCGCTGAGCGCGTCGAGCACCGCGCCGTGGCCGTTCTCCTGGGAGCGGTGCGAGAACAACAGCCACTCACGCACACCCGGATTGACCCGCACCGCCGCCAGCGCGGCCACGCTGACAATGAAACCGTCTACCAGCACCGGCAGGCCCGCTTGCGCGGCGGCGATGCAGGCGCCGCTGAGCGCGGCGATCTCGAAGCCGCCGACGCGACGCAGCCATTCCAGCGGCGGGTGTTCGCCCGCGTGCCAGGCCAGCGCGCGGGCGATGACCGCGGCCTTGTGCGCGATGCCCTGTGCGTCCAGACCGGTGCCGGCGCCCACCAGCCATTCGGGCGGCAGTCGCAGCAGCGCCGCGGCAAGTGCGGCGGCGGTGGTGGTATTGCCGATCCCCATCTCGCCGCCGATATACAGGTGCGCGCCGGCCGCTTGCGCAGCGGTCACGCTGGCGCGTCCCGCCGCAAGCGCGGTATCGAGCTGGGTGTCGGACATGGCCGGCTGGGTGCAGAAATTGGCGGTGGCCGGGGCAATTCGCGCACGTTGCACGCCGGCCAACATCCCCGGATCGTTCACCGTCCCCAGGTCAATGACTTCCAGCTGCGCGCCGAGTGCCTGGGCCAGCACCGAGATGGCGGCGCCGCCGGCGGCAAAGTTGCGCAGCATCTCGCCGGTGACCGCTTGCGGGAACGCCGAGACGCCTTCGGCGGCGACGCCGTGATCGGCGGCGAATACGCTGATCCAGACCGGATCAACCTGCGGCCGCTCCGCCCCCTGCAATGCCGCCAGCCGCAACACCAGCGGCTCCAGCCGGCCCAGCGATCCAGGGGGCTTGGTCAGGCAGGCGTGGCGCGCCTGCGCCGCCGCCGCGGCCTCGCTGTTCGGGCGACGCGCGGCTTGCTGCCACCATGCCGCGCTCATGCCGCGCCCCCTTTGAGCCACAACGGCAGGCCGGCCACCACCAGGGCCACATTGGCGCATCGCTGCGCCAGCGCCTGGTGTAGCCAGCCGGCCTCGTCAACGAAGCGCCGGCTCAAGGCACCCAGCGGAACGATGCCCTGCCCCACTTCGTTGCTGACCAGGATCACGCGCCCCGGCAGCGCCGGCAGCGTGCGCAGCAGCGCATCGCGTTCGCGCGCGAAGCGCTCGCTGTCGCTATCGCCGAGCAGGTTGCCCAGCCACAGGGTCAGGCAATCGACGACCAGGCAGCGGCCCATGTCCGCGTGCGCGCGCAACGTGGCGGCCAGTGCCAGCGGTTCTTCCACGCATTGCCATTGCTGCGGACGGCGCGCGCGGTGGTGATCGATGCGCGTGGCCATCTCCGGATCCAGCGCCTGCGCGGTGGCGACATAGGTCACGGCCAGGCCGCTGGCGGCGGCACGCGCTTCGGCCAGCGCGCTCTTGCCGGAGCGGGCGCCGCCGAGGATCAGGTCATGCATGAGGAAACTCCGAGGCAAACGGGGATCAGGTGCATCAGCGCGACGGCAGTGGCAGCCAGCGCGACAACGCGGCAGTGTCCAGGTGTTGTTCGACCGCATCGGCCAGGCGCTCCAGCGTGTGCTCGCGCAGCGCGTCCAGATCGAGCGCGTCGGCATCGGGCAAGCCGGCCCAGTCGACCAAGGCGGCGAGCGCGCCCGGGCTGTCGAAGACGCCGTGCAGGTAGGTGCCCATGACCTGGCCGTCGGGCGAGATCGCGCCATCATGGCGACCGCCGTCGAGGACCGCGAAGGGCCGGCCCAGTGCTTCGCCGCGGCTGGTTCCGCAATGGATTTCGTAGCCGCGCACCTCGGCGTCGGCGAAGCTGAGCCAACCTTGCACGCTGCGCAGTTGCTTGTCGGCCTCGAAGCAGGTGTCCATCGCCAGCCACCCCAGGCCTTCGCTGCTGCCGGCAGGGCCATCGATACCGGCCGGGTCGAGCAGCGTCTGCCCCAGCATCTGGAAGCCGCCGCAAATGCCGAGCACGCGGCCGCCATAGCGCAGGTGGCGGGCGATGGCCGGCTCCCAGCCTTGTTCGCGCAGCCAGGCCAGGTCGGCGCGGGTCGACTTGCTGCCCGGCAGCACGATCAAGTCACAGGCCGGCGGCGCCTGCCCCGGTCCGACGAACCGCAGGTCCACTTGCGGATGCGCGGCCAGCGCGTCGAAGTCGTTGTGGTTGCTTATCCGTGGCAAGGCCGGCACCACGACGCGCAAGCGCGCCTGCGGCTTGGCGACGGCTGCGCGCGGCAGCGCGTCCTCGGCCTCCAGGTGCAGGCCCTGCAGGTACGGCAGCACGCCCAGCACCGGCTTGCCGGTGCGCTGCTCAAGCCAGTCCAGGCCAGGCTGCAGCAACGCCAGGTCGCCGCGGAAACGATTGATGACGAAGCCAACCACGCGCGCCTGTTCGCTTTCGGAAAGCAGCGCCAGGGTGCCGACCAGATGCGCGAACACCCCGCCACGGTCGATGTCGGCCACCAGGATCACCGGGCAATCGACCGCCTCGGCGTAGCCCATGTTGGCGATGTCGTTGGCGCGCAGGTTGATCTCGGCCGGGCTGCCGGCCCCTTCGACAATGATCGCCGCATGTCGCGCCAGCAAGCGCGCATGCGAGGCCAGCACCGCCTCGCGCGCAGTGCGCTTGTAGTGGTGATACGCGACCGCGTCGAGCGTACCGACCACCCGGCCATGCACGATTACCTGCGCGCCGGTGTCGCTCTGCGGCTTCAACAGGACCGGATTGAAATCGGTATGCGGGGGCAACCCGCAGGCCTGCGCCTGCACCGCCTGGGCGCGGCCGATCTCGCCGCCATCGACGGTGACCGCGGCATTGAGCGCCATGTTCTGCGGCTTGAACGGAGCAACCTCCACACCTTGCCGGTGCAGCCAGCGGCACAGCGCGGCGACCAGCGTGCTTTTGCCGGCGTCGGAAGTGCAGCCCTGCACCATGAGGACGCGTGCGGTCATTTCAGGATCTCGCCCAGCGCGATGTCGAGCCGGCGCAAACCCGCCGCATCCGGCGGCAGGCCGAACCGCAGGCTGACGGGCGTGTCGAAAAGGCGCGTGAGGATGGCGCGCTGCGCCAATGCCGCATGCAGTGCGGCCGCGTCGGCATGCACGCACCATTGGAAGAACGCGCTGCCGCCTTGCGGCGGCAAGCCGTGCGCACGCAGCAGCGTGGCCAGTTGATCCGAAGCGGCAAGCAGGCGCGGGCGCGCCTGTGCCTGCCAGTCGCGATCGGCCAGGGCCTGCCTCACCGCCCAACGCGCAGGGCCACTCAGCGTCCACGGACCGAGGCGGTCACGCAAGGCAGCGAGCAGGTCGTGCGCGGCGAAGACGAAGCCGGCGCGCGCACCGGCCATGCCGAAAAACTTGCCGACCGAGCGCAGCACTACCAGCCCTTCCATCCCGGCGTGGACGCAGAGGCTGTTCTCGGGCGTGGCGTCGATAAAGGCTTCGTCGACCACCAGCCAGCCCCCGCGTCGCGCCAACCGTGCGTGCAGGTCGAGCAACTGGTCGGGGGCGAAACGGTCGCCGCCGGGGTTGTTGGGATGGATCAACACCAGCACGTCGAAATCGTCCACCGTGTCCTGCAGCACACCGGCCGGGGCCGAGACCACGTCATGGCCGGCGCGACGCCAGGCATGCGCATGCTCGTTGTAGCCCGGCGCGATGATGCCGACGCGGCCACGTGCGCGCAGCAGCGGCAGCGCCTGGATGGCGGCCTGCGAACCGGCGACGGGCAACAGCGGGGCCGCACCGTAGTAGGTCTGCGCCGCCTCCACCAGCCCGTCCTCGTCTTCCGGCAGGCGGTGCCACGCACTGGCCGGCAACGGCGGCACCGGCCACGGCCACGGGCTCACGCCGGTGGACAGGTCCAGCCATTGCTCGGGCGCGATACCGAACTGATGCGCAGCCCGCAACAGGCGTCCGCCGTGTTCGAGCATGTCAGCTCCTTCCCATTAGGTAGCTGGCGGCCGGCAGCGCCAACAGCAACAACCACAGCAGGGCGCCGCCACGCACCAGGGTCAAAGCGCGATGCACGCTGCCGGCATCGGGCGCAGCGCCCTCGCCGAGCACGGGCCGCGATTGCCACTGGCCGTGGTATGGCGCCGCACCGCCGAGCGCGACCCGCAACGCGCCGGCACCCGCCGCCATCACCGGCCCGGCATTGGGGCTTTTCCAGCGCGCACCCTGCGCGCGCCAAGAGCGCAGCGCGCAGGTCGTGGCGCCAAGCACGGCGTAGGTGAGTGCCGCCAGGCGCGCGGGCAACCAATTCAAGCCATCGTCGATGCGCGCCGCCGCCCAGCCGAACCGCTGGTAGCGCGGCGTGCGATAGCCCCACATCGCATCGAGCGTATTCGCCAGGCGGTACAGCACCGCGCCCGGCGCGCCCAGCAGCAAGCCCCAGAACAACGCGGCGAACACCGCATCGCTGCCGTTCTCCAGCACCGATTCGGTGGCCGCGCCGGCTACTTGATGCGCATCCAGCGCCTGCACATCGCGGCTGACGATCCGGCCGACCGCCGAACGTGCGGCGGCGAGATCACCACCTTCCAGTGCAGTGGCCACGGCGACGGCGTGTTCGCCGAGGCTGCGCAGGCCAAGCGCGACGTAGAGCGCCAACGCCGCCCAGGCCAGGCCGGCCCAGGGGGCATTGGCCCACAACCACCA
>DATCVI010000213.1:0-14519 GCA_036566925.1 Stenotrophomonas sp.
CCTTGCCCCCTTCCGGAGTTGGCCGACATGAAACCCAAGCGCCTACCGTGGATTGCCCTTCTCGCGCTGTGCCTGGTGGGTCTGGCGCAGGCCGAACCGGCCAAGCCGCACCTGTCGTCGCGGCAATGCAATTTCGACACGCCCTACGATCTGCGCATCGCCGAGGACGGCGTCTGGCTGCAGCGCGAAAGTGGACTGCCGCGCGAGGTCTACATCCACGATGGCGGCATCAGCATCGACCAACGCATGCAGGCGGTGAGCGCCAGTGACGCGCAGCGCCTGCGGCGCATGGAAGCGATGACCCGCGACCTGGTGCCGGCGGTGGCCGGTGTGGCGCGCGACGCGGTGGATATCGCCTTCGATGCACTGGCCGGCGTGGTGCAGATAATGAGCGGCAGCAAGTCCAAGGCGCGCGAGGTGGAACGCTACCGACGCCAGGCGCTGGCCCAGGTCGACGAATCGCTGGGCAAGGGCCGCTGGGACCAGAAGGCCTTCGATGCGAAATTCGAAGCCAATGTGGAGCGCGCGGCCGACGAGATGGCCAGCAGCCTGATGCGCGGGGTGATGTGGTCGGTGTTCAGCGGCGGCTCGGATGACATCGAGCGTCGCGCCGATGCGATGGAGAAGGAGCTCGATGCGCGCATGGATGCCCGCGGCAAGGCGCTGGAGGCGAAGGCGCAGTCGCTATGCGCGCAGGTCACTGCATTACACGCCGAACAGCAGCAGCTCGAACTGCGCTATCAGGGCCAGCCGCTGCAACTGCTGCAGCCTTCGCAGGACAAGTCTGCCGACGCAGTGGCCAGCAACACCCGCTAAGCCTTAGTCGACCAGCCACTCGCGCAACGCATCGGTGACCGCGCGTGGCTGTTCCAGCGGGGAGAGGTGCCCGCAGTCGGGGATCTCGACAAAGCGCGCGCCCGGCACCAGTTCGGCGATTTCCGCGAGCAGCGCCGGCGGGGTGATGGCGTCATCTGCACCACAGAGCACCAGCAGCGGCTTGCGCCAGGTCGAGAGCACGTCATGGCCATCGATACGGTCCAACAGGCTCTGCCTGGCGAAGACTTCGGCGCCCAGCCGCGTGGTCATCGCCCGCACGCGTTCCAGCAGGGCGTGGTCGTGCAACCGCGACGGTGCCACATAGCTGCGCATCAGCTTCTCGCCAAAGCCATGGAAGCTGCCTTCGACCCGTGAAGCGCGTGCCAGCGCTTTTCGCTGCGAGACGCGTTCGGGCGTGTCGGCGCGTATCGAGGTATCCAGCAGCGCCAGCCGCTCTACCCGCTCCGGCGCAACGCGCAGAATCTGCTGCGCGATGTAGCCGCCGAGCGAGAAGCCGGCTAGCGCAAAAGAGGCCGGCGCGGCCGCAAGGACGGCATCCGCTACCGCTTCGAGGGTATCGCCCTGGGTGAGGTCGCCGACATGGCAGCGCGCCTGGCCGGACAGCGCTTCGACCTGGGCGGTCCACAGCGCCGCGTCATTGAGCAGGCCGGGCAACAGCAGCAGATCAGTGGACGCGGGGTTCATGCGCCGTGCCTGGAGGGACGGCGTTCAAGGCGGGAAGTGGAAGGCATGCGCTGGATTGTGGTGGCGCGGGCGCAAGCCGTCCATGATCAGATCTGGCGATCTCCGGCGCGGTCGGTGTCCGCGAGCAGGCGGCGAATCTGCGTCAGCGACAAGCCTTCGCTGCGCGCCTGGCGCAGCCGCAGCAAGCGCTCCAGGTCTTCTTGCCGGTAGCGCCGATGGCCCGTGGGAGTGCGCGTCGAGGGCGCCAGCAGGCCGAGGGTCTCGTAGTGACGGATGCTCTGGGTATGGCAACCCGCGGCCCGGGCCAGCTCTCCGATCTTCATGCGACCTCCGCGTCGGGAGTGGCCATTGTCGCCAATCGATGTCGGAGGGCTGTCGGGGGCCTGTGGGAGGGCTAAAGCGCCTCCCACAGGGGCGAGGCATCACGCCAGGGTCAGGGTGACGTCGATGTTGCCGCGGGTGGCGTTGGAGTACGGGCACACCTGGTGGGCGGCGTCGACCAGCGCTTGCAGCTGTTCGCGCTCCATGCCCGGTACCGCGATCTTCAGCTCCACGGCCAGGCCGAAGCCGCCCGGGATCTGGCCGATGCCGACGCTGCCTTCAATGGTCGGTTCGGCCGGGAGCTTGATCTTCTCGCGGGCGGAGACGGCCTTCATCGCGCCGATGAAGCAAGCCGAGTAGCCAGCGGCGAACAATTGCTCGGGGTTGGTGCCGTCACCGCCGGCGCCGCCGAGTTCACGCGGGGTCGAGAGCTTGACGTCCAGCACCTGGTCGGAAGACACGGCGCGGCCTTCGCGGCCTCCGGTGGCAGTAGCGTGGGCGGTGTAGAGAACAGTAGTGGGCGATGCCATGGTGGTGCTCCTGGTTGTGGCGGGTTGTCCGCGCGATTAAATAGCGTGCTATGTATAGCGGCCGGAAGCGTCAGCCAGCGGCCTTGTTGAGATCGTTGCGAAGCTTGCCCAGCTGGGCGTGCAGGGCCTGGGCTTCTTCCAGGCTGCAGGCAATCGCACAGCCGATCTGCTCTGGAATGGTCGCGGCGCGCTCGCGCAGGGCACGGCCGGCGTCGGTCAGCCCGATGACGACCTGGCGTTCGTCGGCGGTGGCGCGGCGGCGCGAGACCCAGCCCGCAGCTTCCAGTCGCTTCAGCAGCGGCGTCAGGGTGGCCGAGTCCAGGAACAAGCGTTCGCCGATATCGGACACGGTGCGCTGGTCCTGCTCCCACAGCACCAGCATCACCAGGTACTGGGGATATGTCAGGTCCAACTGCTTGAGCAGGCCGCGGTAGAGCTTGTTCATCGCCAGCTGGGTGGAATACAGCGCAAAGCACAGCTGGTTATCGAGCTTCAGGCGTTCTGCGGTGGCGGTGGTGGCGGGCAGTTCCATGGTGGGCAATTTACATATCGCGCTATTTAATAGCAAGCACACCCCAGAACTGGACAGGTTTTGTTCATCTACGCGCGATGGGCCGTCGCCAGGTACTCGGCGCTCTGCATTTCGATCAGGCGCGAGGCGGTGCGTTCGAACGCGCCGGCCAGGCGCTCGCCGCTATAGAGCGCGGGCGGCGCATCGACCGCCGTGCAGACCAGGTTGACCTGGCGATCGTAGAGCTCGTCGATGAGGTTGACGAAACGCCGCGCTGCATCTTCGTTCATGCGATCAAAATGCGGGATGCCGCCGACCAGCACGGTGTTGAACTCGCGCGCGATCTCGATGTAGTCCGCGGTCCCGCGCGGGCCTTCGCACAGCGCGGCGAAATCGAACCAGGCGATGCTCTTGCCGCGGCCACGCACCGGGATCTTGCGCCCGTCGATCTGGATGTTGCCGGCATGCGCAGCACTGCCACCGCTCAGCTCTGTCCAGCGTTGCGCCAGCCAGGCGTCGGACTGTGCGTCCAGCGGCGCGCGATAAACCGGCGAGCGCGTCAGCGCGCGCATGCGGTAATCCTCGGTGCCTTCGGCGTACAGCTCCACGCAGAACTTCTGCAGCAGCGCGATCGCCGGCAGGAAGCTTTCGCGCTGAAGGCCATTGGCGTAGAGGTTTTCCGGCGCGGTGTTGGAGGTGGTCACCAGGGTCACGCCTTCGGCGAACAAGCGTTCGAGCAGCCGCGCCAGCAACATGGCATCGCCGATGTCGGTGACGAAGAATTCGTCCAGCACCAGCACGCGCAGGTTCTCGCGCCATTCCTGCGCGATCTTGGCCAGCGGATCGCTCTGGCCGGCGTGTTCACGCAGGCGTTCGTGCACGCCGCGCATGAAGCGATGGAAGTGCGTGCGGTACTTCTGCTTGATCGGCAGGCCGTCGTAGAACAGGTCCACCAGGAAAGTCTTGCCGCGCCCTACCCCGCCCCAGAAGTACAGGCCGCGGACCGGTTCGGGCTTTTTCCAGAAGGCGGAGAGGCGGTCGAGCCAGCCGTCCTGCTCGCTGTCCAGCAACGCCTCATGGATGCGGTCCAGCTCGGCCAGCGCCGCGTGCTGGGCGGGGTCGTCGTTCCAGTCGCCGCGCGCCACGCCCTCGGCGTAGCGTTGCGACGGGGTCATTTCGGTCATGTCGTCTTCGCCCGCCTCAGCCTGCCGCGCCGGGCAGCCAGCGGCGCACGCCATGCTGGAGCGCGCCACGCAGGTCGATCAGCTTGCGGTGGAAGAAGTGGCTGGTATCGGGCATGCGCACCAGCTCGTGCGGCGCCTCCAGGGTGCCGAGCCAGCGGTACACGGCCTGCGCATCGACGATCTCGTCGGCCTCGCCCTGGATCACCAGCCACTGCGGCGGTGGTTGCAGGCCGGCGAAATCCCAGCCGCGGTCGACCGGCGGGGCGATCGAGACAAGTACTTGCGGCTGCAGTTCGCCTGCGACCCGCAGCGAGACGAACGCACCAAAGCTGAAACCGGCCAGCCACAGCGCCGCTTCCGGGCGCTGCGCGCGTACCCAGGCGGCAACCGCGCGCAGGTCTTCCTGTTCGCCGTTGCCCTGGTCGAAGCTGCCGGCCGAGGCGCCAACGCCGCGGAAGTTGAAACGCACTACGGTGACGCCGAGCTCGCGCAGCGCGCGTGCGGTCATCGTCACCACCTTGTTGTGCATGGTGCCGCCCTCGGTGGAGAGCGGATGGCAGACGATGGCCACGATCGGCAGCGGCGCAACCTCGCCTTCGGGCAGGTCGATGGCCACTTCCAGTGGACCCGCCGGGCCGTCCAACAGCAGCGTGCTGGATTCGAGGGGGAAAGAGACTTCAGGCATGGCGGCATAATAACCGCCCCGCCGGGCCGCTCGATGCGCACTGGCACACCGCATCGTCCCGCCCATGCCTTTCCTCTTGCTCAGCGTGCTCTGCAGCGTCCTGGTCTCGGTGGTGCTCAAACTTGCGCCGCGCCGGCGCATCGACATCGCCCAGGCGATCACCTGGAACTACGCCGTCGCCGCGGCTTTGGCGCTGTGGCTGCTCGACCCGACGCTGGCGGCATTGCGGGCGCCGCAAACGCCATGGCTGCCGTTGCTGCTGCTGGCCATCGCCCTGCCCTCGATTTTCCTGGTGCTGGCGCGCTCGGTGCGCCTCGCCGGAATCGTGCGCAGCGATGTTGCCCAGCGCCTGTCCTTGCTGTTGTCGCTGGCAGCCGCCTTCCTCTGGTTCGGGGAACGGGCCGCTCCGCTCAAGGTCGTAGGGATTGGCCTGGGATTGCTGGCGATCGTCGGCATCCTGCACCGCCCCGCAGGACGCGGCGAGGGCGGTGGCGATCATGGCTGGCCCTGGCTGCTGGCGGTGTGGGCCGGGTTCGCGCTGATCGATGTCCTGCTCAAGCAGATCGCGCTGGCCGGAGTGTCCTCGCTGAGCTCGCTGACACTGTGCTTTGCGATCGCGTTCGTGCTCATGCTCGCCCTGCAACTGGCGCGGCGATTGCGCGGGCACATTGCCTTCGATCGCCGCAGCCTGGTCGCGGGATTGCTGCTGGGCACGCTCAACTTCGCCAACATCCTGTTCTACGTCCGCGCGCACCAGGTGCTGCCGGACAGTCCGGCTGTCGTGTTCGCGACGATGAACATCGGCGTGGTCGCCCTCGGTGCGCTCGTCGGTATTTTCGGCTTCGGCGAGCACACCAGCCGTTGGAACCGCGCGGGCCTGGTATTGGCAATCGCGGCGATTGCATTGATTGCGTTCGCTGCGAGGCCCTGAGCGGAAGGGGGGTTGACAGGTTTGTTACGGTGTAACAGAACCCTTTCGAGTGCTCCCGATGAAGCCTTTAAACCCCGTCGTCTCGCCCTGGGCCGATCTTTCCGCCGCCGCGTTGTCTGGGCTGTGCCTGCTGCATTGCCTTGCGCTGCCGCTGGCAGCGTCACTGCTGCCGATGCTGGGCGCGTGGAGCGAGGCCGAATGGATACATATCGTGTTCGTGCTGTTTGCCGCGCCGTTGAGTGTGGCCGCCTTGGGCCGCGCACATCGGCGGCGGCCGCTGCCGGCAGGGATGTGGACGATGGCTGCCTTTGGCCTGGCATTGCTCACCGTCGGCGCCCTGGGCTGGCCCAGCGCGCGCTGGGAAACGCCGGTCACCGTAGCCGGCAGTCTCGTCCTGGTGGCCACGCACGTGTGCAATCTGCGCCGCGGCCACATGCACTGACTTCGGTCAGGGATCCAGGCCCAACAGCAGCGGGTCATGGTCCGAGCTGCGCCACGGCCCTTCGACATTGCGCTCGCGGTAGCCAAGCGCGTCCTGCTCATCGGCATTGATGTGCCACTCGGCCGCGCCGCGCAGCGCTGGCGCCAGCGCCGGGCTCAACAAGGCGTGGTCGAGGCGCCCGGTCTGGCCGTTGTAGACATAGCTGTAGGGACGTTCGACACCGGCCACCGCGAAAGCGTCGAGCCAGCCGCGTTCGCGCAGTTCGCGCAGCGGCGCTTCCTGGGCATAGGCGTTGAAGTCGCCCAGCAACACGGTGCGCTGGCTGCCGCTGCGGGTGGGGTCGCTACGCAACCATTGGTCGAGCCGGCGCGCGGTGTCCACGCGCGTGGCGTTCCAGCAGGCCTGGCCATCGTGCTGGTCGGCGTCGGCGCCGCTGGCGTCGCTGCAGCCCTTCGACTTGAAGTGGTTGGCCACTACCACGAACGGCTTGCCACCAGCCTGGCTGCGGAACGCCTGCGCCAATGGCACGCGGCTGTGCTCGGCGAACGGACCGCCTTCTAGGACGGCCGGCTTGCCCAGCGGCTTGACCCTGGAGGCGCGATAGATCAGGCCGACGCGAATCGGATTGCTACCCGGGCCCTGACCGGCATCGACATAACGCCAGTCGCCCGCCGCACCCTGTCCGGCATTCAACGCCGCCACCAGCGTGGCGATGGCCGAGTCGGGGCCGTAACCGTCGTTTTCCAGCTCCATCAGCGCGGCCACGTCGGCCTGCAGCGGCCGGATAGTGGCCACCAGCTTGGCCAGCTGCGCCTGGAATTCGGCTTGCGTGCGAGCGCCGCGCAGGGTCGGGAAGCCGCCGCCCTGGCCGTTCCCGTTGAAGAAATTCTCCAGGTTGAAGGCCGCCACACGCAGCGCACCGGCCACGTGCGGCGGCGCCGGGCGCTGCAGTGCCGGCAGTTGCAATGGCGCGGTCAGCTGCAGCCGCCAGCTGCCGTTGTAACGGCGGTCGACGATGCCTTCCACGCCTTGCACCTCGACACCGGTGCGCAGCGTTGCCGCGGCCGGCAGGTAGCCGACCTGCGAGGGATTGCGCTCGCCGCTGCCATCGTCCAGCACCAGTTTGCGGCGGGCGTTGTCGCGTTCGAGTTCGGCGTAGGCTTCGCTGCCCGGCAGCGCCACCTCGCTCGGTTGCCACAGCCGGCCACCGAACGCCGCCACCAATTCGCCGTTGCGCTCAAGCGCATCAGTGCCCGACAACGTCAACGGCGCGGTGATGCGCACATGCTCACCTTCCAGCGCGCGCCAGTCGGCCGGTTGGGCGTTGAGTTCGCGTACCGGAAGCACTTGCGCGCGCCTCAGCACTTCAATGCGTTCGGCTTTCAGGGTGGTCAGCGCGGCCTGTGGGTTGGCCGCCATTTCGCTGACCACACCGCGCACGCGCAGTCGATCGCCCACGGCCAGCTTCGAATCGCCCGCCGCTTGAACGAACAACGCATCGGAGGTGGCGTCATCGCCATCGCCTGCGTCCTGTATGAAGAAACCGCCCAGGCTCGCGCGCCAGTCGGCGGTGACCACGCCCTCGACCGTGACCTCCCTGCCCTCGTAGGAACTAAGCGCGCCGCTGCCTTGAACCGTGCCGATCGGCAGCGGCTTTGCCGCCGCCATAACCGCCGGCATCGCGGTCAAGAGCGCCAACGTCAGCGCGGCTCGCCGCAGTTGTCGCGAACGGGGTACCAGGAACAACGGCATGGACGACTCCGGGATGCGGCCAAACAAAACGCCGCCCGAAGGCGGCGCGGGGTGAGCACGATACACCGGCTCTATTTCAGGTTGGCGATCATCCAGTCGACCGTGGCCTTGACCTGCTCTTCGGTCAGCGCCGGGTTGCCACCCTTGGGCGGCATGATGCCGCCGTCCGGGCCGGTGTAGCCCTCGATCGCATGCTTGTGCAGCGTGTCCTTGCCCTGGGCCAGGCGCTTGTCCCAGTGCGCGTGGTCCAGCGTCGGCGCGTTGCCGACCCCGTTGGTATGGCAGGCGGTGCACAGGTTGTCGAAGATCACCTTGCCGTCGGTGGTGCCGCCATAGGCCACTTGCGAGGCGGCCTTTGCCATGGCGGCAGCGTGGGCAGCTGCCTGCGCCGCCGCCCCGGTGCTGCCGGCGTAGACCGCCCCGGCCGGCGCAATGCGCTGCTCGGTGCGCTTGGCCGCGCTTGGCGCGATTTCATCGGGAATGGCGCGCTGCAAATAAGCCGCAAAGACGATCAAGCCCAGGGTGATGAGCACCAGCAAACCAATCACCATGGAAAATTTCTTCAGGAACTCGAGATCGTAATTCCGCACGCGCTCACTCCTGGCAGTAGTTCGGGGGCTTTCGCTAAGCGCCCGAGTATAGGGGCAGTCCGTATTCACTAGAGAGCCCCCCGGCAAACTTGCGCCTGCGTCGCCGTCGGCTCGCGAGAAATCCCCGGAGATTTGCGACCGACGCCACAGCCGCCTGCCGGTTTTTGCGGCGATGCGGCACGTCGCCCGCGCCGGGCAAAATGAGTATCATTCCCAATACTGCACATCCCTTTGCGGAGAGACCCCGATGAAATCGCTGCTGCTGGCCTGCGTCGCATTGTCGTGTTTGGCGTTGTCTGCCCAGGCCCACGAGATCTGGATCGAGCGCGACAAGGGCAATGGCCCGGTGCGGGTCTATTTCGGCGAGCCGGCGGAAAAGACGCCCAATCCGGCCGAAGACGAACTCGGGCGCCTCAAGCACTTCGAGATCGTCGGCACCCAGGGCAAGGCCGGCACCGCCACCCGGCAGGGCGACCACCTGGTGGCGCCGCTGCAGAGCCAGGGCGATGCCTGGTTGTTCGACAACCAGGTGTTCGAGCCGTGGCAAGGCGAAGACAAGCGCTACGAAGCGGTGAGTTACTACGCCCGCGCCGGCCGCGACAACACCGTCGGCCGCCAGGTCCTTGAGTTGGTGCCGACGCGCAAGGACGGTGACACCCTCACCGTGATGTTCCGCAACCAGCCGCTGGCTGGCGCCGAAGTGATGGTCTTCGACGCGAACAGGCAGCAGCAGAAGTTCAAGTCCGATGCGAAGGGCCAGGTCACCCTGCCCAAGCTCGCTGCCGGCCGCCACCTGGTCACGGTCAGCCACCCCGAACCGGTGCGCAAGCAGATTGCCGGCAAGCCGGTCGCGGTGATGCACCACATCAGCACGCTGACTTTCGCCGTCGAGTAAGTCGCTGCCGTGTCCCGTATCGCTGCCGACATGCCCTGGTTCAAGCGCCCCTGGCTGGGCGTGCTGTCGCGTAGTTGCGCGGCGATCTTCGGCGGCTATGCCCTGGCGAGTGCGTCGAGCCTGCTGCTGGCGCACTTGCTGGCCACGCCCAGCCAGGCGGTGCTGACCGGGATGATGGTCGGCATCCTGGTGTGTGCTTGCGCGGCGTTGTGGGCGTTTGCCACGGCCACGGCCTGGCGCGCCTGGGCCGGCATCCTCGTTCCGACCGTGGCGATGTTCGCCGCGGCGGCATGGCTGGGCCGGGGGGCCGGATGAAACAGGGGTTTCGCCAATCGATGGCATGGCTGCACACCTGGACCGGTTTGCTGGTCGGCTGGGTGTTGCTGCTGATCTTCATGGGCGGCACCAGCGCCTACTACAAAGAGGAAATCAGCCGCTGGATGCGGCCGGAGCTACCGATCGCGCAGACCGACACGGCCACCGCGCTCGCCAGCGCCGAACGCTACCTGCGCCGCAATGCACCTGACGCGCTGAGCTGGAATCTCACGCTGCCCGACGCGCGCTCGCAGGTCATCGAGATGTATTGGATGAATCCCCCGGCGCCCGAGAGTGCACCGGCGCGGCGGCCCTATGGCCAGGCGACCGTCGATCCGCGTACCGGCGAGGCAGTGGCCGCACGTGAAACCAGCGGCGGCGAATTCCTCTACCGCCTGCACTTCGACCTGCACTACTTGCCGGCGATCTGGGCGCGCTACATTGTCGGGTTCTGCGCGATGTTCATGCTGGTGGCGATCATCACCGGGATCATTACCCACAAGAAGATCTTCAAGGACTTCTTCACCTTTCGCCCCGGCAAGGGCCAGCGCTCCTGGCTGGACTTCCACAACGCCAGCGCGGTGCTGGCGTTGCCGTACCACGCGATGATCACCTACACCGGCATCGTCACCCTGATGTTCATGTACCTGCCGTGGGGGATTGGCGCACGCTATCCGGACAACGAACAGCGCTACTACGATGAAGCCGCCAACCGCATCGCCGACACCCGCCCGGCCGCAGGCAAGCCTGCCGAGATGCTGCCGCTTTCGCAGTTGCTGGACAACGCGCGAGCGCAATGGCCCGATGTCACGCTGGGTTCGGTGGCGGTAACTAATCCAGGCGATGCGAATGCCGACGTGATCTTCAGCGCGCGGCCGCCGTCCATCTCCTACTTCCCGCCGTCCCTGCGCTTCGACGGCAGTAGCGGCAAGCTGCTGGAGCGCAGCGGGCCGCCCGCTGCCGCCACGCTGACGTTTGGCACCCTTGAAGGCTTGCACGTGGCGCACTTCGCCGACCCGGCGTTGCGCCTGCTGTTCTTCGTCTGCGGGCTACTGGGTTGCCTGATGGTGGCCAGCGGCGCGGTGCTGTGGGCGACCAAGGAGCGCCCCAAACACCTCAAGGCCGGACGCATCGGCTTTGGCCTGCGGCTGGTGGATTCGCTCAACATCGGCGCGGTCGCCGGCTTGCCGATTGCATTTGCCGCCTATTTTTGGGGCAACCGCCTGCTGCCGGTGGGCGTGGCCGGGCGCGCCGACCTCGAGGCCAATGTGTTCTTCTGGGCGTGGGGCGCGGCGTTGATCGCCGCCTTCGCCTGGCCCAAGCGCGCGATGTGGGCGTGGCAGCTCTATGCCGGTGCCGTCATGTTCGCCGGCATCCCCTTGCTCAATGCGCTGACCACCGGCATCCATCTGGGAGTCACGATCCCGGCCGGGTTGTGGTCGCTCGCCGGCGTCGACCTGGTCTGTCTGGGTCTTGGTGCGAGCCTGGCGGTCGCAGCGCGGCGCGTGCAGCGCTGGCGTCCGCCGGTGCCGGCGGCGCAGCGGCGTGCGCAACCGAATCGAAGCCGGCCGGTGGCCGCAGTGCGGGCCGACGCCACGCCGCGCGGCGAGCACGCATGACGATCTGGCTGGCGATCGCGCTGGGCTTCTCCGGCTTCACCGCGCTGTGGCGGACAATGGCGCATCCGGCGCATCTGCCGCCTGCCCAGGCGGGTCTGCCCGAATCCACCCGGCGATGGTTGCACTGGGTTGGCTGGGCAATGCTCGCCCTCTCGTTCGGCCTGTGCACGCTGCTGCGTGGGCCGGCGGTCGGCTCGGTCCTGTGGCTCGGCACCCTGACCTTGTCGGCCGTAGTGCTGGTGCTGGGCTTGCTGCCCTATCGGCCGCGCATCATCCTGCCGCTGGCCTGGAGCGCTCCCGTCGTCGCGCTACTGCTGGGCTGGCTGCTCGCCTGAGACGTCGAGCTGCGCGCCGACGGCGCGCAGGCAGAACCCCGAGATCGCCGCGACCAACCGTTCGCCATCGCGCGGGCTGGCACGAGTAGGCGCGATCGGCCCCACCAGCGCCTCGGTGTATGCGCCGACCAGGCAGGCAGCGGACGCATCCAGGTCTTGCGGCGGCAACTCGCCGTTGGCGAGGCCCTCGGCCAACAGGTCGCGGAACACCTCGCCCAGCAGGCGCCGAGCGCGGATGCGTTCGGCGTCCACCTCTGCCTCGACCGGCTCGGCGATAAAGGCCCAAGCCAACCCCGGCCCGGCCAGCGCGCGCCGCACGAAGGTCTCGACGGCTCGCTTCACGCGGCGGCTGACGCTGACCGGCTCTGCCGCGATGGCACGCAGGATGGCTATCTCGTTCTCCACCGCCGCGCTCAAAACTTCGACGAACAGGTCGGCCTTGGAAGGGAAATGGCGATAGATCTGCCCAGTCGAGACACCGGCAGCCGCCGCGACGGCGGTGATGGGGGCATTCCGATAGCCACCTTCGGCCACCAGCCGGCGCGCGGCCTGCAGGATGCGTTGCCGGTTGCCAGCCAGGCGTTCTTCCATCAGGGGGGAGCGTTTGTAGGCCATGCGTCTTTATTCAATCGAATTTGTGAATTGTGATTCAATTCTTCCGCGGAACGCGCTAGGCTGATCTCGCGCTCCGCCCGGCGGCGTCCCTCATGCAGCAAAGCGCGCAAGGGCTCCGTCCCGGCGCGTCCATTCCTTTGCGGAGCATCACCATGCACGTGCCGTCGCTGAATTTCGACCTGGGCGAGGACATCGACCTGCTGCGCGAAAGCGTTGCCGCCTTCGCCGCCCGCGAGATCGCCCCACTGGCCGCCACCGCCGACGAAGAGAACGTCTTCCCCGCGCCGTTGTGGCGTCGGCTCGGCGAGCAGGGACTGCTCGGCCTCACCGTCGAGGAAGAGTATGGCGGCAGTGGCATGGGATATCTCGCCCATGTGGTGGCGATGGAGGAAATCTCGCGCGGTTCCGGCGCCATCGGCCTGTCCTACGGCGCCCATTCCAACCTTTGCGTCAACCAGCTGCGCAAGAACGGCAACGCGGCACAGAAAGCCAAGTACCTGCCGAAGCTGTGCAGTGGCGAGTATGTCGGCGCGCTGGCGATGAGCGAGCCGGGCGCCGGCTCCGACGTGGTCTCGATGAAGCTGCGCGCCGAACGGCGCGGCGACCACTTCGTCCTCAATGGCAACAAGATGTGGATCACCAACGGCCCGGACGCCGATGTCCTGGTGGTCTACGCCAAGACCGATCCGGAGGCCGGCGCGCGCGGCATCACCGCCTTCCTGGTCGAAAAGGGCATGCCCGGCTTCAGCACCGCGCAGAAGCTGGACAAGCTCGGCATGCGCGGCTCCAACACCTGCGAACTGGTCTTCGCCGACTGCGAAGTGCCGGTGGAGAACGTGTTGGGCGAAGTCGGCGGCGGCGTGCGCGTGCTGATGTCCGGGCTCGACTTCGAACGCGTGGTGTTGTCCGGCGGCCCGCTGGGCCTGATGGCCGCCGCGCTCGACGTCGCCCTGCCCTACGTGCACGAACGGCGCCAGTTTGGCGAGCCGATCGGCACGTTCCAGCTGATCCAGGCCAAGATCGCCGACATGTACGTCGGCCTCAACGCATGCCGCGCCTATGTCTATGCCGTCGCCCGGGCCTGCGACCAGGGCCGTACCACGCGCCAGGACGCGGCCGGCGCAATCCTCTACGCCGCCGAGAAGGCAACCTGGCTCACCGGCCAGGCGATCCAGATCCTCGGTGGCAATGGCTACGTCAACGAATACCCCACCGGTCGGTTGTGGCGCGATGCCAAGCTGTACGAGATTGGCGCCGGCACCTCGGAAATCCGGCGCATGCTGATCGGCCGTGAGCTGTTCGAGCGCACGAAGTAAAAACAGACACAGCAAAGGCAACCGATGACCGTCCTCGCCACGCAACTGCAAACCGGCAGTGACACCTTCCAGGCCAACGCCGCCGCGCTGCGTGCACAGGTAGACGACCTGCGGGCGGTCCTGGCGCACACCGCGCTCGGCGGTAGCGAAGCGGCACGCGCAAAGCACGTGGCGCGCGGCAAGTTGCTGGTGCGCGAGCGCATCGACGCCCTGCTCGACCCGGGCAGCCCGTTCCTGGAGATCGCCCCGCTCGCCGCGCACGGCATGTATGCCGACGAAGTCCCTTGCGCTGGCGTGGTGGCCGGCATCGGCCGCGTCAGCGGCGTGGAATGCGTCATCGTCGCCAACGATGCCACCGTCAAGGGCGGCACCTATTACCCGATCACGGTGAAGAAGCACCTGCGCGCGCAGGAAATCGCCGAGCAGAACCGGCTGCCGTGCATCTACCTGGTCGATTCCGGCGGCGCGTTCCTGCCACTGCAGGACGAGGTCTTTCCCGACCGCGACCACTTCGGCCGGATCTTCTATAACCAGGCCAATCTTTCGGCCCAGGGCATCCCGCAGATCGCCTGCGTGATGGGCTCCTGCACCGCTGGCGGCGCCTACGTGCCGGCCATGAGCGACGAAACCGTGATCGTGCGCGAGCAGGGCACGATCTTCCTCGGCGGCCCGCCGTTGGTGAAGGCCGCCACTGGTGAAGTGGTAAGCGCCGAAGAACTCGGCGGCGCCGATGTGCACACGCGCATTTCCGGCGTTGCCGACCACTTCGCCGATAACGACCTGCAGGCACTTGCCCGGGTCCGGGCCATCGTCGCCCAGCTCAATTGGCGCAAGCCGGCGCCTGCGCTGTTGCTGCGCGAACCCGAGGCGCCGTTGCACGCTGCCGAAGAACTCTACGGCGTCATCCCCGCCGACACCCGCAAGCCGTATGACGTGCGCGAAGTCATCGACCGTATT
>DATCVI010000214.1:0-10029 GCA_036566925.1 Stenotrophomonas sp.
TCGATATTTCAATCTGTTTGCGGACGCGCCGCAGCCGTTGCCCTGCGGGAACCCGCGTCCGCACCGGCCACCCGCCAGCGCGGACGCGGGCCGCCGGGCTAGCCGGCCTTCTGCTTTTCCGGGGTGGCTTCTGCCACGCGCACGGCATCGCCCGTCGCGATGCCATCCGGCGGATTGTCGATGACGCGGTCTTCGGCCTTCAGGCCCTCGGCCAACTCGACCACGTTGCCGAGGTCGCGGCTGATGCGCACTTCACGCAGCTGCGCCTTGTCCTGCGCGTCGAGCACCGCCAGGTGCACGCCGGCCTTGCCGACGATCAGCGCGCTCGGCGGCAGGCCCAATGCGTTGCCAGCATTAGGAACGTCGAAACGGACGGTGGCATAGGCGCCGGGCAAGAGCTCGCCAGCGGCGTTGTCGACCGCCAGCTGCACCAGCATGGCGCCGGAGCTGCTGTCGATCGCTTGCGACAGCGACTGCACCGTGGCCTCGTAGGTCTTGCCCGGGCGCTCTGGGACGACGAGCCTGGCCTTGGTCCCCGGGGCGATCGCGGCGAGCTGGCGTTGCGGCACGCTCACATAGACGCGCAGGCGGCTGAGGTCGGAGACCACGAACAACTCGTTGCCGGCGCTGTTGCCGGTGTTGATCAACGCGCCGACATCGGTATTGCGCGCCGTGACCACACCGTCGAACGGCGCCACCAGCTGCTTGTAGCGCGCCAGCGTCTGCGCACGCGCCATGTTGGCGCTGAGTGCCTGTGCGGTGGCCGCGCGCGACTGGCTGGTGGCGGCGCGTTCTTCGGCGTCCTGGCGCGACACCAGGCGCGTATCGACCAGGCGCTGCCAGCGATCGGCCGAGGCCTTGGCAATGGCCGCATCGCTGCGCGCGCTGGCCAGTTCGGCCTGGGCCTGGCTCAGTTCCTGGTCGAGGTCCGGGGTCTCGATTTCGGCCAGCACTTGGCCCGCCTTGACCGGCTGGCCGATATCGACGTTCCAGCGCTTGAGATAACCGCTGACACGCGCATAGATCGGCGCGCGCGACCAGGCTTCGACCCGCCCGGGAAGTTCCAGCGCATCCACCGGCACCGGGGCGGGATGGATCACCGCGACCGTCGGCAGGCTGCGCGATTGCGCGCGCGCCTCCAGCTGGTGCGCGCGGATGGCGCGCATCGCCAGGCCGGCCACGACCGCGGCGATGACGATGACCACGGCAATGACAACCGGCAGGCGGCGCGAGCGGCGCGCGGGCGACGAGGGGGAGGGAGACGGCTGCGACATGTCAGGACACTCCGGCAGCGGGTTGCGGCTGCACGAGGATGGTTTTGCGGGAAGTACGACCGTGGACCACGCTGAACAACACGGGCACGAAGACCAGGGTGGCGAAAGTGGCGCAGACCAGGCCGCCGATGACGGCACGGCCGAGCGGCGCGTTCTGCTCGCCGCCCTCGCCCATTCCAAGCGCCATCGGCAGCATGCCGATGATCATCGCCAGCGCCGTCATCAGCACCGGGCGGAAACGGACGAAGCCGGCTTCCAGCGCAGCGGCGTGGGCATCGCCCAATTCGGCCAGGCGCTCGCGCGCGAAACTCACCACCAGCACGCTGTTGGCGGTGGCTACGCCCATGCACATGATCGCGCCGGTCAGCGCCGGCACCGACAAGGTCGTGTCGGTGAGGAACAACATCCACACGATGCCGGCCAACGCCGCCGACAGTGCCGAGACGATCACCGCCGGGTCCAGCCACGACTGGAAGTTCACCACGATCAACAGATAGATCAGCACGATCGCGCCGAGCAGGCCGAACAGCAGGCCGGAGAACGCCTTGTTCATCGTCTGCACCTGGCCCATCAGCTCGACATGCGCGCCCTTGGGTACCTGGTCGGCGCTTTCGGCCAGCAGCTTGCGGATGTCGGCGGCCACCGCGGCCAGGTCGCGGTCTTCGGTGGCAGCGTGGATCTGCACCATCGGCTGGATGTTGTACTGGCTGACCAGCGCCGCCGCGGTGGTGCGGGTGAGCTGGGCCACGCCGCCCAGGGTGGTCTCGGCCGGCTTGCTGCCATTGCCCACCGGCAGGTTCTGCAGGGCACTGAGCGAATCGAGCTCGCGCTGCGGGGTCTGCATCACGATCGAGTAGGTGACGCCATTGGCCGGGTTGAGCCAGAACGTGGGCGCGACCTGGCTGCTGCCGGCCAGGTTCACCACCAGCGAGTTGGTGACATCGCGCGTGGTCAGGCCCAATTGCTGGGCCTGGGTGCGGTCCAGGTCGACGTTGAAGCGCGGCGCGCGCTGCGACTGCTGGATGCGCGCATCGGCCACGCCCGGTACGGCGCGAATCTTCTTCAATAGCGCCTGGGCATAGGCATAGCTGTCGTCGAGCTTGCCGCCGCGGATCTGGATGTCGATCGGCGCCGGGGCACCGAAGTTGAGGATCTGGCTGACGATGTCGGCCGGCGGGAACGAGAACGTGGTGTCCGGGAAGCGCTGCGGCAACACCTCGCGCAGCTTGCGCACGTAGTCGGCGGTCGGGCGGTGGCCTTCGCGCAGGGCGATCTGGAAGTCGCCATCCTGCGGGCCCATCACGCCGGTGTTGTTGTAGGTCAGGTTGATCGCGCTGGGCGGCAGGCCGATGTTGTCGACCATGGTCTGGATTTCGCTTTCGGGGATCACCTCGCGCACTGCCTGCTCGATCCGGGCGAAGCGCGCGGCGGTTTCCTCCACCCGGGTGCCGACCGGTACGCGCACGTGCATCAGCACCTGGCCCGAATCCACCGCGGGGAAGAAATTGGCGCCGAGGAACGGCACCAGCCCGAACGACAGCACCACCACCAGCGCGAAGCCTGCAATAAAGCGGCCGCGATTGGCCAGCGCGGAGGCGAGCAGATCGCGATAACCGGCACGAAAGCGTTCGAACCGGGCCTCGAATCCGCGCTGCAGCCGCACCAGCGGGTTGCGCGAGGGTGGCAGCGCGGAGTCGTTGCCGTGCAGATCGGTATGCGGCGCATGCGGCCGCAGCAGGTACATCGCCATCGTCGGCACCAGGGTGCGCGAGAGGATGAACGAGCACACCATGGCGAAGATGACCGCCTCGGCCATCGGCACGAACAGGTAACGCGAGACGCCTTCGAGGAAGAACATCGGCACGAAAGCAATGCAGATGCACAGCAGCGAGACGAACGCGGGAGTGACGATCTGCTGCGCGCCATCGAGGATGGCGGTCTCCACGTCCTTGCCGTTTTCCAGGTGCCAGTTGACGTTCTCGATCGTCACCGTGGCGTCGTCCACCAGGATGCCGATAGCCAGCGCCAGGCCGCCGAGCGTCATCAGGTTCAAGGTCTGGCCAATCGCCGACAAGGCGATGATCGAGCCGAGGATCGACAGCGGGATCGAGATGGCGATGATCACCGTCGAGCGCCAGCTGCCCAGGAACAGCAGGATCATGATGCTGGTCAGCGCCGCGGCGATGGCGCCTTCCATCACCACGCCCTTGATCGCGGCGCGCACGAACAGCGACTGGTCGTTGATCGGCACCACTTTCAGCGCTTCGGGCAACCCCGCCTTCATCTCGTCGAGCTTGGCGCGGATGCCGTCGACGATCGCCAGGGTCGAAGCGCGACCGTTCTTCAGCGTGGACATCAACACCGAGCGGCCGCCATCGACATGCACGATGTTGGTCTGCGGCGAGTTGCCGTCGTGGACATCGGCCACGTCGCGCAGGTAGATGGTGCTGCCGTCGACCACCTTGACCGGGATCCTGCCCAGGTCCTCGATGGCAGAGGGCGCGCTATTGAGTTGCAGGGTGTACTCGTAGCTGTCGATCTTCTGCGTGCCAATCGGCGTCAGCACGTTCTGCGCGGCCAGTGCGTTGGCGATGTCCTGCGCCGACAGCCCGCGCGCCTGCAGCGCCTCCGGACGCACGTCGATCTGCACCAGGCGCTGCTTGCCGCCATAGGGCAACGGCAGCACCGCGCCGGGCACGGTGATGAGCTGGGTGCGCACCGAGTTGGTGGCGATATCCGACAAGGTCTGCTCGCTCAGGCCCTTGCCCGATAGCGCCAGCTGCAGGATCGGCACGGTGGCGGCGTTGTAGTTGAGGATCACCGGCGGCTGGATGCCCGCCGGCATCTGCCGCAAGGCCAGCTGCGAGGACGCGGTGATCTGCGCATTGGCGACCGCGATGTCCACGCCCGGCTGGAAGTACACCTTGATGACGCTGATGCCGGGGTAAGTGTTGGCCTCGATGTGCTCGACGTCGTTGACCGTGGTGCTGAGCAGGCGCTGGAACTGCGAGGACACGCGTCCGGCCATCTCATCGGGCGGCAGCCCGGTATAGGTCCAGGCGATCGCGATCACCGGGATGTCGATCTCGGGAAAGATGTCGGTGGGCGTGCGCAGGGCGGCCAGAACGCCGCCGATCAGGATCAGCACCGCCATCACCACGAAGGTATAAGGCCGCCGCAGGGCGACCCGCACAGCCTCCATCAGCATGTGGGCACTCCGCGACGAACGGCGGCGCGCCCGGACAGCAACGGGCAACACGGGAACAGAACGGACATGGGGGAACGCACTCTGCATTCCTGCCATCACCGGGAAGTGGCGGCAGGCGGTGGGGGTTTGGAACTCGCAATCTAGCGGGGTGGGGTCCTGCGATTACACAACTTCCATCGAATGAGCCGATGAACCGGATTCATCAATCCCCAGAGATACGCCTGTAAGGGGATAGCTTCCCGTACTGAAAGTCATGGTGGTGGCTGGCGCCGCCAAGCCGCCGGACTCGGCAAAGCCCGGCGGAGCCCTGTAGGAGGGGCTTCAGCCCCGACCGGCGAAGTCGCGATCCCACAGCGGGCTGTCGCGGCCGAAGCCGCTCCTACAGGGGCGCCCCGGCTGGTTGGCTACGCCGCCACAGGCAACGCCGAGGCCGGCGGCCTGCCGCCCTTCGAGGGAAACAGCAGTGCCATGGCCACAGCCGCCAGGCCCACGCCCATCGCGCCCAGGTACATCCAGGTGTAGTTGCCGTAGCGGTCGAACAACCAGCCGCCAACCCACGGCCCCAGCGCCATGCCCAGCCCCGACAGCAGGCTGGCGGCGCCGAACACGCGGCCAAGAATGCGCGCCGGGAACGCCTGCCGCGCCAACGAGGCATACAGCGGCATGGTGCCGCCGTAGGCCATGCCGAATATCAGCGCGACCGCGTAGAAGCCCCCCAAGCGCTCCACCGCGAGATAAGCCGCGGCCGCGAACGCCTGCAGCAGCAGGCCGGCCACCAGGACCGGCTTGGCCCCGAGGCGGTCGGCGGCGAGCCCGAACAGCAAGCGCCCGCCCAGCCCGGCCGCGCCTTCCATGCTGTAGATGGTCACCGCCGCAGTCACCGGCAAGCCACAGCCCATCGCGTAGCTGACGGTGTGGAAGATCGGTCCGGAATGGGCGGCGCAACAGGCGAAGAAGGTCAGTCCCAGCACCAGGAAGGCGCGCGAGCGCAGGGCCTGGCCGAGGTTCATCGCGGCGCCGGCGGCATCGCCCAACTCTGCCTGCCCGGCGGCGGCGCCGGGCGAGGCGCGCAGAAACCAGCTGGCCGGCAGGGTCAGGGCCCAGGCGAGCACACCGATGATCTGCAAGGTCGTGCGCCAGTCGTGCTCGGTGATGAGCCAGGCAACCAGCGGCGACAACGTCAGCGGCGCGACCCCCACGCCGGCCGAGACCAAAGACACGGCGAGGTTGCGGCGGCGCTCGAACGAAGCCGCCGTGGCGGCGATGATCGGGGTGAAGAAGCTGGCCATCGCCACACCCATGAGCGGGCCGAAGGCGAGCTGGAATTGCAGCAGCGTGCGCGCCTGGCTGGCCAACAGGCAGGCCAGGCCGAGCAGCAAGGCGCCGGCGAACACCACCGGCCTTGGCCCGAAGCGGTCGCTCAGCGCGCCCCAGCCGAAGGCGGCCAGGCCGGCAGCCAGGAACGCCAATGTCATCGCCATCGACAGGCCGCCGCGCGACCAGCCGGTATCGGCGCTCATCGGCGCCAGCAGTACCGCCAGCGAAAACACCACGCCGATGCCGACGCAGCCGATCAGCGCGCCGGAGGCGACCAGCGGCCAGTTGTGGTCGATCGGAGGAGCGGCGCGAGGGGGCATGGGTGTGGCCTGGCTCGGGGACTATGGGGGCGACGAACGGCGACCGTGCGGATCGACATCCCGTCCCGGCCACGACGACAGGAGACTCGGCGGCTCGGGTAAAGTGCCCGCACTCCAGCAAGGCGCCCGCCATGTCCATCGTCCTCACCGCCTTCGCCCGCCTGCGCTTGTTCCCGCGCGAGGCTCGCCGCAACACCGTGCAGGACTGCACGCCGGAGCAATTCGAACAACGGCTCAACGACGAGGCGCCGGTCGCCGTGCTCGACGGCTATGCGCCGTTCTGCAAGCTGCATGTCCACCGCAACTGGACCTCGACCCGCTGCCTCACGGTACCCATCACCGACGCCAACCGCCACCAGCTGCACACGGCCTACGAGGCGCGTAGCCGCGAGGAACTGCCGGTGCTGGTGCGCTGGTTCGAAGGGGTGCAGGCGCCGGTGGCCAATTACCTGCTGCCGATCCTCTACAACCGCGAGCAACTCGCACGCGAAGGCACGGCGATCGAGGCCGATTGGGGCATCGTCGGTTGCCTGTATACGGCCGAGCCGGAAGAGATCCCGATGGCCCCGATCACGATGATGCGCAACGCGCTGGGCGTGGATGAGGGTGGCTCGGGCGTGCCGCTGGACCGCGAGGCCTACCGCCGCAGCGTGGCGTTCTGGGAACGCAACGCCAACTGGCGGCCCTAAGCGGCGCCGCCGTTGTCGGCGGCATGCGCTTCACACCAGCATCTGCCTCACCTTGTGCAGCAATTCGTTGAGGCTGAAGGGCTTGGGCAGCAGCGCCATGCCGTGGTCGAGGAATTGCTGGCGCTGCGCCGCGCCTTCGGTGTAGCCGGTCACGAACAGCACCGGCAGATCCGGCCGCAGCTCGCGCGCCTCGTCGGCGAGGGCGCGGCCATTCATGCCCGGCAGGCCGACATCGGACAACAACAGGTCGATGCGGCTGTCGTTGCGCAGTTCGTACAGCGCGTCCTGCGCATTGGTGGCATCCACCACCTCGTAGCCGGCTTCGACCAGCACTTCATGGATCATCAGGCGCACCACATCGGTGTCGTCCACCAGCAGCACGCGCTCGGAACGGCCACGTGGCGCGTGCTCGGGCATCGGCTCGGCGTCCGGTTGCGGCACATCGCCACGAGGCAGCAGCAGTTCGACCTCGGTGCCCTGCCCCGGCTCGCTGGTGATGCGCACCAGGCCGCCGGACTGGCGGGCGAAGCCATAAGTCATCGAGAGCCCCAGCCCGGTGCCCTCGCCTTGCGGCTTGGTAGTGAAGAACGGCTCGAACACCTTGGCCAGCACGTCCGGCGCAATGCCGCTGCCGTTGTCGATGACCTTGACGCTCACGTAGGGGCCGTCGGCCAGCTCGGGCTCGCGCAGGTAATCGACCGCTTCGCCGCGGATACGGATCGCACCCTGGCCGTCGAGCGCGTCGCGCGCATTGATGACCAGGTTGAGGATGACGTTCTCGAACTGGTTGGGGTCGGCCACCGCGACCAGGCGTTGCTCGCCGAGTTCGAACTCCAACTCGATGTTCTCGCCGATCGAACGCCTCAGCATGTCTTCCAGCGAGCGCACCCGTAGCGACAGGTCGAAGGCTTGTGGATCCAGCGACTGCTTGCGCGCGAACGCCAGCATCCGCTGGGTCAGCGCGGCGGCGCGGTGGGCCGAACCGCTGGCGATCTCGGCGTAGCGCGGCACCTTCTCCAGGCGCCCGCTCTCGACCGACAACGTGATCATGTCCAGGCCGGAAATGATGCTGGTCAGCAGGTTGTTGAAGTCGTGGGCAATGCCGCCGGTGAGCTTGCCGAGCGCGTCCATCTTCTGCGCCTGCATCAGCTCGTGCTCGGTGCGTTCGCGTTCGGCGATCTGGTGCGCCAGTTCGATATTGGCACTGTCCAGTTCCTGCCGGTGTTCGCGCTCGCGCTTGTGGTGCTCGGTGACGTCTTCGATGAACAGCAGGCCCTGGTCTGGCTCGCGGTACGGGGTCAGGCGCCACTCGGTCATGCGGGTGCCGGCGGACGTGGCGAGCAGGAATGTGCCGCTCCAGCGCGCGCGGCTGGCCAGGGCCTGGCGCAGCGCCTCGAGCATGACCGGCTGGTCGCCGAAGCGTGCCCGCAGCATGTTGGGCGTGTGGGTGGCGCCGACCAGCTTGGCGAAGGCGGCGTTGGCATCGTGCACCTGCAGCGAGGCATCGACCACGGCAATGGGCGCGCCGATGTTCTCGAAGATGTCGCGAAAACGTGCCTCGCTCACGCGCAGGGCGTCTTCGCTGCGGCGCACACGCAGCAGCGTGCGCAAGGTGGCCAGGAGCACGTCCGGGTCCACCGGGTGGATCAGGTAGGCGTCGGCGCCGGCATCCAGGCCGGTGATCATGTCGCCGGTGGCAATCGAGGCGGCCGAGACATGCACCACCGGCAGCAAGCGCGTGCGGATATCAGCGCGGAGCTGTCGCACCACGTCGAACCCGCTCATGTCGGGCAGGTTGACGTCGAGCACCAGCGCGGCAAAATCCTCCGCCGCCAGCAATGCCAGTCCTTCGGTACCGGTCCCCGCCTCCTCGACCTGGAAGCGGTGATGTTCGAGGACGCGGCGGACGGCATAGCGGGTGGCGGCGTTGTCGTCGACCACCAGGATGCGGTTGTTATCGGGCATCGATCGCCTCGATCGCATCATCGGCAAGCTTCAGGGGCAGCACGACGTAGAACTCCGAGCCTTCGCCGAGGACGCTGTTGACGCCCACCCGGCCACCCAGCAGTTCTGCGAAGCGCCGGCACAGCGACAAGCCCAGTCCGGTACCGCGCAGGCGCTTCTGCAGGGGGGTATCGACCTGGACGAAGTCCTCGAACAACTTGGGCAGCATCTCCTGTGGAATGCCGATGCCGGTGTCGTGCACGGAGAAGCGCACTTCGCCCTCGCCTTCCGGCCGGGCCGAGACGCGGACATGGCCGTGTGGGGTGAACTTCAGCGCATTGGAAATGAAGTTGCGCAGGATCTGCGCCAGCTTCTTGTCGTCGGTGTAGAGCATCGGCAGCGGTGGTGGATCTTCGAACACCAGGTCCACCTGCTTGCCTTCGAGCAAGGGGCGGAACATGCCGCGCAGCGCCGAGAACAAATCCATCAGGTCGAACCAGGCCGGGGAAATCGTGATGCGCCCGGCCTCGATCTTGGCCAGGTCCAGCAGGTCGTCGACCATCTCGCGCAGTTCCAGCGCCGCGGCGCTGACAAAGCGCACCTGCTTGCGCTGGCCGTCGCTGAGCGGACCATCCATGTCGTCGTCCAGCAGCCGGGTCATGCTCAGGATCGAGCCGAGCGGGGTACGGAACTCGTGGCTCATGTAGGAGAGAAACCGGCTCTTCAACTCCGAAACCTCGCGCAGCTGCGCAGCCTGCTGGTCGAGCTCGGCATACAGGGCGAGCACACCCTGGTTGGTTTCCTCCAGTTCGGCGCGCAAGGCGGTGTTCTCGGCACGCAGGCTGGCCAATTCCTGGTCGATGCTCTCGGTGAGGTTCATCCCAATGCTCCCAGACGGACGATGACGATACCGGCATCGTCGCGTCCTCTATCGAAATCCCTTTGCAGCAGCGCCGCGATCACTGCCGGATGGCGCTGGAACAGGCCGGGGTAGTCGCGCAGGTTCCAGCGCGCCTGCAGGCCGTCGCTGTGCATGATCAAAAGGTTGCCCGGGTCGACGTGAAGATCGAATGCCTGGGCTTTGCGGTACTGCACCCCGACAATGCCGGGATGCGAGGCCAGGCCGCGCGAGCCGGCGCCGTCGTTGACGCTGGCGGATATATTGCCGATGCCGGCGAATTCCAGGCGTCCGCTGTCCATATCGACGCAGGCCACCGCGGCCGCGCCGCCGCGGCTACCCATCATGCCGGCATGCAGGCGGGCGACCAGCTCGGTAG
>DATCVI010000215.1:0-25838 GCA_036566925.1 Stenotrophomonas sp.
GCCGTGAATACATCCATGTAGGCTCCTTGGCGACATCCATGTCGCCAAGGGTCCCGGCAGGGCCTACCCCGCCGCGCTTTGACGGTTCATGGGCGGCGCGGTGGGGGAGAGAGGAAAAGCGAGAAGCGGAAAGCGGAAAGCGGAAAGCGGGGCGGGAACGTACGGGGGCGTCCTGACCGTCTTTGGGTGGCTGGGATAGACTGATGGCCTTCTGCGGCCCTGTGGGGCTGCCCTGCAAGGATCGTCATCACCGCATGAGCTGGCTCAGCAAATTGATGCCGTCGGGCATCCGTACCGACAATACCCCGAGCAAGAAACGCAGCGTCCCCGAGGGGCTGTGGGAGAAGTGCAGCAATTGTGGCGCTGTGCTCTATCGCCCGGAGTTGGAGGAGAATCTCGAGGTCTGCCCGAAGTGTGGCCACCATATGGCCATCCGGGCGCGGGCGCGGTTGGCGTCGTTGTTCGATCCGGGCAGCAGCAGCGAGATCGCCGCGCATCTGGGTCCGGTCGATGTGCTCAAGTTCCGCGACCAGAAGAAGTATGCCGATCGCATCAAGTCGACCCAGAAGGCGACCGGTGAGTTCGATGCGCTGGTGGCGATGCGCGGGCTGTTGAAGGGCAATCCGCTGGTGGCGTCTTCGTTCGATTTCGCCTTCATGGGCGGTTCGATGGGCTCGGTGGTGGGTGAGCGCTTCGCGCGCGCGGCCGAGGTGGCGCTGGAGTTGGGCTGTCCTTATGTGTGTTTCTCGGCCAGTGGCGGGGCACGCATGCAGGAGGGTCTGTTCTCGCTGATGCAGATGGCCAAGACGTCCGCTGCGCTGGGCCGTTTGCGCGAGGCGGGGCTGCCGTATATTTCGGTGCTCACGCATCCGACTACCGGTGGTGTGTCGGCGTCGTTTGCGATGTTGGGCGATATCAATATCGCCGAGCCGCAGGCGTTGATCGGTTTCGCCGGTCCGCGGGTGATCGAGCAGACGGTGCGCGAGAAGTTGCCGGAGGGGTTCCAGCGTTCGGAGTTCCTGGTGGAGCATGGCGCCATCGACCAGATCTGCGACCGCCGCGAAATGCGCGACCGTATCGCCGATCTCACCGCGATGATGATGCGTCAGCCGCGTCCGACGGCCGATGATGCGCCGGTCACGAGCCCGACTGCGGCATGAGCGCACGCAAGTATTTCGGCACCGACGGCATCCGTGGCCGGGTCGGGCAGGGGCCGATCTCGGCCGATTTCGTCCTGCGCCTGGGCAATGCGCTCGGCCGCGTGCTGGGCGAGGATGGCCGCAGCCGGCCAACGGTGCTGATCGGCAAGGACACGCGTATCTCGGGCTATATGTTCGAGGCCGCGCTGGAAGCCGGGTTGGTCGCGGCGGGTGCGGACGTGCAGTTGATCGGCCCGATGCCGACGCCGGCGATCGCGTTCCTCACCAGCACGCTGCGCGCCGATGCCGGCATCGTCATCAGTGCTTCGCACAATCCGCATTACGACAACGGCATCAAGTTCTTTTCCGCCGAGGGCGAGAAGCTCGACGATGCCACCGAACTGGCGATCGAGGCGGCGCTGGATGCGCCGTTCCTGACGGTGGATTCCACCCGCCTGGGCAAGGCGTCGCGGGCGCGCGATGCAATCGGCCGCTACATCGAGTTCTGCAAGGCCAGCGTGCCGCGTGGTTTCAACCTGCGCGGGCTGAAGATCGTGCTCGACTGCGCGCACGGGGCCACGTATCACATCGCGCCGCTGCTGTTCCGCGAGTTGGGCGCCGATGTCGTGGTGATCGGCGCCGCGCCCGACGGCCTGAACATCAATGATGGCGTTGGTTCGACCCATATCGATAACCTCGCGGCCAAGGTTCGCGAGACCGGCGCCGATCTCGGCATTGCCTTCGACGGTGACGGCGACCGCGTGCTGATGGCCGATGACCAGGGCAATCCGGTCGACGGCGATGACCTGCTGTACGTGCTCGCGCGCGGCTGGCAGGCCAGTGGCCGGCTCAAGGGCACGGTGGTCGGTACGCTGATGACCAATTACGGGTTGGAGAAGGCACTGGCCGGCCTGGGTATCCCATTCGTGCGGGTCAAGGTCGGCGATCGCTATGTGCACCAGGCACTGGTCGAAGGCGGTGGCGTGCTCGGCGGGGAAACGTCCGGCCACATGCTGTGCCTGGACCGGGCCACCACCGGTGATGGCGTGATCAGCGCATTGCAGGTACTCGAAGCGCTCAAGCGCGAGGGTGCCAGCCTGCGCCAGGCGCTGGCCGGGCTGCGCAAGGTGCCGCAGCAGACGATCAACGTGAAGTTGAAGGGCAAGGCCAAGGACACGGTGGGTGCCGCTGCGGTGCAGCAAGCGTTGCTGCAGGCGCAGGCGGCGGTAGAAGGGCGCGGACGTGCGTTCCTGCGGCCGTCGGGCACCGAGCCGGTCGTGCGCGTGACCGTGGAGGCCGACGATGCCACGCTGATGCAGTCCACCCTCGATGCGCTGGCCGACGCGGTGCGCGCTGCGGCCTGACGCCATGTGGATCAGGCGCCGGCGGGCAAGCCCCGGCGCCACGCCTTGAAGCGATTTGAATAGCGGCACCTGCAAGGGGTGGTGGCTGGCGTGGATACGTTGCCGCAGCCAGCTGGCCGGGCAACGCACCTTGTTCGCCGGCCCCCTCCAGGTTCGGGCCCGGCCCGCGATCTGTCAGAATATTCGTACGTGAAAATCGACGTTCAGTTTTTCTCCCAACAGGTCAGTCCGTGAGCCAGATCCCCACCCTCGACATCACCCGTTTCGACAGCGACCGCGACGCCTTCGTGGCCGAGCTGGGCGCGGCCTACCGCGAATGGGGCTTCGCCGGTATCCGCAACCATGGCATCCCGCAGGCCGAGATCGACGCCGCGTACGACGTGTTCAAGGCGTTCTTCGACCTGCCGGAGGAAACCAAGCGCAAGTACCTGGTGCCCGGCAGCGGCGGCGCACGCGGCTACACCGCCTTCGGGGTGGAGACGGCCAAGGATTCCAAGCACTTCGACCTGAAGGAGTTCTGGCACATCGGCCGCGAGATCCCCGACGACTCCAAGTATCGCGAGGTGATGCCGCCGAACTTGTGGCCGACCGAAGTGGCCGGCTTCCGCGAGCACGGCTACAACCTCTACAGCAAGCTCGACCAGCTCGGCTCGCGCGTGCTCTCGGCGTTGGCGCTGCATATTGGCCTGCCGGAGGACTACTTCGTCGACAAGACCAATTCCGGTAACTCGATCCTGCGGCCGATCCACTACCCGCCGATCACGGCCGACGACATTCCCAACGTGCGCGCCGGTGCGCACGAGGACATCAACCTGATCACCTTGCTGGTCGGGGCCAGCGCCGCCGGCCTGGAAGTGAAGTCCCAGCAGGGCCAGTGGGTGCCGTTCACCTCGGCGGCGGACACCATCGTGGTCAACATCGGCGACATGCTGCAGCGCCTGACCAACCACGTGTACCCGTCCACCACCCACCGCGTGGTCAACCCGCCGGGCGAGCTGGCACGCAAGCCGCGCTACTCGGTGCCGTTCTTCCTGCACCCGAACCCGGATTTCGTGATCGACGTGCTGCCGTCAACGATCAGCGCCGACAACCCCAAGCGCTACCCGGAACCGATCACCGCCCAGGGCTACCTCGAAGAGCGCCTGCGCGAGATCAAGCTGAAGTAAGCGGCCGCCTGCGCTGGCGAGTCCCGCTCGCGACCGCCGCATGTCCGGATGGCGGTCGGATTTGTCCTGCCATTGTCTTGCGATAACGGTTCAGCATGCGGCGATAGATTATTCTTATACCCTTTTGCAGGAGTGACGAATCGATGCGTCGCAAGATCGTGGCCGGCAACTGGAAGCTCCATGGCACCCGCCAATTCGCTACCGAGCTGGCGTCCCGGATCGCCGCGGGCATGCCGCTGGAAGGGGTGGACGTGGTGATCCTGCCGCCGTTGCCCTACCTGGGCGACTTGATCGAGGACTTCGAGGGCGGGCACCTGCATTTTGGTGCCCAGGACGTCAGCAGCAATGAGAAGGGCGCCTATACCGGCGAGGTCTCGGCGACCATGCTGGTCGACGTGGGCGCCGACTTCGGCCTGGTCGGGCACTCCGAGCGCCGCCAGTACCACTTCGAGAGCAGCGAGCTGGTGGCGCGCAAGTTCGCCGCCGCGCTGCACGCCGGGCTGCGGCCGATCCTGTGCGTGGGTGAATCGCTGCAGGACCGCGAGGCCGGCCTGACCGAGCAGGTCATCGCCAGCCAGCTGGCGCCGGTGCTGGCGATGGTCGGCGTGGAGGGATTCGCCCAGGCGGTGGTGTCCTACGAGCCGATCTGGGCGATCGGGACTGGGCGCAGTGCCAGCCCGGCCCAGGCCCAGGCCGTGCACGCCTTCATTCGTGGTCAAATTCGCGCCCTCGATGCTAGAATCGCCGATTCGTTGCCGATCCTGTATGGCGGCAGCGTCAAGCCCGATAACGCCGCGGAACTGTTCTCGCAGCCCGATGTCGATGGCGGGCTGGTCGGCGGCGCTTCGCTGGTCGCCGAGGATTTCCTCGCGATCGCCCGGGCGGCGGTCGGTAGCCAAACCTAAAAAGTCATTGTCCGGGGACGGATTCGAAAATGCTGATGTTGATCCTCAATGTGATCTATGTGCTCATCGCCATCGCGATGATCGCGCTGATCCTGATGCAGCGTGGTGCCGGCGCTGCCGCCGGCTCGGGCTTCGGCGCGGGCGCCTCGGGCACCGTGTTCGGCGCGCGTGGTGCGTCCAACTTCCTGTCCAAGTCGACCAAGTGGCTGGCAGTGGCGTTCTTCGCCATCAGCCTCTTCATGGCCTGGTACGCCAGCCATGGCGCGCGTCCGGCCGATGAGGGCCTGGGCGTGATGTCGCAGGCGGCCGCCCCGGCCGCACCGGCTGGCGAACTGACCCCGTCGCTGCCGCAGGCCCCGGCCAGCAACGTCGTGCCGAGCGCGCCGGTGCAGCAGGCGCCGGCGCAGGCCGCGCCGGTCGAGCAGGCACCTGTCGAACAGGCGCCGCCCGCCAGCGAAGAAAGTGGCGCCGAGCCCTCACAAAAACGCTGAAGCCGGTTACAATACGCTGCGCACTGCGACGCTGTGCGCAACGTATGCCCAGGTGGCGGAATTGGTAGACGCACTACCTTGAGGTGGTAGCGACTTAGGTCGTAGGGGTTCGAGTCCCCTCTTGGGCACCATCGTTTGGCTGCGGGTCCTGCGGGTTGTGGCAATGCCTGCCGCGGGAGCCGCCTATTACCCCATGCCCCCGCACCCCACGTGTTGGGGCAGAGGCAAGAGAGAATCGCTGTGCTGGCCGAATATTTGCCGAGTCTGCTGTTCCTGGTCGTCGCTACGGGTATCGGCATTTCGCTGATGCTGATTGGCCGGTTCCTCGGCCCGCGCCGCCCCGATCTCCAGAAACTCTCGCCGTACGAATGCGGCTTCGAAGCTTTCGAAGACGCGCGCATGAAATTCGACGTGCGCTACTACCTGATCGCGATCCAGTTCATCGTCTTCGATCTGGAAATCATCTTCATCGTGCCCTGGACGCAGGTGTTCATGGAAATCGGCGCGCGTTCGCTGGTCACCATGGGTCTGTTCGTCGGCATGTTGTTCCTCGGTTTCATTTACGTCTGGAAGAAGGGAGCCCTGGAATGGGAGTGATTCAGACCCTCGATCGTCTGATGACCAATCCGATCCCGGAAGGTCGCATCGACGACATTCTCCGCCCCGAAGGCGAGAACCCGCTGCTCGAAAAGGGCTACGTCACCACCAGCGTCGACGCATTGCTCAACTGGGCGCGCACCGGCTCGATGTGGCCGATGACCTTCGGCCTGGCCTGCTGCGCGGTCGAGATGATGCATGCCGGCGCCGCGCGCCTGGACCTTGACCGTTATGGCGTGGTGTTCCGCCCGTCGCCGCGTCAATCCGACGTGATGATCGTGGCCGGTACCCTGGTCAACAAGATGGCCCCGGCGCTGCGCAAGGTCTACGACCAGATGCCCGACCCGAAGTGGGTGATCTCGATGGGCAGCTGCGCCAACGGCGGCGGCTACTACCACTACTCGTACTCGGTGGTGCGCGGCTGCGACCGCATCGTGCCGGTCGACGTCTACGTGCCCGGCTGCCCGCCGACGGCCGAGGCGCTGGTCTACGGCATCCTGCAGCTGCAGAAGAAGATCTGGCGTACCCAGACGATCGCTCGATAACGCCGCCCGCCGACCCGTCTTCTCCTTAAAAAAAGCAGCCAAGCCCCCATGGCAGAGCAAGCAACTTCCTTCTCCGACCGACTCAGCGCGCGTTTCGCCGGCGCGCGGGTCTTCGTGGTCGAACCGCGCGGCGAAGTGACGCTGGAAGTGCCTGCCGCCGATTGGCACGCCACCTGCGCCGCGCTGCGCGACGAGTTCGGTTTCGAACAGCTCTCGGATCTGTGCGGCGTGGACTACCTCGGCTACGGCAGCGATGAGTGGGATACCGCCGACGTCTCCTCGCAGGGCTTCAGCCGCGGCGTCGAAGGCAAGGGCGCTGGCCGTTTCGCCTGGGGCGAGTTCCCGAGCGGCGAGGGCAGCGATGGCGCGCAGCCGAACCCGGTGCCGCTGCAGCGCTTTGCGGTGGTCGCCCAGCTGATTTCCTACCAGCACAACCAGCGCCTGCGCGTGCGCTGCTACGCGCCCAACGATGAGCTGCCGGTGGTGGCCTCGGTGTGCGACCTGTGGCCGGGCGTGAACTGGTTCGAGCGCGAAGCCTTCGACCTGTTCGGCATTGTCTTCGCCGGCCATCCGGACCTGCGCCGCATCCTCACCGACTACGGTTTCGTCGGTCATCCGTTCCGCAAGGATTTCCCGCTGATCGGCAACGTCGAAGTGCGTTACGACGAAGAAAAGAAGCGCGTGGTGTACGAGCCGGTGACCTCGGTCGAACCGCGTGTCGGCGTGCCGCGCGTGATCCGCGAAGACGCGCGTTACCAGACCGCCGCCGGTGAGTCGCAGACGGAGGGCGCCAAGTGAGCGAGTTCCACCAGTCCGGCGAGGCCTTTGCCAGCAATGTTGGCGAAAGCAAGCAGGAAATCCGCAACTACACGATGAACTTCGGCCCGCAGCATCCTGCGGCGCACGGCGTGCTGCGCCTGATCCTGGAGATGGACGGCGAAACCGTGGTGCGCGCCGATCCGCATATCGGCCTGCTGCACCGGGGCACCGAGAAGCTGGCCGAGTCCAAGCCGTTCAACCAGTCGATCGGCTACATGGATCGCCTGGATTACGTGTCGATGATGTGCAACGAGCACGCCTACGTGCGCGCGATCGAGACCCTGATGGGGATCGAGGCGCCCGAGCGCGCGCAGTACATCCGCACGATGTTCGACGAGATCACCCGCATCCTGAACCACCTGATGTGGGTCGGTTCCAACGCACTCGACCTGGGTGCGATGGCAGTGATGCTGTATGCGTTCCGCGAGCGCGAAGAGCTGATGGACGTGTACGAGGCGGTCAGCGGCGCGCGCATGCACGCGACCTACTACCGTCCGGGCGGTGTCTACCGCGACCTGCCGGACCACATGCCGAAGTACAAGGAATCGCGCTGGCACAAGGGCAACGCGCTGAAGCAGCTCAACGCTTCGCGCGAAGGCACCATGCTCGACTTCCTGGAGAACTTCACCGACGAGTTCCCCAAGCGCGTCGATGAGTACGAGACGCTGCTGACCGACAACCGCATCTGGAAGCAGCGCACCGTGGGCGTGGGCGTGATCAGCCCCGACATGGCGCGCGCCTGGGGCATGACCGGCGTCATGCTGCGCGGTTCGGGCATCGAGTGGGACCTGCGCAAGAAGCAGCCGTACGCCAAGTACGACGCGATGGATTTCGATATCCCCGTGGGCGTCGAGGGCGATTGCTACGACCGCTACCTGTGCCGCGTGGCCGAGATGCGCGAGTCCAACCGCATCATCAAGCAGTGCATCCAGTGGCTGAAGGCCAACCCCGGCCCGGTCATGGTCAAGAACTTCAAGGTCGCGCCGCCCAGCCGCGAAGACATGAAGGACGACATGGAAGCGCTGATCCATCACTTCAAGCTGTTCAGCGAAGGCTACTGCGTGCCGGCCGGCGAGACCTACAGCGCGGTCGAAGCGCCGAAGGGCGAGTTCGGCTGCTACCTGTTGTCCGACGGTGCCAACAAGCCGTTCCGCGTGCACCTGCGCGCGCCGGGCTTCGTGCACCTGTCCTCGATGGACGCGGTGATCCGCGGTCACATGCTGCCCGACGTGGTGGCGATGATCGGTACATACGATTTGGTTTTCGGTGAGGTCGACCGATGAAGGCGACGGGTAATTTCGAAGCGGCGCGCGACGTCGATCCGCAGGTAGTGCTGAGCGACAAGACGCGCGCGCACATCGATCATTGGCTGAGCAAGTTCCCGCCGGACCGCAAGCGTTCGGCGGTGCTGCAGGGCCTGCATGCCGCGCAGGAGCAGAACCAGGGCTGGCTGACCGACGAGCTGATCGTCGGCGTCGCCAAGTACCTTGAGCTGCCGCCGGTGTGGGCCTATGAAGTGGCCAGCTTCTATTCGATGTTCGAGACCGAGAAGGTCGGCCGCAACAACGTCGCCTTCTGCACCAACATCAGCTGCTGGCTCAACGGCGCCGAAGACCTGGTCGCGCATGCCGAGAAGAAGCTCGGCTGCAAGCTTGGCCAGTCCACCGCCGACGGCCGGGTCTACCTCAAGCGCGAAGAAGAGTGCCTGGCCGGTTGTGCCGGTGCCCCGATGATGGTGATCAATGGCCATTACCACGAGCGCCTGACCAAGGAAAAGGTCGACGCACTGCTGGACGGGCTGGAGTAAGCGCATGGCACATCACCCCCACGCATCCACCGGTCCGGTCGGCCCCGCGCCGCAGCCGCACCAGGTCTGCCTGACGACGCTGCATTACGACACGCCCTGGTCCTACGAGAACTATCTCAAGACCGGCGGCTACGCGGCGCTGCGCAAGATCCTCGAAGAGAAGATCGCGCCGGCCGACGTCATCGAGATGGTCAAGCAGTCCGGCCTGCGCGGCCGCGGCGGCGCTGGCTTCCCGACCGGCCTGAAGTGGTCCTTCATGCCGAAGGGCGACATGCAGAAGTACATCCTCTGCAATTCGGACGAATCAGAGCCGGGCACCTGCAAGGACCGCGACATCCTGCGCTACAACCCGCACTCGGTAGTGGAGGGCATGGCGATCGCCTGCTACGCCACCGGCTCGACCGTGGGCTACAACTACCTGCGCGGTGAATTCCACCACGAGCCGTTCGAGCACTTCGAGCAGGCACTGGCCGATGCCTATGCGAACGGCTGGCTGGGCAAGAACGTGCTGGGCAGCGGCGTGGACATCGACATCTACGGCGCGCTCGGCGCCGGCGCCTACATCTGCGGCGAAGAGACCGCGTTGATGGAATCGCTGGAAGGCAAGAAGGGCCAGCCGCGCTACAAGCCGCCGTTCCCGGCCAACTTCGGCCTGTACGGCAAGCCGTCGACGATCAACAACACCGAGACCTATGCCTCGGTGCCGGCGATCATCCGCAACGGCCCGGAGTGGTTCAAGGGCCTGAGCAAGACCGCCAATGGCGGCCCGAAGATCTTCTCGGTCTCCGGCTGCGTGCAGCAGGGCGGCAACTTCGAGGTGCCGCTGGGCACCACCTTCGATGAACTGCTGGAAATGGCCGGTGGCCTGCGCCCGGGGCGCAAGCTCAAGGCAGCAGTGCCGGGCGGCGTGTCGATGCCGGTGCTCAAGGCCGAACAACTGGCCGGCCTGCAGATGGACTACGACACCTTGCGCAACCTCGGCACCGGCCTGGGGTCGGGCGCCATCGTGGTGCTCGACGACAGCGTCTGCTGCGTGCGTTTCGCCTGCCGCATCTCGCAGTTCTTCCACAAGGAATCCTGCGGCCAGTGCACCCCGTGCCGCGAAGGCACCGGCTGGATGCACCGCGTGCTGGAGCGCATCGTCGCCGGCAAGGCGACCATGGAAGACCTGCACCAGTTGAAGGCGGTGGCCGGCCAGATCGAAGGCCACACCATCTGCGCGTTCGGCGAAGCCGCGGCCTGGCCGATACAGGGTTTCCTGCGCCAGTTCTGGGATGAATTCGAGTACTACATCGTCAACGGTCGTTCGATCGTCGACGAGCAAATGGGAGTGGCTGCGTGAGCGCACAGCCTGTGAATCCGAACGTTCCGCCGGACCATGTCACCGTCGAGATCGACGGCCAGAGCCTGGTCGTGCCCAAGGGCTCGATGATCATCCAGGCCGCCGACAAGGCCGGTATCTCGATCCCGCGCTTCTGCTACCACGAGAAGCTGCCGATCGCGGCCAACTGCCGCATGTGCCTGGTCGATGTCGAAAAGGCGCCCAAGCCGACGCCCGCCTGCGCCACCCCGGTGATGGACGGCATGAAGGTCGCCACGCGCAGCGAGAAGGCGCTGAAGTACCAGCGCAGCGTGATGGAATTCCTGCTGATCAACCACCCGCTGGACTGCCCGATCTGCGACCAGGGCGGCGAGTGCGAGCTGCAGGACGTCTCGCTCGGCTACGGCCGCTCGGTGAGCCGCTTCAACGAACGCAAGCGCGTGGTGCCGGACGAGGACATCGGTCCGCTGGTCGCCACCGAAATGACCCGCTGCATCCAGTGCACGCGCTGCGTGCGCTTCACCGCGGATGTCGCCGGCACCTATGAGCTGGGCGGCATGTACCGCGGCGAGAACCTGCAGATCGGCACCTACGACGGCAAGCCGCTGACCACCGAGATTTCCGGCAACGTCATCGACGTCTGCCCGGTGGGCGCGCTGACCAACAAGGTGTTCCAGTTCCGCGCCCGTCCGTGGGAGCTGGCCGCGCGCGAGTCGCTCGGCTACCACGACGCGATGGGTTCGAACCTGTTCCTGCACGTGCGTCGCGGCGAAGTGCTGCGCGTGGTGCCGCGCGACAACGAGTTGGTCAACGAGTGCTGGCTGTCCGATCGCGACCGCTATTCGCACCAGGGCCTGTACAGCGCCGACCGTGCGGTCAAGCCGCTGAAGAAGGTCAATGGCGAGTGGGTCGAAGTGAGCTGGGCCGAAGGCCTGGCCGCCGCCGGCGAGATCCTCAAGGCGCAGTCGGGCGACCAGCTCGGCGTGCTGGTGCACCCGGCCACTTCGAACGAGGAGGGCGAGCTACTGGCGCGCCTGGCTTCTGGCCTGGGCAGCGGCAACCTCGACCACCGTATCTTCAATCGCGATTTCTCCGACGCCGCCGTCGCCGAACCGTTCGCCATGCCGCTGGCCGAGATCGAACAGGCCGACGTGGTGGTGATCGTCGGCAGCAACGTGCGCCATGAGCTGCCGCTGCTGCATGCGCGCCTGCGCAAGGCGCAGACCCGCAATGGCGCCAAGATCCACGCCATCAACCCGGTCGACTTCGACTTTGCCTTCGGTCTGGCCGGCAAGCAGGTCGTGGCGCTGTCGCAGTTCGCCTCGGCGCTGTCCGATGCCTCGCTGCGCGATGCCGTCAAGGGCGCGACCCGCGCCGTGGTGATCGTCGGCGGGCTGGTCGAGAACCACCCGCAGGCCGCCACGCTGCGCGCTGCGGTGCGTGATTTCGCCAGTGCCACGGGCGCGGCCCTGTGCCGCATTCCGCAGGGCGCCAACGCTGTCGGCCTGGCCCGGCAGGGCGTGCTGCCGACCGCGCGCGATGCCGCCGCGATGCTGGCACAGCCGCGTTCGGCCTATGTCATCTACGGCATTGAACCGGGCCTGGACTTCGCCGACGCCGCCGCCGCGCGCGCCGCGCTGCATGGCGCCAAGGTCGTGGCCTTCAGCCAGTTCGCCTGTGCGTCGACCCGCGACGTCGCCGACGTGATCCTGCCGATCGGCGCGCTGCAGGAAATCGACGCCTCGCTTACCAACCTAGACGGCCGCGTGCAGGTCGCCAAGGCCGGCGGCAAGTTGCCGGTCGAGGCTCGCGAGGGCTGGCGCGTGCTGCGTGCCCTCGGTGGCGAGCTTGGCCTGGCCGGTTTCGAATTCACCGACTTCACCGGCCTGCGCGCCGGCCTGCAGGGCCGTGCGGTGACGCCGAGCACGTCGGCGCAGCCGGCGCTGGCGGGCGAGGGCCTGGAAGTGGCCGCCACCGCCGCGATCTACCGCACCGATGCGGTGGTCCGTCGCGCTGCCGCGCTGCAGGCCCATCCGCTCAACGCCGCCCCGAGCGTCACGATGAGCCCGGAGCAGGCGGCGCAGCTGCAGGTGGAAGCGGGGCAGATGGTCAAGGTCGGCACCGCCGCCGGTAAGGCGACGCTGCCGGTAGTCCTGGACAAGCGGGTCGCCGCGGGCACGGTCTGGATCGAATCCGGCCATGGCGCTACCGCGCCGCTCGGCGCCGGCCGCGTAACGGTGGTGGCTGCATGAACGAGATGCTGTTGAACTTGGTCGACCCGCTGCACCAGTGGCTCGTTGGCCTGGGCGATATCGGCGTGGTGCTGTGGATCATCGCCAAGATCCTGGTGATCGCGGTGCCGGTGATCATCGCCGTGGCCTTCTATGTGGTGTGGGAGCGCAAGCTGATCGGCTGGATGCACGTGCGCCATGGGCCGATGTACGTCGGCATGGGCATCTTCCAGGCCTTCGCCGACGTGTTCAAACTCCTGTTCAAGGAGATCGTGCAGCCGACCAACACGCACAAGGCGTTGTTCGTGATCGCGCCGCTGATCACCCTGGCGCCAGCGTTCGCGGCGTGGGCGGTGGTGCCGTTCGACGCCAAGCTGGTGCTGTCCAACGCCAACGTCGGCCTGCTGTACCTGCTGGCGATGACCTCACTGGGCGTGTACGGCATCATCCTCGCCGGCTGGGCCTCGAACTCGAAGTACGCCTTCCTCGGCGCGATGCGTTCGGCCGCGCAGGTGGTCAGCTACGAAATCGCGATGGGCTTTGCCCTGGTCGGCGTGATGATCGCCGCGCAGAGCGTGAACCTGAGCGCGATCGTGATGGCGCAGGCCGGCAACGCCGGCTTCTTCGACTGGTTCCTGGTGCCGCTGTTCCCGTTGTTCATCGTCTACTGGGTGTCCGGCGTGGCCGAGACCAACCGCGCCCCGTTCGACGTGGTGGAAGGCGAATCGGAAATCGTCGCCGGCCACATGGTGGAGTACTCGGGCGGTGCGTTCGCGCTGTTCTTCCTGGCCGAGTACGCCAACATGATCCTGGTCAGCTTCCTGATCTCGATCTTCTTCCTCGGTGGCTGGCTGAGCCCGATCCAGGGTTGGGTCACGGCCGATGTGTCGCCGTGGGTCAACTGGCTGTGGACCGGCGGCTGGCCGTGGCTGCTGCTGAAGGTGCTGTTCTTCGCCAGCGCCTACATCTGGTTCCGGGCCTCGTTCCCGCGCTACCGCTATGACCAGATCATGCGGCTGGGCTGGAAGATCTTCATTCCGCTGACGATCGTGTGGATCGCAGTGACCGCGTTGATGGTGTTCTACGGCGTGATCCAGAAGGGCGTGTAACTGATGAACAAGATCACCCACTACTTCAAGAGCCTGCTGCTCCTAGAGCTGCTCGGCGGCCTGTGGCTGACGCTGAAGTACACCTTCAAGCCGAAGTACACCGTGATGTACCCGATGGAGAAGTTCCCGCAGTCGCCGCGCTTCCGCGGCCTGCATGCGCTGCGCCGCTATCCCAACGGGGAAGAGCGCTGCATCGCTTGCAAGCTGTGCGAGGCGGTGTGCCCGGCGCTGGCCATCACCATCGACTCGGCCAAGCGCGAGGACGGCAGCCGCCGTACCACGCGCTACGACATCGACCTGTTCAAGTGCATCTTCTGCGGCTTCTGCGAAGAGAGCTGCCCGGTCGACTCGATCGTCGAGACGCACATCCTCGAATACCACTTCGAGAACCGTGGCGAGAACATCGTCACCAAGCCGCAGCTGCTGGCCCTGGGCGACCGTCTCGAAACCGAGATCGCCGAGCGCCGCGCCGCCGACGCCGCCTTCCGCTGAGGTCATGATGGACTGGGTCAATATCGCTTTCTGGGCCTTCTCCGCTGTCGCGGTGGTCGCCGCCGGCGGCGTGATCAGCGTGCGCAACCCGGTGTACGCCGTGCTGTGCCTGATCCTGACGTTCTTCTCCATCGCCTGCGTGTGGCTGCTGGTCGGTGCCGAGTTCCTCGGCGTCACCCTGGTGCTGGTCTACGTCGGCGCGGTGATGGTGCTGTTCCTGTTCGTGGTGATGATGCTGGACATCGACACCAGCCGCCTGCGCGAGGGCTGGGTGAAGTATCTGCCGGTCGGCGTCATCGTCGCGGTGGTGATGTTCGTGCAGATGGTCGTGCTGGTCGGCGTCAAGTCGCGTTCGGTCGCGCCGCTGCCGGCCGACAACGCCGCCGCGCTCGCCGCTGATACTTCCAACCTGACCTGGCTGGCGCGCACGCTGTTCACCGAGTTCCTGCTGCCGTTCGAGTTCGCCGCCGTGATCCTGACCGTGGCGGTCATCGCCGCGGTGATGCTGACGCTGCGCAAGCGCACCGGCACCAAGACCCAGGACCCCTCGGCACAGACCCGCGTCAAGGCCAGCGACCGCGTGCGCATCGTCAAGATGTCCTCGGTCAAGCCGGTGGTCCCGGCAGCGGCCGCCAGCACTGATGCCGGTTCCACCCCGGAGGCAAATTCGTGATCACTCTCGGCCACCTGCTGGGCCTGGGCGCGGTGCTGTTCTGCATCAGCCTTGCCGGCATCTTCCTCAATCGCAAGAACGTCATCGTGCTGCTGATGTCGATCGAGCTGCTGCTGCTTTCGGTCAACATCAATTTCGTCGCGTTCTCGCGCCAGATGGGCGACCCGGCGGGGCAGCTGTTCGTCTTCTTCATCCTGACCGTTGCCGCCGCCGAAGCCGCGATTGGCCTGGCGATCCTGGTGACCCTGTTCCGCACGCGCCGCACGATCAATGTGGCCGAAGTCGATTCGCTGAAGGGCTGACCCGAAGATGGAAATCACACTCTCCAAGGGCCTGCTCATCGCGGTGGTGCTCGCACCGCTGGTAGGCAGCATCATTGCCGGCCTGTTCGGCCGGCAGGTCGGCCGCAAGGGCGCCCAGTACGTCACCATCCTGGGCGTGGCGATCAGCTGCGCGCTGTCGTGCTGGACGCTGTACCAGTTGGTGGCGCAAGGCGCCTCGCCGTTCAACCAGAACCTGTACACCTTCTTCGAGGTGGGCAACTACTCGGCCCACATCGGCTTCATGATCGACAAGCTGACGGCGATGATGATGGTCGTGGTGACCTTCGTCTCGCTGCTGGTGCACGTCTACACCATCGGCTACATGGCCGAGGACCCCGGTTACCAGCGGTTCTTCAGCTACATCTCGCTGTTCACCTTCTCGATGCTCACGCTGGTGATGAGCAACAACTTCCTGCAGCTGTTCTTCGGCTGGGAAGCGGTGGGCCTGGTGTCGTACCTGCTGATCGGCTTCTGGTTCAAGCGCCCGACCGCGGTGTTCGCCAACATGAAGGCGTTCCTGGTCAACCGCGTCGGCGACTTCGGCTTCATCCTCGGCATCGCCGCGGTGCTGTGGGTGTTCGGCACGCTCGATTATTCGGTGGTGTTCGCCAACGCCGGCATGCTCGGCGACCCGCGCGCCGCGATCCAGTTGTGGGACGGCTCGCTTGACCTCTTCGGCCAGCACTACACGCTGCTCAGCCAGCCGGTGGTGTGGTCGGTGGCCACGCTGATCTGCATCTGCCTGTTCATCGGTGCGATGGGCAAGTCGGCGCAGGTGCCGTTGCACGTGTGGCTGCCCGACTCGATGGAAGGCCCGACCCCGATCTCGGCGCTGATCCACGCCGCGACGATGGTCACCGCCGGCATCTTCATGGTGGCGCGCATGTCGCCGCTGTTCGAGCTGTCGGAAACCGCGCTGAACTTCGTCCTGTTCGTCGGCGCCACCACCGCGTTCTTCACCGGCCTGATCGGCATCGTGCAGAACGACATCAAGCGCGTGGTCGCTTACTCGACCCTGTCGCAGCTGGGCTACATGACCGTCGCGCTGGGCGTGTCGGCGTACTCGGCGGCGGTGTTCCACCTGATGACCCACGCCTTCTTCAAGGCGCTGCTGTTCCTGGCGGCCGGCTCGGTGATCATCGGCATGCACCACGAGCAGGACATGCGCAAGATGGGCGGCCTGCGCAAGTACATGCCGATCACCTACTGGACCAGCGTCATCGGCACCCTGGCCCTGGTCGGCACGCCGTTCTTCTCCGGCTTCTACTCGAAGGACACGATCATCGAGGCGGCCGAGATCCACGCCCACCATGCCAACAACTGGGTCGCCACCTACGGCTACTGGGCGGTGCTTGGCGGCGTGCTGGTGACCAGCTTCTACAGCTTCCGTTTGCTGTTCCTGACCTTCCACGGCAAGGAACGCTTCCGTGACGCCCACGCGCACCATGATGCGCACGGCGCCCACGTCCACGGCGACGCCGACCATACCGACGCCGAGGCGCAGGAACACGCGCACGACGACCACGGCCATGACGACCACGGCCACGGCCATGGCGCGCACGAGCCGCACGAGTCGCCGTGGGTGGTGACCCTGCCGTTGATCCTGCTGGCGATCCCCTCGATCGCGATCGGCTTCATTACCTCCGGCCCGATGCTGTTCGGCACCGACTGGATGGGCAACCGCGCGATCGAGGCGGTGAAGGGGCAGGCGACCACGTTCTTCACCGGTGTGATCGACTTCGTCGTCCCGGCGCACGACACCGTGGCCGAAGTGGGCGAGGAGTTCTGGCACGGCCCGGTCGAATACGCCACCCATGGCATGAGCGCCTGGCCGTTCTGGCTGACCCTGGCCGGCTTCCTGCTGGCAGCACTGATGTACCTGTGGAAGCCCGACCTGGCCGCCAAGGCGCGCAAGACCTTTGCCTGGCCGGTGCGGATCCTCGAAGAGAAGTACGGTTTCGACAAGCTCTGGATCAACGGCTTCGCCGGCGGCGGTGTCCGCCTGGGCAAGGTGTCCCGCGCGATCGACACGCATGTGGTCGACGGCGCGGTGGTCAATGGTTCGGCCCGCGTGGTCGACCTGGCCGCCCACCTGCTGCGTCGCACGCAGTCCGGTTTCCTCTACCACTACGCCTTCGCCATGATCATCGGGCTCATCGCCCTGCTGATGGTCGTGATGTATGTGTGGCGTTGACCTGTACGGATAAGAAGACGTGTCGAACTGGCCCCTACTGAGTGTCCTGATCTGGTTGCCGACTATTGGCGGCGCCGCGATCCTAGCCCTGCGCAACGCCCAGGCCGCCCGCTGGGCGTCCCTGCTCGTTGCGGTGTTGACCCTGCTCATCAGCCTGCCGCTGCTGAGCGGGTATGACACTACCAACGACGCGCTGCAGTTCGTCGAACAGCATGCGTGGATTCCCGCCTACAGCATTGGCTACAACCTCGGCGTGGACGGCATCGCCATCGCGCTGATCGTGCTGACCACGCTGGTCACGGTGCTGGCGCTGGTCGGCGCCTGGGGCGTGATCGACAAGCGCGTCAATCAGTACGTGGCCGCCTTCCTGATCCTCGAAGGCGTCACCGTGGGCATCTTCGCCGCCACCGACGCGATGCTGTTCTACGTGTTCTTCGAGGCGATGCTGATCCCGATGTTCCTGATCATCGGCGTGTGGGGCGGCCCGCGCCGCATCTACGCTGCGATCAAGTTCTTCCTGTACACCTTCCTCGGCTCGGTGCTGATGCTGGTGGCGCTGATCTACCTGTACCTGAAGGGCGGCAGCTTCCAGCTCGCCGACCTTTACGCGATGCAGCTCACGGCCCGGGAGCAGACCTGGATCTTCTTCGCCTTCCTGATCGCCTTCGCGGTCAAGGTGCCGATGTTCCCGGTGCACACCTGGCTGCCGGACGCGCACGTCGAAGCGCCGACCGCCGGTTCGGTGATCCTGGCCGCCATCGCGCTGAAGATCGGTGGCTACGGCTTCCTGCGCTTCAACCTGCCGATCGTGCCCGACGCCAGCCACCACTTCGCCTGGGTGGTGATCGCACTGTCGTTGATCGCGGTGATCTACGTCGGCCTGGTCGCCCTGGTGCAGGACGACATGAAGAAGCTGGTGGCCTATTCGTCGATCGCGCACATGGGCTTCGTCACCCTCGGCACGTTCATCGCCTTCACCCTGGTGCGCGACTACGGCAGCGTCGATGCCGCGCGCCTGGGCCTGCAGGGTGCGATGGTGCAGATGGTTTCGCACGGCTTCGTCTCCGGCGCGATGTTCACCTGCATCGGCGTGCTCTACGACCGCATGCATACGCGTCGCATCGCCGACTACGGCGGCGTGGTCAACGTGATGCCGTGGTTCGCCACCTTTGCGATGCTGTTCTACATGGCCAATGCCGGCCTGCCGGGCACAAGCGGCTTCGTCGGCGAGTTCATGGTCATCATGGCCAGCTTCCAGAAGCATCCGTTCATCGCCTTCGGTGCCGCCACCACGCTGGTGATTACCGCCGCCTACACGCTGTGGCTGTACAAGCGCGTGTTCTTCGGCGAGGTCGCCAATGCGCACGTGGCCGAGCTCAAGGACATCAATGGCCGCGAAACCTTCGTGCTCAGCGTGTTCGCCGCCGGCGTGCTGGCCCTGGGCATCTATCCCAAGCCGCTGACCGACCTGATGGAACCGGCGATCGCCAAGCTCGCCACCCAGATCGCCGTGAGCAAGCTGTAATCGCGCCGAAAGAATTGAAACAGGAATGATGATGACCACGCCAACGCCCCTGACGTTGACCACCGCCGACCTGGCACCGCTCGCGCCCGAGCTGGTGCTGATCGGCGGCGCCTTCGCCCTGCTGATGATCGACTTGTTCGTCAGCCAGCGGCACAAGGTCTGGACCCACCTGATCTCGGTGGCGATCCTCGCCGTGGTGCTGGCGATGCTTGCCACCGGCGTCGGCGGCCAGGGCGAAATCTTCAACGGCATGTTCGTGCGCGATACCGCCGCCGACGTGATGAAGGCGGTGATCGTGCTGGTCAGCGGCCTGACCCTGGTCTACGGCTGGAGCTACCTGCGCGAGCGCAACCTGTTCCAGGGCGAGATCCCGGTGCTGGTGCTGTTCGCCACCTCCGGCATGATGATGCTGGTTTCGGCCGGCAGCCTGTTGATGGTGTACCTGGGCCTGGAATTGCTGGCGCTGTGCTCGTATGCGCTGGTGGCTTCCAACCGCGACAACGGCCTGGCCACCGAAGCTGCGATGAAGTACATCGTGCTCGGCTCGCTGGCTTCGGGCCTGCTGCTCTACGGCATGTCGCTGATCTACGGCGCCACCGGCACGCTGAGCCTGGCCGGCATCCGCGATGCCATCGATGGCTCGCCCGAGCGCCTGCTGCTGCTGACCGGCACGATCTTCATGATCGCCGGCGTGGCATTCAAGCTCGGCGCGGCGCCGTTCCACATGTGGCTGCCGGACGTCTACCAGGGCGCACCGGCGCCGATCGCGCTGTTCATCAGCTCGGCGCCCAAGCTGGCCGCCTTCGGCATGGCTTACCGCCTGCTGGAAATGGGCGTGGGCCCGCTGTCGCCGCAATGGAGCCTGGTGCTGGCGGCGTTGTCGGCGCTGTCGCTGGTGATCGGCAACCTGATGGCGATCGCGCAGAGCAACCTCAAGCGCATGCTGGCGTACTCCACCGTCTCGCACATCGGCTTCCTGCTGATGGGCGTGGCCGGCGGCGACGAGCGCGGCTATGCGGCGGCGCTGTTCTATGCGATCAGCTACGCGATCATGTCCACCGCCTCGTTCGGTGCGATCATCGCGTTGTCGCGCAGCGGCTTCGAAGCGGAGAACATCGACGACTTCAAGGGCCTGAACGCGCGCAATCCGTGGATGGCCGGGCTGGTGCTGTGCATCATGGCGTCGCTGGCCGGCATCCCGCCGTTCCTGGGCTTCTGGAGCAAGCTGGCGGTGCTGGGCGCGGCGGTGCAGGGCCACCTGCTGTGGCTGGCGATCCTCGGTGTGATCTGCGCGGTGATCGGCGCGTACTACTACCTGCGCGTCATCAAGGTGATGTATTTCGACGAGCCGGTGGGCGAGCCGCTGCCGGCCAACAACGACCGCGTGCTCGGCGTGGTGCTCGGCGTGAACTCGCTGGCACTGCTCGCGCTCGGCTTTGCCTGGAACCCGATCATGGTGTGGTGCCAGCGCGCCTTCGCGCACCTGGCCTGATTATTTATCGCGAAGACGAATACAGGGGTTGCAATAGAAACCCTGTATCGTCATAATCTCTTTCTCTGCTGCGGGGTGGAGCAGTCTGGCAGCTCGTCGGGCTCATAACCCGAAGGTCGCAGGTTCAAATCCTGCCCCCGCTACCACATAAGCAAGGCATCGTTCGCGGTGCTGACGCAGTAGAAAAAACGAAGCGGCGGATCCTACGGGATCCGCCGTTTTCGTTTGTGCGGCTTTTGCGTGGCGCCGGTAAATTCATTTCCACATCGCCCATTGGACTCGTCGCACCGGCTTGCAGTTCGCGGCCTATTCAGGTGATGCCGGGTGCAAAACGATGTCGCGCCGCTGGGCCGGTGCTCGAATGATTGCGCGGCCGATTCCGGCAATCAACGTAAGGACGCTTGATGAAGAATCTCCTCGTGTGGCTCTTTTTCGCCGTGGCGCTGGTTGGAGCGATACCCGCCGCCCAAGCCCGCTGGAACCCGAATGGCTATGTTGCGGTCGGGCCGTGGATCAGATGCTGGTGGAAGAATCCTGCGACAGGGAGAGTCGTGATGACGGAAGGCTGGTGGAAGTGCCCCCGCCCATAGAGGACCCCTCTTCGCTGGTACCGCGACAGTAAAAAACGGCGGGCCCTCACGGGTCCGCCGTTCTTCGTATGCGCCGTACTCACGGGGGCAGCGGCACGCTGCGGGCTTCCTTGGAGGAGAGCCGGCAATGATCATCGAAAGCATCATGAGCCGCGACGTGCACACCGTGCGTCCGGACCAGTCCCTGCGCGAGGCGGCGGACATCATGCGCAAGCAGAACATCGGCAGCTTGCCGGTGCGCGATAACGACCGCCTGGTCGGGATGTTGACCGACCGCGACATCGTCGTGCGCGCGGTCGCCGAGGGCGATATCGACGGCCGGACTGTGGGCGATGTGATGTCGCCCGCGGTGAAGTACTGCTACGCCAGCGACGATGTGCAGACCATCGCTCGCAACATGGCCAGCCTGGAAGTGCGCCGGCTACCGGTACTGGATGCCGACAAGCGCCTGGTAGGCATGATCTCGCTGGCCAACATGGTGCATTCGGAAACTTCGGCTGGTGCGGTGATGGCGCAGGGCGTCGCCACACCGCACTGAGGTGTGCAGCCGGGCGTCGCGCCGCCGGAGGCAACGTGCATGACGACATTCGAATGTTCGCCACTTCTGGCGCAGGCGCTTGAGCCGCTGCCCGAGCTGGACGATCCGGCCTTTGCAGAGGCCTTCGATCGTTTTGGCGACTGCCGGGTAGTGCTGCTGGGCGAGTGCAGCCACGGGACTTCGGAGTTCTACCGTGCGCGCGCGGCAATCACTCGCCGGCTGATCGAACGGCATGGATTCGAATTCGTCGCCGTCGAGGCCGATTGGCCGGACGCCGCGTCGATCCATCGCTATGTCCAGGGCCGTCAGTCCCAGCCGATCGCCGGCGGCGCGTTCGAGCGGTTCCCGCGCTGGATGTGGCGCAACGCAGAGGTGGAATCGTTGGCGCACTGGCTGCGCGAGCACAACCGTTCGCGGCCGGCCCGCGAGCGCGCCGGCTTCTACGGCCTGGACCTGTACAGCCTGGGGCGCTCGATGGAGGCGGTGCTGGCCTACCTGCAGCAGGTCGACCCACAGGCCGCCAACGAAGCGCGCCGGCGCTACGGCTGCCTGGACCCCTGGCAGGGGGCACCGGCCGATTACGGCCACGCCGTACTCGCGGCGGCCTATCGCAAATGTGAGCAGGCGGTGGTGCAGCAATGCCGTGAACTGTTGGCACGGCAGCTCGACTACGACCACGGCGGGCCAGGCGAGGGCGAGGCCTTCCTGGATGCGGCGCAGAACGCGCGCCTGGTGGCCGCGGCCGAACGCTATTACCGGGTCATGTATTACGGCGGCGCCGAAAGCTGGAACCTGCGCGACACCCACATGTTCGACACGCTGACGGCATTGCTGGACGCACGCGGGCCACGCTCGCGCGGGGTGGTGTGGGCGCACAACTCGCACATCGGCGATGCCCGCGCCACCGAGATGGGCAGTGCGCGCGGTGAACTGAATATCGGCCAGCTGTGCCGCGAGCGTTTCGGCACGGGCGCTGCGCTGGTGGGCTTCGGCACCCACGACGGCTTCGTGGCGGCCGCCAGCCAATGGGACGGCGCGATGGAGGTCAAAGTTGTCCGGCCCTCACGCCCGGGCAGCGTCGAGTATCTCTGCCATGCCACCGGGGTGCCGCGCTTCCTGCTCGACCTGCGACCGGGTGTGCACGATGCGCTGCGGCGTGCCTTGGCAGACGAATGGCTGCAACGGTTCATCGGCGTCCTTTACTTGCCGCAAACCGAGTTCCACAGCCACTACGCCCAGGTGCGGCTGCCCGAGCAGTTCGATGCCTATGCCTGGTTCGACCGGACCGGGCCCGTCACCGCGGAGGGCGGCATCGCGCCGGTGCATGCCGGGGTGCCGGAGACATTTCCCTCCGGCCTGTGAGCGTGCTCTGGCGGCCGAGTGCCCTCAGGGTTGCCAGGGGGTAGGGCAGGACGTAACATACCGGCTCTTGCGGAAAGCGTTTCAGGGCCGGCGCCTCGGGCGATCGGCTGGGACCCGGCTTCCGCTGGCGGAACCCGACCGGCTCGACTAGGGCCGGGTCGCTGGATCCGATTGGTGGCAGCCACGTTCCCGCTGCCGCGCCGGCCCCAGAGGCCGGCACACTCGCAAGGGGCCCGTTGGGCCCCTTGTTGTTTTCCCGGGGCTGGAGTTCCGCCGGGGCCATCCCCATTTACCGAGGGCAGCTGTGAGCGACAAGGCAACTGAAATCGCCGACCTGCTGGCACCCACCGTCGAGGCGTTGGGGCTGGAGCTGTTGGGCGCCGAGTACCTGCCGGCGCCGGGCAGCGCTACGTTGCGCCTGTACATCGACGTGCCGCTGGCCGAGCAGCCCGAGCGCATGGTCAACATCGACGACTGCGAGCGCGTCAGCCGGGAAGTGTCGGCCCAGCTCGACGTCGAAGACCCGATCAGCGGCAACTACACCCTGGAAGTTTCCTCGCCGGGCGTGGACCGGCCGCTGTTCACCCTGGCCCAGTTCGGCCGCCATGCCGGCGAGTCGGTCAAGCTTGGGTTGAAGCTGGCGCAGAACAACCGCCGCCGCTTCCAGGGCGAGATCGTGCGGGTCGACGAGGCCGCCGGCGAGGTCGTGTTGGCCGTGGAGGGCGCCGAAGTCGTGGTGGCCTTCGACAACATCGACAAGGCGCGGATCCTGCCGGATTGGGTCGCGCTGGGGCTGGCGCCGCAAAAACCGAACAAGCCGGGTCCGAAGAAGCCGGGCCAGGGCAACAAGAAACCATCCAACGAGTCGGCGGCCAAGAAGCCGCGCGCGGAGTGACCAAATGAGCAAGGAACTTTTGCTGGTAGTGGACGCGGTGGCCAATGAAAAAGGCGTACCGCGTGAAGTGATCTTCGAAGCGATCGAAGCCGCGCTGGCTTCGGCGGCGAAGAAGCGCTACCCCGACCAGGACGTGCTGACCCGCGTGTCGATCGACCACAAGGACGGCAACTACGAAACCTACCGCCGCTGGGAAGTGGTGGCCGACGATGTGGTGATGGATTCGCCGGATCGCCAGATCCGCATGATGGACGCGGTCGACGAAGCCGACGGCGTGGAAATCGGCGACTACATCGAAGAGCAGATCGAAAACCCGGACTTCGGCCGCATCGCCGCCCAGGCCGCCAAGCAGGTCATCGTCCAGCGCGTGCGCGAAGCCGAGCGCCAGCAGGTCGTGGACGCCTGGAAGGACCGCGTCGGCGAGCTGATCACCGGCGTGGTCAAGCGTGCCGAGCGCGGCAATATCTATGTCGACCTCGGTGGCAATGCCGAAGGCTTCATCCCCAAGGACAAGGGCATCCCGCGCGACGTGCTGCGCGCCGGCGACCGCGTCCGCGGCTACCTGGCCGAAGTGCGCTCGGAACCGCGTGGCCCGCAGCTGTTCATCAGCCGCGCCGCACCCGAATTCATGATCGAGCTGTTCAAGCTCGAAGTGCCGGAAGTCGGCCAGGGCCTGGTCGAGATCAAGGGCTGTGCCCGCGACCCGGGCGACCGCGCCAAGATCGCGGTGATCGCCCACGACAGCCGCACCGATCCGATCGGTGCCTGCATCGGCATGCGAGGTTCGCGCGTGCAGGCCGTGTCCAACGAGCTCAACGGCGAGCGCGTGGACATCGTGCTGTGGAACGAGAACCCGGCCAACTTCGTCATCAACGCCATGGCGCCGGCTGAAGTCCAGTCGATCATCGTCGATGAAGAAAAGCATTCGATGGACCTGGCCGTGGCCGAAGACCGCCTGGCCCAGGCGATCGGCAAGGGCGGCCAGAACGTGCGCCTGGCCAGCCGACTGACCGGCTGGCAGCTCAACGTGATGACCGCCGACCAGGTCCAGGCCAAGAGCGAAGCCGAGCAGGCCGCGGCCCGCCAGCTGTTCATGGAAAAGCTGGAAGTGGACGAGGAAATCGCCGGCATCCTGGTGGCCGAAGGCTTCAGCACGGTCGAGGAAATCGCCTACGTGCCGGTCGGCGAGCTGCTGGCGGTGGAGGGCTTCGACGAGGACATCGTCGAGGAACTGCGCGCCCGCGCCCGCGACGCCCTGCTCAATGCCGCCCTGGCCGAGGAAGAGGTGCTGGACGAGCACCAGCCGGCCGAGGACCTGCTGGCCCTGGAAGGCATGGACGAGGCCACCGCCTACGCCCTGGCCAGCCATGGCGTGCGCACCAGCGAGGACTTGTCCGACCTGGCCGCCGACGAAATCGTCGATTTCGGAATCGAGGGCATGACCGCCCAGCGCGCCGCCGCGCTGATCCTGTCAGCCCGCGCCGAGGAGATCGCCCGCTTGGAGCGCGGCGAATGAGCCGGCGATGAAACGCGCCCTGAACCGATCAGGGCTTAGAATCTGCGCTTCCCTTGCTCTGGGCGAGGGGGCGCCAACCAGATCATAGGATCCGAATGTCGCAGCAAACCACCATCCGTAAGCTTGCCGAACTGGTCAACACGCCGGTCGAGAAACTGCTGGAACAGCTGGCCACGGCCGGCATGAAGTTCAGCGGTCCCGACCAGGTCGTGACCAGCACCGAGAAGATGAAGCTTCTCGGCTTCCTGCGCCGTACCCACGGCAAGTCCGAAGTCCCGGCCGAGGCCGAGGGCGAGGCGCCGAAGAAGATCACCTTGAACCGGCGCAAGCTGCAGGAAGTGACGGTGAGCGCCGGTCGCAGCAAGACCACGGTGAACGTGGAAGTGCGGCAGAAGCGTACCTACGTGAAGGCCCCGGAAGCTGAGGTGGCGCCTGTCGCCGCGACGCCGGCACCGGCGCCCAGCGCGGCTCCCGCTGCGCCCCTAGCTCCGCCGCGCGCGCCGTCCGCACCCTCAGGTGGCGTCAACGACGAGCGCGCCGAGATCCTGCGCAAGCTTGAAGCCTCGCGCGCGCGCAACCTGGCCGAGCAGCAGCACCTGGCCGAAGTGGACCGTGCGCGCGCCGAAGAACTGAATCGCAAGCGCCAGGAAGAACAGGCCGCGCGCGACCGCGTCGAAGCCGAGCGCAAGGCCGCCGAAGCGGCGGCTGCGCCGGCCCCGGCCAGCACCGACACTGGCGCCGCCC
>DATCVI010000216.1:0-17685 GCA_036566925.1 Stenotrophomonas sp.
GCGCATTGTTGCCGGGTTGTGAAATTGGTAGGGTGGCGCGGCCCGCGGCGAGCCACCGCGCCGGGGCCCGAGGGGTGCGGTGGCCCGGGTTCGACACCCGTCAGGAAGGGGAAAACGATGAAGTCAAGTCTGTGCGCTGTCGCGCTGGTGGTGCTGTGTGTATTCGCCGTCCCGGCACACGCCCAGGTCGACCTGGAAGCGTATCTGCGTGACGACCAGTTCGAGGATTTGAAGATTTCTCCCGACGGGCAGTACTTCGCCGCGACCGTGCCATTGGAAGATCGCACCGCACTGGCGATCCTGCGGCGCAAGGACGGAAAGATCACCGGCTCATTTGCGATGGGCAAGAACACGCACGTCGGCAACTTCTTCTGGGCCAACGACAACCGCGTCCTGCTCGACGTGGCGCAGAAGTTCGGCAGCATCGACCGGCCCTATTCGACCGGCGAACTTTTCGCGGTCAATGCCGACAGCGGGCGCTCGGAAATTCTGGTCGGGTTCCGGGTGGACGACGGCGGCGTGGGGACGCACATCAAGCCCAAGAAGGGTTACGAGAAGGTGTATGCCCAACTCACCGACGTCCTGCCGAGCGACGAGCGCAACGTGATCGTCTCGATCACGCCGTTCTCCGACGACATTACCTTCAGCACGGCTGACCGCATGGACGTCAACAGCGGCCGCCGCGTCACGATGGCGCGTTCGCCGATCCAGCAGGCGGGCTTTGCCACCGACAACCAGGGCGAAGTGCGCTTCGCTTACGGCGCAGCGAGCGACAATGCCAACAAGCTGTACTACCGGGATGGGCAGGGAAGCGACTGGCGGCTGATCAACGACGAGCGCGATACCCAACACGTCGAGTGGCCCATCGGCTTTTCCGAAGACAATAAAACCGCTTACCTGCGGGTCGAGAATACGCGCGGCCCCGACTCGATCGTTGCCTGGAACATAGCGTCCAACGAGCGCAAGGTCATGCTGCGCGATTCAGTCGCCGACCCGGGACGTATCCTGTACCGGCTCGGCACCCAGGTTCCGATCGGCGCCATGATTCTCACCGACCGTCCGCATACACGCTTCTTCGACGAACAGGGCGCAGATGCCCGTCAGTACCATTCCCTGGAAGCCGCATTTGGCGGTGCCGCGGTCATGATTACCTCGGGCACGCGTGACGCGCGCCAGTTGCTGTTGGAGGTCTGGTCCGACAGCGACCCGGGCGAGTTTTATCTGTTCGATACGCAAGCGAAGCGTGCCGAGCATGTGATCACTCGGCGCGACTGGGTGGATCCGGCCAAGGCGGCGCAGGTAACGGGCGTCAGCTTCAAGGCGCGCGATGGCCTCGAACTGCACGGCTTCCTGACTCGTCCGCGGGGCAGCGAAGGCAAGGCATTGCCGATGGTGGTGTTGCCACACGGCGGCCCGTTTGGTGAGCACGACAGTTGGAGCTACGATCTGGAGACGCAGATGCTGGCGGCCGCCGGATACGCGGTGCTGCAGGTCAACTATCGGGGATCGTCGAACTACGGTCGCGCCTTTGAGCAGGCCGGTGCGCAGCAGTGGGGGCTGGCCATGCAGGACGACGTCACCGACGCCACCCGTTGGGCGATCGCCCAGGGCCATGCCGATGCGAATCGCATCTGTATCTATGGCGCGAGCTACGGTGGTTACGCCGCGCTGATGGGTGTGGCCAAGGAGCCGGGGCTGTACAAGTGCGCGGCCGGTTACGTCGGCGTATACGATTTGCCGATGCGTTTTTCGCGCGGCGTGGCGCAAGAAACCAAGTCCGGCGAAACTTGGCTGCGCGAATGGCTCGGCGACCCGGCAACGCTCGCCGCCACTTCCCCCACCAATCTCGCCGACCGCATCAAGGTCCCGGTCTTCCTCGCCGCCGGCGGCGAAGACGAGCGTGCGCCGATCGAACACACCAGGAAGATGGCAGCGGCCTTGCAGAAGGCCGGGGTCCCGGTGGAGACGCTGTACTACGGCACCGAGGCGCATGGCTTCTATACCTTGGAACATCGGCGCGAGTACTACACCAAACTGCTTGCATTCCTGTCGCGCTCGCTCGGTGGACAACAGGCCGGCGCGACGGCGGCGCAACACTGACTCGCTGACGAGAGGCAATGCGATGTTCAAGCGAGTATGGGTAACCGGCCTCCTGGCGCTGTGTGCGATGGGCCAGGCCGGGGCGCAGGTCGATGTGGATGCATACCTCAAGAGCGACCAATACGAGCAGCTGAAGCTGTCGCCTGACGGCAACTACTTCGCCGCCACGGTCCCGCTGGAAGACCGCACCGCGCTGGTCATCGTCAAGCGTACCGACGGCCAGGTCAGCAACCATTTCCTGATGACGCGCAATACCCATGTCAGCAGTTTCGATTGGGTGAGCGACGACCGGGTGGTGCTGTCGGTGGCACAGAAGTTCGGCGTGCTCGATACCCCCTATGGCACCGGCGAGCTCTTCACCATCGACGCGACCGGTGGACGCTTCCGCATGCTGGGCGGCTACCGCGCCGAAGATCTGGAGTCGGCCGCACCGATGGTGAAGAGCCAGGCCCAGGACGTCTTCTTGGAGCTCAACGACACCTTGCCCCAGGACGATCGTTTCGCGATCGTCTCGGTGACCCCATTCGGCCGCGATCTCAAGTACAGCACCGCCGAGCGCATCGATGTCACCCGCGGCCAACGCAGCATGATCACGCGCAGCCCGGTCAAGCGCGCCACCTTCACCACCGATAACCACGGTCAGGTGCGTTTTGCCCACGGCGCGGGCGATGACAACGTCAACAAGCTCTACTACCGGGCCGACGACAAGGGCGACTGGCGCCTGATAAACGACGAGCACGAGAACGATCGGATAGAACGCGCACTGGGATTTTCCGTTGACGACAGCGTGGCCTATCTGCAGGTCGAGAACCCGGAAGGACCGGATTCCATCGTTTCGTGGAACCCAGCCAGCGGCGAGCGCAAGGTGCTGTTGCGCGATGCGGTCGCCGATCCGGCGCGGATCCTGTACCGCATCGGCAGCAACGTGCCGGTGGGGGCGATGTACATAGCCGACCGCGCACGCACGCAGTTCTTCGATCCCAATGGCGCCGAGGCGCGCCAGTACCGCATGCTTGAGCGTTCGATGCCCGACGAGGGCGTTCTGATCACCTCGGGCACGCGCGATGGCCGGCTGTTGCTGGTGCAGGCGTGGTCGGGCAGCAATCCCGGGCAGTTCTTCCTGTTCGATACCCAGGCGCGCAAGGCGCAGAGCCTGTTCCTGCGACGCAAGTGGATCAGCTCCGAGAGCGCCGGCAGCGTGCAGGCGATTGCGCTGAAGGCGCGCGATGGCCTGGGCCTGCACGGCTTCCTCACCCGTCCCGCCGGAAGTGAGGGCAAGCGCCTGCCGCTGGTGGTGATGCCGCACGGTGGCCCGTTCGGCATCTACGACACCTGGGAGTTCGACGACGAAGCGCAGATGTTGGCGGCCGCCGGCTATGCCGTGCTGCAGGTGAACTACCGAGGTTCGGCCAACTATGGGCGCGCCTTCCAGCAGGCCGGTGCACGCCAATGGGGGCGGGCGATGCAGGACGATGTCACCGATGCGACGCGCTGGGCGATCGAACAGGGTTATGCCGATGCGGCACGGATATGCATCTACGGCGCCAGTTATGGCGGCTATGCCGCGCTGATGGGCGTGGCCAAGGAGCCGGGGCTGTACAAGTGCGCAGCCGGTTACGTGGGCATTTACGACTTGCCGCTGATGTTCCAGCGTGGCGATGTGCAGGAAACGCGATACGGCGAGACTTACCTGTCCGAGTGGATCGGCGATCCGACGCAGTTGGCGCCATTCTCGCCGGTAAACCTGGCCGCTCAGATCAAGGTGCCGGTATTCCTGGCCGCAGGTGGCAAGGACGAGCGCGCGCCGATCCGCCACAGCAAGAAGATGGCTGAGGCATTGCAGCGCGCCGGGGTGCCGGTGGAGACCTTGTACTTCGACACCGAAGGCCACGGCTTCTACACCTTGGAACATCGGCGCGAGTACTACACCAAACTGCTTGCATTCCTGTCGCGCTCGCTCGGTGGACAACAGGCCGGCGCGACGGCGGCGCAACACTGAGGCTTCAACGCACCCCGTGCATCCAGCGCCGCAGCAGCGGCGCGCACAACAGCGCAAGGACGCCGCAGGCCAGGCCAATCCACATCATCAGCCAGAACAGGTGGGCGTAGCTGGCGGCGGCGCTGGCCACGTCCATCTGCCCGCCTTCGGGCACTTCGATGGCCGCGAGTTTGCCGAACAGCGCGGCCAGGGCTTCGGAAAAGGCGGTGGCCAGGAACCAGGTGCCCATCATCAGGCTCACTACGCGGGGCATCGCTAGCTGGGTGACTGCCGAGAGGCCGACCGGGGCCAATGCCATCTCGCCGATTTCCAGCACCAGGTAGGCCAGCACCAGCCACCACACGCTGGCGATTGCGCCGGTGGCGCCGACCTGCTGCGCCGCCAGTGCCAGCGGCACGAATGACAGGCCGGCGAACAGCAGGCCGAAGGCAGACTTCACTGGCTTGGACGGGTCGGCGCCGCGGCGGTCGAGCCAGGCCCAGAGGGCCGCGAACAGCGGCGCCAGCAGCACCAGGAACAGCGCGCCAAGATAGGTGAGCGAGCCGGCGGTCTGCGGCAGCACGATGCAGTCGCGCACCAGCAATACCAGCATCAGCACGCTCACACCGACGAACAGCAGGCGCGGTGCGGGCGAGGCGGCGTCGCGGTCGGACATTGTCGCGGCCACCACGAAGCCCAGCGGCGCCAGCACCAGCGAGGCGATCGACCACGGCAGCGGGGTGCCATCGCGGATCACCAGGGCGGGGACGATGTCCTTGGTGAGGAGGCGGTCGGTGAAGGTTACCCACGAGCCGTAGGTCTGCTCGTACAGGGTGAAGAACACCAGTGCCATGAAGATCAGCGCCAACAGCGCCCACATTTGCTGGCGCTGTTCGGGCGTGCAGCGGGCGCCGGTGAACCAGGCAAACCACAGCAGCACGCCGCCGAGCACCACCACCATCAGCATCAGCGCCAGGCTGATCTCGCCGCCGAGCGAGGCGACGCCGTTGGCGGCGGCCCACATCAGTACGGCGATGGGCAGGACCGCAAGCGCGCCGCCCAGGTAGATGAGCCATTCGCGCGGAACGCCGCCAATGCGCTTGCGCAGCAGATGCGGCGCCGGCGGTTCGGCATGGCCGTGCAGGTACTTCTGCCCCCACAGGAACATGCCCAGGCCGAGCAGCATGCCGATGCCGGCGGCGCCGAAGCCGTAGCGCCAGCCATAGGCTTCGCCGAGGAAGCCGCACACCAGCGAAGCGAACAGGGCGCCGAGGTTGATGCCGGCGTAGAACAACGAGAAGCCGGAGTCGCGGCGCGGATCGTCTTCGGCGTACAGGCGCCCGACAATCGTGGAGATATTGGGCTTCATGAAGCCGACGCCGGCGCTGATCAGCGCCAGCGAGAGGTAGGTGATCGAGAGTGCGCCCTGGTCGCGGGCGACGCTGCCGGCGACGTGGGTGGCGGGGTGGCCTTCGAAGGCCATGCCGATGTGGCCGAGTACCAGCAGCAGGCTACCGAAGACCACGGCCTTGCGCATGCCCAGCCAGCGGTCGGCGAGCATGCCGCCGATGACCGGCATGCAGTAGACCAGCCCGCCGTAGGCGCCGAGCAGATCCAGGCCGGCGCGGTCGCCGAACAGGTGGTGCTTGGTGAGATAGAGCAGCAGCAGCGCCTTCATGCCGTAGAAGGAGAAGCGCTCCCACATTTCGGTGAAGAAGCAGACGTAGACGCCTTTGGGGTGGCCGAGGAAGTCGTCGTTGCGGGGCAGGGCGGGGAGGGCGGTGGTCATGCGGCCGGCGGCTGGGCGAAAGGCGGAGTATAGGTGGGGGTTGGGTTTGCTGATCTTGGTGAGTTGGCTTGGAAGCGTCGGCTGCTTGTGGTTTTGCGAGCGGCGGCCGGGGGTAGGCCGTTTCGGGACACGCCGTGAACCCATCCCTGGGGGCTCCTTGGCAACATCCATGTTGCCAAGGGTCCCGAAACGGCCTACCCCCGGCCGCCCGACAGTGCTGCGCGGGCGGCGAGGAAAGCGGGTCCCGACGGATCGGAGGCGAGGCCTTTGGGGTGGGGACGAGAGAAGGCAAAGCGTGTCGTTTCACTCGCAACTGGACAGGGGAGGCCGCCAACGGCTAGCGTGTGGCGGCTTTTTTGCCATTCCTTTCAGGGGGTTTTTCATGAGCCAAGATGCGCAGCCGCGCCAGCTCACTTTCCGTGCCGTGGTGCTGGCGATCGTCCTGGCCGTGGTGCTGTCGGCGGCCAATGCCTATCTCGGCCTGTTCGCGGGCCTGACCATTGCCACCGCGATTCCGGCGGCGGTCGTCTCGATGGGCGTGCTGCGCCTGCTCGGCGGTGGGTCGATTCTGGAGAACAACATCGTCCAGACCGGCGCTTCGGCCGGTTCGTCGATCGCGGCCGGTGTGATCTTCACCATCCCGGCGCTGGTGATCATGGGCTACTGGCCGGACTTCAAGTACTGGTGGGTGCTCGGCATCGCCGGTCTCGGCGGCTTGCTCGGGGTGCTGTTCTCGGTGCCGCTGCGGCGCTCGATGATCGTCGAGGACCCGCTGCCGTTCCCGGAGGGCAAGGCGGCGGCGGAGGTACTCAAGGCCGGCGAGAACCCCGGGCCGGGGCTGAAGATCCTGGCGGTTTCCGGTGCGATCGGTGCGGTGGTCAAGTTGGCCGCGGCCAGCGGCCTGCGGATCATTCCCGATACCTGGGTGCAGTCGGCGTTTGTCGGCAGCTCGAAGGTGACTGCGTTCATCGGCACCAACCTGTCGCCGGCCCTGCTGGGCGTGGGTTATATCGTCGGTTTGAACGTCGGCATCGTGGTGGTGTCCGGGTCGATCCTGTCCTGGCACATCGCGATCCCGCTGTACCAGGCGTTCTTCGCCAATAGCGACCCGGCGCTGGCCACCGCGATTGCCGGTGCCTCGGCGGCCGATGCGGCGTACGCGATCTGGAGCGCGAAGATGCGCTACCTCGGCGTCGGGGCGATGCTGATCGGTGGTATCTGGACCTTGTTCTCGCTGCGCAAGTCGCTGCTGTCGGGCATCAAGAGCGGCTTCGCCGCCGCGCGCAAGAGCACCGGGACCACGGTGATCGCCGAAACCGAGCGCGACCTGCCGATGAAGTGGATGCTGGTGGCGCTGGTCGCCTTCACCCTGCCGCTGCTGGGCCTGTACCAGGCGATCGTGCAGCAATGGCACGTGTCGATCCCGATGACGGTGATCATGATTGCCGCCGGTTTCCTGTTCGTCTCGGTGTCCGGCTACCTGGCCGGCTTGATCGGCTCGTCCAACAACCCGGTTTCGGGCATCACCATCTCCACCATCCTGTTCGCCTCGGCGGTGCTGGTGCTGTTGCTGGGCAAGAGCGGACTCAACCCGGTGGGCGCCGGCGGTGCGCCGCTGGGCGCGGTGGCGGCGATCATGATCGGCGCAGTCGTGTGCTGCGCCGCGGCAGTGGGGGGCGACAACCTGCAGGACCTGAAGGCCGGCTACCTGGTCGGCGCGACGCCGTGGAAGCAGCAGTTGATGCTGGGCATCGGCGCGTTTTCGTGCGCGTTGGTGATGGCGCCGGTGTTGAATTTGCTGGCGCATGGCTATGGCATCGGCGCGCCTACGCCGGAGCATCCGAACGCGTTGGCGGCACCTCAGGCCAATTTGATGGCCGCTGTCGCGCGCGGTCTGTTTGGTGGTCAGCTGCCGTGGCTGATGATCGGCCTCGGCGCAGTGGTGGGGGCGATGATTATCGCGCTGGACGAGTGGCTGAAGTCGCGCGGCTCGCGCTTCCGCGTGCCGGTGCTGGCCGCGGCGATCGGTATCTACCTGCCGCTGGAACTGATGGTGCCGATCTTCCTCGGCGGCTTGCTTTCGTATCTGGTGGAGCGCTTCCACAAGATCAAAGCAGATGACGATGAGGGGCGGGACCGGGTGCATCGTCCGGGCGTGCTGTTTTCTGCCGGTTTGATCACCGGCGAGGCCTTGCTCGGGATCGCCATCGCTGTGCCGATCGTCGTCTGGAAGCGCGCCGATGTGCTGGCGTTGCCTGAGATGTTCCAGTTGAGCCAGTGGATTGGGTTGATCGTGTTGGCGCTGGTGGGCTGGTTGTTGTATCGGACTGGCAGGCGCGGCGAGAAGATTTGACTCTTTTTTCGTGCTGCGTTGCAGCTAAGGCCGCCTTCGGGCGGCTTTTTTTTTGCGGCCTGAGGCTCGGACTTTTTATTTTTCCGTGCGGCGTTCGGGGCCGGGCCCTTGCCCCGGGGGACGCCAAGTACTGCATCCATGCAGGGCTCGTTGGGCGACGTCCATGTCGCCCAACGCCCCCGGGGCAAGGGCCCGGCCCCGAACACCCGATAGAAGGTCGCGTTTGTGTGGGGAGAGTGCCCTCATCCGTCGCTGTCGCGACACCTTCTCCCAGAGGGAGAAGGACGGCATGCATTTTGCCACCTGAAAATAAGTCGCCCGCAGCGTGTGCTGTCCTTCTCCCGTTGCGGGAGAAGGTGGCCCGACCGGGCCGGATGAGGGTGCTTTTTCTCTTCCCACAACTTGCGCCGACCTGTCGGGTGGTCGGGGGCAGGCCCGTTTCGGGACAATTGGCGACATGGATGTCGCCAATTAGCCCCCATGGACGGGTTCACGGCGTGTCCCGAAACGGGCCTGCCCCCGGCCGCCGCCGATAACAACCAAACCATCGCTGCTATGACCTTAGGCCTTGGCGCCGCCCAACCCCCACCCCTACCATCGGAGGTTTGCCGTCCCAGCCCCGGAGAACCCATGAAGCTTCGCCATGCCCTGCTGCCCCTGTGCCTGCTGGCCGCCCTGCCTACGTTGGCCGCCGCACGCGGTTTCGATGTGCGCGACATGGTGTCGCTCGATCGGGTCTCGGCGCCTACGCTGAGCCCGGATGGCGGCGTGCTGGTGTTCTCCAAGCGGGTGATGGATGCGAACAAGACCAAGGCCAGCAACAGCCTGTGGCGCCGCGATCTGCGCACGCGCGACATGGCGCCGCCGAAGCAGATCAGCCCCGAGGATTGGAACGTCAATTCGCCCGCGTTCTCGCGTGATGGCCAGACGCTGTACTTCCTCAGCGCCAAGAACGGCAGCCAGCAGCTGTATGCGATGCCGGCCGAGGGCGGTACGCCGCGCCAGTTGACCGATTTCCCGGTCGATGTGGATAGCTTCAAGCTTTCGCCGCAGGGCGACCGCATCGTGTTCAGCGCCGGCGTGTTCCAGGACTGCGTCTCGGACCTGGCCTGCAGCAAGAAGAAGCTCGATGCGCTGGAAGCCAGCAAGGCTACCGGCAAGGTGTTCGATTCGCTGTTCGTGCGCCACTGGGATACCTGGAACGATGGCCGCCGCAACACCCTGTTCGTCGCGCCGCTGCCCAAGGCCGAGGCCAAGGCGAGCACTGCGACCGCGATCAGCGCCAAGATCGCCGGTGATGCGCCGTCCAAGCCGTTCGGCGGCAACGATGATTTCGAATGGGCGCCGGATGGCAAGAGCGTGGTCGCCAGCATCCGCGTGGCGGGGCGGCAGGAGCCGTGGTCGACCAACTTCGACCTCTACAAGCTTGATGCGGCCGGCAGCAAGGCTGCCGTCAACCTGACCAAGGCCAACCCGGCCTGGGACGCCGGTCCGGTGTTCAGCGCCGACGGCAAGACGTTGTACTACCGCGCGATGCAGCGCCCGGGTTTCGAGGCCGACCGTTTCGCGCTGATGGCGCTCGACCTGGCCAGCGGCAAGGCCCGCGAAATTGCCGCGGATTGGGATCGCTCGGCCGGCGAGATCGTGTTGAGCGCCGATGGCAAGGCCATCTACACCAGCGCCGACGAGATGGGCGAGCACCCGCTGTTCAAGATCGATATCGCCAGCGGCCAGGCCACCAAGTTGGTGGGCGAGGGCAGCGTCGGTTCGCCGGTGTTGGCCGGTGAGACGCTGGCGTTCACCCGCAACTCGCTCAAGAGCGGCGACCAGATTTTCGTGGCCGACAGCGCCGCGCAGAATGCGCGCGCGATCACCCCGAGCGCGGCCGAGATGCTGCCGGATGTGCAGTTCGGCGACTTCGAGCAATTCGAGTTCAAGGGCTGGAACAACGACACCGTGCACGGCTACGTGGTCAAGCCGTACAACTACAAGCCGGGCAAGAAGTATCCGGTGGCGTTCCTGATCCACGGCGGCCCCCAGGGTAGCTTCGGCAACGGCTGGAGCTACCGCTGGAATCCGCAGACCTATGCCGGCCAGGGCTACGCGGTAGTGATGATCGACTTCCACGGCTCCACCGGTTACGGCCAGGCTTTCACTGATGCGATCAGCCAGCATTGGGGCGACCGCCCGCTGGAAGACCTGCAGAAGGGCTGGGCCTCGGCCCAGCAGCAGTACAAGTTCCTCAACGGCGACAAGGCCTGCGCGCTCGGTGCCAGCTACGGCGGTTTCATGACTTATTGGATCGCCGGCAACTGGAACGAGCCGTGGAAGTGCCTGGTCGACCATGACGGCGTGTTCGACAATCGCATGATGGGCTACAGCACCGAGGAGCTGTGGTTCAGCGAATGGGAGAACGGCGGCACGCCGTGGGACAACGCCGACAAGTACGAGAAGTTCAACCCGGTCAACCACGTCAAGAATTGGACCAAGCCCATCCTGGTCATCCATGGGCAGCAGGATTTCCGCATTCCGGTGGAACAGGGCCTGGCCGCCTTCACCGCGGCGCAGCGCAAGGGCGTGGAATCCAAGTTCCTCTACTTCCCCGACGAGAACCACTGGGTTCTGAAGCCGCAGAACTCGATCCTGTGGCACGACACCGTCAATGCCTGGTTGAAGGACCACATCGGCCAGTAAGTGGTGTTTGCGGGGCCGGTTTCGCCGGCCCCGCGTCGTTGCAACGTCCAGCCGTCGGGAAGCCGCATGAATCCACCCAGCACCGCCCTGATCCAGAACGACATCGTCGTCTTCGGCTTGATCGCCGCCACCCTCGGTGCGGTGTTCTGGACTGCGTCTCGCCAGCAAGGCCTGTGGAAGCGCTTCTACACTTTCGTGCCGGCACTGCTGCTGTGCTACCTGATTCCCGGCATCTACAACACTGTCGGCCTGATCGATGGCCAGCACACGAGTCTCTACAACCCGGTCGCGCGCGACATCCTGCTGCCAGCAGCACTTGTGCTGCTGACGCTGGCGGTGGACATCAAGGCGATCATGCGGCTGGGGCCGAAACTGGTGCTGATGTATGTCGGCACTTCGATCAGCATCATGCTCGGTGCGGTGGTCGCCTTCGCGCTGATGCGCTGGCTGCATCCGTCCACGGTCGCCGGCGATACCTGGGCCGGCATGGCCGCGCTGGCTGGCAGCTGGATCGGCGGCGGTGCGAACATGCTGGCGATGCGCGAAGTGTTCAATGTCGATGCCACCACTTTCGGCCAGTTCGCCGTGGTCGATGTCGGCGTCGGCTACGTGTGGATGGCCGCGCTTATCTTCCTGGCCGGCCGCGCGCAAAAGATCGACGCGCGCACTGGCGCCGATACCCGCCCGCTGGACGAGTTGAAAGAGCGCATCGCCGCGTTCCAGGCCGAGCACGAACGCATCCCGTCGCTGAGCGATCTGATGATCATCGTCGGCGTGGCCTTCGGCGCGGTCGGGCTGGCCCATGCCATTGCCGCGCCACTGTCGGCCTGGTTCGATGCCAATGTGTCCTGGGCCTCGCGCTTCAGCCTGGACTCGCCGTTCGTGTGGGTGGTGGTGCTGTCGACCAGCTGCGGCCTGGGCCTTAGCTTCACCCGCGCGCGCACGCTGGAAGGCGCGGGCGCCTCGCGTATCGGCTCGTTGCTGCTGTACTTCCTCATTGCCTGCATCGGCATGCAGATGGACCTGCTGGCGCTGCTCGACCGGCCGTGGTTGTTCCTGCTCGGGTTGATCTGGATCGGCGTGCACATCGGCTTGCTATGGGGCCTGGGCCGCCTGCTCAACGTGCCGTTCTTCTACTTCGCCATCGGCTCGCAGTCGCACATCGGCGGGCCGGCCTCGGCCCCGGTGGTGGCAGCGGCCTTCCATCCGGCGCTGGCGCCGGTGGGCGTGTTGCTGGGCACCTTGGGTTATGCCACCGGCACCTACCTGGCCTACGTGGTCGGCATCACCTTGCGGGCGATGGCCGGGGCAGGCTGAGCCTCCCCGATCACCATGACGCACGCGATTGCCCTGTAGGAGCGGCTTCAGCCTCGACCGCAAGCATCAGCAGGCTCAGGAATCTCCGCAGCCAGCCAGCGTCAGCCTCAAGCCCCGCTCAGCGCATCCATCACCCGCGCCGAATAAACCAGCGCAGCACCGGCATTGAGCGCCACCGCTACGCCCAACGCCTCGGCGACTTCCTCCTGGGTGGCGCCTTCTTTCGCCGCCACTGCGGTATGCACGGCGATGCAGCCGTCGCAGCGCGTGGTCACTGCCACCGCCAGCGCAATCAATTCGCGCGTCTTGCCGTCGAGGTGGCCGGTCTTGGCACCGGCTCCGGACAATGTCTGGTAGCCACGCAGCGTATCGGGGCTCAGCTTGCCGAGCTCGCCGATACGGCTGCCGAGTTCCTTGCGGTATTCGTTCCAATCCAACATGACGGCATGCTCCATGAAAACCTGCGCCGCAAGAGCGCGGCAGCGGATTCTGCGGCGGCAGGTTGTTCATGCCGTGTGCTGTGCTTGGAAGGATTTACGAAAGTCTGCCCGCACGCAGCGATTTGGCCTGTGGCCGTGGATTCTTGCGTTATCCACGCCTGTTGAACTCAGCCTGCGGCCGTCCACCGCTGTAGCGGCAACAGTACCTGGGCCTGCCGCGGCGACTGCAGCCATCGCGGCAGCAATGCTTCATAGCGATCGCGGTAGTCGGTGGCCTGATGGGCCAGGAACGCTTCCACCGAGACCTCGTTCCAGTGCTCGTAGAGCGTGAATCGCGTGGAGTCCTGCGCATCGCGGTCTAGATGGCAGGAGACGAACGCCGGCTCGCGCTGCATGTCGCGCAGCAATTCGTCCAGGGCGGTGCGCCATTCGTCGATGCACTCGGGCTTGAGGTGCAGCGTGACGAAGAAGACCAGGGTGGAATCGCGCACGTTCGCTCCGCGGCAGTGGGGTCGTGGTGATTATCGCGCAGTCACCGGTGTACGCTCACAGCCGCGAGTAACTGGCGTTGCCAAGCCCGGTGCCGATGGTAAAGATGCCCCAATGGCGATGCTTGCGCATCGCGTGGCACTGGCTCAGGCCCTGCACCACCGCATCGTTGTGCAGCAGCACCTGCGGGCGTTGTTTGCCGATGCGATCGAGTTGCTGGGCCAACGCGCCGGGCAGGTCGAACGGCATTTCCCAGTCGCCGGGCAGATTCTGGGCGCCTTGCGAGATATGGCCGTCCGCCTCGATCTGGCCCGGCACCGCAATGCCGACGAACGGCGCCAGGTCGATGCCCAGCGTGCGCGCCTGGGCATTGAGGCCGTTGAGCATGCCGGCCAGCCGCGCGATCGCCTCGCCGCGCGCAGGCGCGTCGTCGGCATGACGCCACTGCATGTGTTCGAGCACCCGCGCCTTGTGGCCATCGGCGGCCTTGGCCAGGCGATGTTCGACCAGCCCGCAGCGCAGGTTGGTGCCGCCAATATCCACCGCCAGGTAGGCGGCATGTTTGCGCGCCGCCGCCGGCAGCAGGGTGCTCCAGCCGAGCAGGGCGGCTTCGTCCGGGTCCTGGTCGAGGATGTACAGGCGAACCTTGATCCGCGCCAGCCGCAGCAAGCGATCGGCACGGCGGATCGACAGCGCGCCGAAATGGCTTTCGGGGAAGCCGCCGCCCAATACGATCGCCTCGACCGACGCCCACTGCGGCTGCGACAGGAAGCAACGCGTCACCTCGACCAAGCGCTGCGCATGCTGTTCGATGGCGATATGCACCAGGTGCGCGGCATCGGCGTCGCCGCCGACCAGCACCATGTCGATCTCCTTCTTGCCGAGCTCGGTGGTTGGCTTCTTGCCGAACGGATCTTTGGCGGTGCGCTGCTTGCGGCGCGCCTGGTCGAGCAGCTCGCGGAACGCGGTCTGGCTGGCGAGGTCACCGACGAAGCCCTCGCCATCGGCGCGCACCAGCGCCAGGTTGTAGCTGTCCACGTGCAGGCCGGCGGCGACTTCGGCGCCATGGGCGTTGTGTGGGTCGTTGGCGCGGGTCATGGCTGCACGGGCGCGGGAAGCGCGTGGCTGGCAACGCTGGGCGGGAAGGTCGAGGCCATGCGCGGCAGCGTGCCGGCAAGCCGGTGCAAGCCGCGCGAAGGCTCAGGGTAGTTTCAGCACCGCCGCCAGGGTCTCGTGTTCGATCGGCGCCGAGGTATGTTCGTGGACGACCTTCCAGCCGCCCGCGCCGCGCCGCAGCGTCACGCTCAGGCGGTTGTCGAGCGCGCGCAGCACGCTGCCATCGGGCGCCTGCGCGGCGAAGGTGAGGATCGCCTGGCCGCTGGCCAGGTCGCCGCCGACCTGCGACTGCGCCTGGCGCCAGCTCACCACCACCACTTCATCGCCGAGCCCGCCGAACCAGCCCTCGGCCATCGCGCGCCAGGCGGACAGGCCGGTAAGCGGCGCGGTCTGCCACATGTCGAACACATGCAGCGACTCGTCATAAAGCGCGAGGAAGGCGGCAACATCGCGCGCGCGTACCGCCGCGGCATATCCATCGAGGAAGGCGCTGAAGGGGTCGCTGTGGGTCATCGCAGGTTCCGCACGGTGGGCCGGTGCGAGCCTAGAGCGTGCGTGCGGGCGGCACAAGCGCGTGACTTGCGGCAGGGGCGGGCCGGCCCGGCGGCGCGCTAGCGTGAAGCCAGGGTGGCCAAGGGGGCCGCCGACCCGCGGAGGATGCGACATGAAGTCCGTCATCGGCTGTCTGTTTTGCCTGCTGTTGCTGTCCTCCCATCCGGCCGCTGCGCGTACGCTGCCCACGCCGGCACAGATCGATGCGAAGGTCGCCGAAGTGATGCGGCGCACCTCGGCCCAGGGACTGGCAGTGGCCGTGATCGACCGCGGCCAGCCGGTGTATGTGCAGGCCTACGGCAAACGCAACGCCCAGGGTGAGCCGCTGACCACCGATACCGTGATGTACGGCGCCTCGCTGACCAAGACGGTGTTCGCCTACACGGTGATGCGCTGGGTCGAGGCCGGCAAGCTCTCGCTGGATGATTCCATTGCCGACCACCTGCCGCAGCCGCTGCCTTCGTATGGCGGCGAAGACATCGTCAACCGCTATACCGACTGGACCGCGCTGGACGAACGCTGGCGGCGGCTGACGCCGCGCCTGCTGCTGCAGCATTCCAGCGGCTTTGCCAATTTCAACTTCCTCGAGCCTGACGAAAAACTGCACTTCCATTTCGACCCGGGCACGCGCTACGCCTATTCGGGCGATGGCCTGGCGACGCTGCAATTCGTGCTCGAACGCGGCCTGGGCCTGGACGTGGGGCAGGGCACCAACGCGGTGTTCGCCGAACTTGGCATGACCCGCACGGCGCTGAAATGGCGGGACGATTTCGCGCCCAATATTGCCGACGGTTGGGACGAGCACGGCAAGCCGGAGCCGCACGATGACCGCTCCAAGGTGCGCGCCGCCGGTTCGATGGACACCACCATCGCCGACCTGGCGAAGTTTGCCGCCGCCTTCGTCGATGGCCGCGGCCTGACCGCCGCTGGCTACGCCGAGATGCTGCGCCCGCAACTGGCGATCACCACGCGCAGCCAGTTCCCGACCTTGCAACCGGAACTACCACCGGCGCAGCGGCGCAAGGACCTGGCCGCCGGCCTCGGCGTGGTGGTGTTCCAAGGACCGCAAGGGCGCGGCTTCCTCAAGGGCGGCCACAACGACACCACCGGCAACATGCTGGTGTGCCTGCAGCGCCAGCGCCGCTGCCTGCTCATGCTGGGCAACGACGTGCGCGCGGAGGACGGTTTCGCCGAACTGACCGAGTTCGTGCTGGGCGCGACCGCTGCGCCTTATGACTGGGAGTATGGGAAGTAGCGGGAGTCGCACGAATCCGCCGCGCTAGCGCAGCGGCGGATCCAGGTGCGGCGCCAACAGCTCGGCCAGCCAGTCCATGAACACACGCACGCGCTGCGGCAGGTGGCGGCGCTGGGCGTAGAGCAGGGTGAGCGGCATGGGTTCGGCCACCAGTTCGGGTACCACTTCGACCAGCGTTCCCTGCGCCAGCGCCTGGCGCACGCTCAGCAGCGGCACCTGGATAATGCCCAGCCCCGCCAGCGCGGCGGCGTGGTAGGCCTCGACATTGTTGACCGTAACCGCACCGCCCATCGGCAGCAGGCGGTATTCGCCACCACTGCGATATTCGAAACCCGCCGACCGCTGCCCCAGCGTGCTGACGTAATGCACCAGGGCGTGGTCGGCGAGGTCTTCAAGGCTGCGCGGAACACCGCGCTGCGCCAGATAGGCGGGACTGGCGCAATTGACGATGCGCATCGACCCCAACGTTCGCGCCACCAACGCACTGTCCTGTGGATGGCCGCCACGCAGCACGCAGTCGAAGCCCTCGCGCACTACATCGACCAGGCGGTCAGTAGCGCTGAGCTCGATTTCCAATTGCGGATGCGCCGCGAGGAACGCCGGCAGCTGCGGCAGCACGAACGCGCGCGCCATGCCACTGCCCATGTCCACCCGCAAGCGGCCGCGCAGTTGCCGCCCTTCGGTCTGGAACATCGCTTGCAGTTCTTCCATGTCCGCCAACACATCGCGGCTGCGCTGGTAGAAGGCGCGGCCATCGGCGGTGGCCTGCACGCGGCGGGTAGTGCGATGCAGGAGTTGGGTGCCCAGGCGCGCTTCCAGCTGCTGGACCGCGATCGACACGCTGGCCTTGGGCAGGCCGAGGGATTCGGCGGCGCGGGTAAAGCCGCCCAACTCCACCACCCGTTGGAACGCTCGCAGCGACTGCGCCAGATCCATGATTGTTTTCAATTGTTGAACAGTTAGCTCAGATTTGAGCGATTTATTGTCCATGTCAAGCTCAATACTCTGGTACTCCCGGCGCACAGCGCGCCCGACTGGAGCCTTGCCATGACCACGACCACCCGCATCACCCTGATCACCGGCGGCAACCGCGGCCTCGGCCGCAACGGCGCCCTGGCGCTGGCGCACGCCGGCAGCGACATCGTCCTGACCTACCGCAGCAACGCCGAAGAGGCGCAGGCCGTGGTCGCGCAGATCCAGGCGCTGGGCCAACGCGCAGCGGCACTGCAATTCGATGTCGCCGATCCGGCCGCATTGCCGGGCTTCGTCGAAGCATTGCGCGCGCAGCTATCGCAGTGGCAGGCCACGCATCTGCATGCGCTGGTGAACAACGCCGGCACCGCCTTGTACGCACCGATCGCCGAGACCACGCCGGCGCAGTTCGACGAAATGGTGGCCGTGCATCTGCGCGGCCCGTATTTCCTGACCCAGGCACTGCTGCCGTTGATTGCCGACGGCGGCCGCATCCTCAACATTTCCAGCGGCCTGGCGCGTTTCGCGCTACCGGGCAGTTCGGCCTACGCCATGATGAAGGGCGGGATCGAGGTGTTTACGCGCTACCTGGCCAAGGAACTGGGTGCGCGCGGGATCAGTGTCAACACG
>DATCVI010000217.1:0-3307 GCA_036566925.1 Stenotrophomonas sp.
CGCGCTGGCGATGCTCGCCGGTTTCCTGGCCATCTATACCCGCATCACCCGTTTTGACGAATGGAAGCTGATCCACCAGGGAAATGCCGCCGCCGCCTTATCTCTGGCCGGCGCCTTGCTTGGCTTCAGCTGCACGCTCGCCTTCAGCATCGCCCTGCATGCGACCTGGCACCTGTTCCTTGCCTGGTCCCTGGCGGCCATGGGGGTCCAGTTGCTGGCCTACATGGTCATGGCGCGCCTGTTGCGCGGCATGAACGATGCGATCCACAGCGGCAACATCGCGATGGGCGGGCTGATGGGCGCCACTTCGCTCGGCGTGGGCATCGTCAACGCGGCCTGCCTTACCTAGCTCCACCACGACCTGACTTCGGCAAGGAAACCGACCATGGGCTTTGGATCGTTCATTCGCAAGCAGTTCGTCGATATCCTGCAGTGGGTGGAGGAACGCGACGGCGTCCTCGCCTGGCGGTTCCCCATGCAGGACATGGAAATCCAGTACGGCGGCAGCCTCACCGTGCGCGATTCGCAGATGGCGATCTTCGTCAACGAAGGTCGCATCGCCGATGTCTTCGGGCCCGGCATGTACACCTTGACCACTCGCACGCTGCCGGTGCTGACCGCACTTCAGCACTGGGACAAGGGCTTCGAATCACCGTTCAAGTCGGATGTCATCTTTTTCTCCACCCGCTTGCAACTGGGCCGACGCTGGGGCACTGCACAGCCTGTGACCCTGCGCGACAGCGAGTTCGGCATGGTGCGGGTGCGCGCGCACGGCGTGTACAGCTACAAGGTGACCGACCCGGCACTGTTCTATCGTGAAGTGGCCGGCACGCGCGCCGAATACACCGTCGAGGATCTGGAAGCGCAGTTGCGCAATCTGGTGGTAGCGACCATGGCCGACGCACTCGGCAACGGCGGGGTGCCCTTCATCGACCTTGCAGCCAACCAGGCCGCGATGTCGAGCAAGATGCAGGAGCGCCTGGCGCCCGTATTCCAGCGCTATGGCGTAGCGCTTGAAAACTTCGCGGTCGAAAGCGTGTCGCTCCCCGAGGAATTGCAGCAGGCCCTGGATAAGCGCATCGCCGTCAGCATGTCGGGCGATCTGAACCAGTTCACGCGTTACCAAGCCGCCACCGCCATACCGCTGGCCGCGCAGAACGAAGGCGGGATTGCGGGCGTGGGTGCCGGGCTGGCCGCCGGTGCCGCGATTGCCAACAGCATGTCGCAGAGCCTGTCGGCCCCGGCGGCTGCGCCCCCCGCGCCGGCTGCTTCCGAGGCCAGTGTCGATCCGGTCGCGCGTCTGCAGCAGCTCAAGCGCATGCTCGACCTGGAACTGATCAGCGCTCAGGAGTACGACACGACCAAGGCCGACATCCTGCGCAACCTGGCGCGCTGACCGCGATGCAGCACTTCTTGTGCCCGCAGTGCGGGGCGATGGTTGGCGGCCAGGCGCCGGGGCAGGTGATGGTGGTCTGCCCCGCATGCCGAAGCACGATTACCCGCGATGCCGACGCGGCGCGCCGCGTCGGCCAGCTGTCCGAGGTCGTGGACGATGGTTCTCCGGTGCGGATTGGCACCCGAGGAGCATTGGCGGGCCATAGTTTCGAAGTGATCGGCCGCCTGCGCTTGCAATACGACGAAGGCGGCTGGAATGAGTGGTATGTGTTGTTCGATGCCGGGGGCCACGGCTGGCTGTCCGATGCCTCCGGGCAATATGCACTGACCCGGCCGGGCAGCACCGAAAGCCCGATGCCGCTGCCGGCATTCGATGCCCTGTCCGTGGGCACCCGTCTCAAGCTCGGCGGTGTTCTGTACACCGTGGCCGATGTGCGGCGCAGTCGCTGCGTCGGCGGCGAGGGTGAACTGCCGGTGCATGCCGGCGACGGTTGGGAAGTAGCCAGCGCCGACCTGCGGGGCGGCCGCGCCTTCGCCACGCTTGATTACTCCGACGACGTACCGATGTGCTACGCGGGCCAGGCGGGCGAACGCCTCAAGCTTGACCCGCAGACCCTGCGTTCGCGCGAGGAGATAATCGCCAGCGCAGGCCGCGTGCGCGGCCAGTTGCTTAGCCTGGACTGCCCCCAATGCGCCGCGCCGATCAGTGTGGCAGCGGCTGTGGCGACCCAGGTGGTCTGTTCGGCCTGCGGCTCAGTGGTGGATTGCAGTGGCGAACGCGCCGAGGTCATCGAAGCACACAAGCGTACCGCCCGTTTCAAGAGCAGTCTCCCTCTGGGCACCAGCGGTCAACTCGCGGGAGCCAGGTACACCGTCATCGGCATCCTGCGTTGCGACGTGCCCGAAGATGCTTCGGAGCCAGCGTGGACCGAATATCTGCTGTTGGATGCCCAGCAGGGCTATCGCTGGCTGGTGGAAACCCAGACGGGCTGGCAGTTGGTCGCGGTCTGCGACGAGTGGCCGGTGTTCGATGCCCAGAGCGATGCCAGCTGCCGCTACCAAGGCGGCACGTGGTCGCGAACCTACACCTACGGGGCACGCGTCAAGGACGTCTTCGGGGCCTTCAACTGGCGCGTGCGCCGTGGCGACCGTCGGCAGGTGACGGACTACGCGCACGGCGGCCGGCAGCTGACCTGCGAAGAATCAGCGCAAGAGATCACCTGGTCGCTGGCCACGCCGGTACCTCCCGCGACAGTGAGCCAGGCTTTCTCTGTTTCGCTGGAGGTGGCCGCCGCGGCGCGCAGCGAAGGGACAGACGACGAAGAAGAGGAGGGAGAGCTCGGCATTGCGCAGATCGGCATCTTCGGCAGCGTAGGGTTGATGCTCCTGCAGGACTCGATCAGCTTTGGCGCCATGTTGGTGGGCATCGCGCTGATCTGGCTGCCGCCGCTGGTGATGTGGCTGCGCTCGAATGTGCTGGGGGAATCCACATGAGCAAGGCGCTGTACTGGATCTATGTGATCATCGTGGTGCTGGTCGTGTTGGTCGCCAGGCGCGACGATGAAGAGAACCGCAACTGGGGTGGCAGCGCCGGGCGCTCTGGCTGGAGCAGCGGGACAGGGCACAAGTAGGCGGCGGCCAGGGTGCGAGGTACAGTGCCGGTGCCGCGTCGCTGGCCGCGGCCTTTACAGGCTCGAGACCGCCATGAAACCGATCGCCTTTCTGCTAATGCTGGCTACGTTGGCGCCATCGCTGGCTTTCGCTAGCGACACCGACGACATCGCTGCCATCCAACAGGCCGAGCGCGACATCTGCGCCGCCTACGAGCGTGGCGATGCCGACTGGCTGGAAAAACACCTCGATCCGTCCTTCACCCTGACCGGCTCCACCGGCAAGCTGACCACCCGAGCCG
>DATCVI010000218.1:0-9736 GCA_036566925.1 Stenotrophomonas sp.
GCCAACGTGCGTTGGCGCAGCACGGCCGAAGGCTGGCGTCTCGACGCACCGCTGCTGCGGGTGACCGCCGGTGGCAAGGTGCGTCCGATGGACGGGCTCACCGTTGCCGGCGGCCGTCGCTTCGCGGTGATCGGCCACAACCTCGACGCCACCCCGTTGCTGGCGGTACTCAGCCTCACCGACAGGATCGAGCCCGGACTGCGGCGCTGGCTGCGCGGCGCCAGGCCAAGCTTGCGTCTGGGGCAGTTGCAGGTCGTCGGCGAGCAGGGCGGTCCAGTGCAGGCACAAGGTCGGCTGGACGAACTGGCGTTTGCCTCGGTCGCCGGCTCGCCTGGCCTGAGCGGACTGCAAGGCGAATTCGACGGCGACGCCGACGGCGTGCGCTTGCGGCCCAACCCGTCGGCGTTGTTGCGCTTCGACTGGCCGAGCGGGTTCGGCGTGCTGCACGAGGTCCGGCTGGCCGGCGATATCGTCGGCTGGCGTGAAGGCAGCGGCTGGCAGGTGGGAACGGCGGCACTGCGAGTGCAGGCGCAGGATTACGCCGCCAACGTGCGCGGCAGCATGACCTTCCAGGCCGACGGCACCCGCCCGCGCCTGGAACTGGCGGCCCAGCTCGACGATGCCCCGGTGCCAGTGGCCAAGAAGTTCTGGATCCACTCCAAGATGAGCCAGCGGGCGATCGACTGGCTCAACATGGCCCTGGCCGGCGGCACCGTCAGCGGCGGCACCGGGCTGGTCAGCGGCGACCTGGACGATTGGCCGTTCAAGCACCAGGAAGGGCGCTTCGAAGCGCGCGGGCATATCCGCGACGGCGTGATCCGTTTCCAGCCAGATTGGCCGCAGATGGAGAAGGTCGATGCGGACGTCGCGTTCATCGCCAACGGCTTCGAGCTGCAGGGCAAGGGCGAGGTGGCGGGCGTGGCGGTGGATCGGCTCGACGCCGGCATCGCCGATTTCGCCGAGGGCCAGCTCTCCGTGCGCGCCCACACCGGCAGCGATGCGTCCAGGCTGTTGGCGATGCTGCGCCAAAGCCCGTTGCACAAGAGCTACGGCGAAACCCTCGATAACCTCGTCGCCAGCGGCCCCACCGATACCTCGTTCGACCTGCTGTTGCTGCTGCATGGCGGCACGGGTGGGCACTTGAAGGGCCAGGTCGCGCTGCAAGGCGCCAAGCTCGCCGACAAACGCTGGAACCTGGCCTTCGACCAGGTCCAGGGCCAGGCCAGCTACAGCAGCGACGGTTTTGCCGCCGAAGGCTTGTCGGTGCGCCACAACGGCAATCCGGGCACGCTGGACCTACGTGCCGGTGCGCCGGTGAAGGATCCCGCGCAGGCGTTTGAAGCCAGCTTCTCGTCCTTGCTCGAGGCCAAGGACCTGTTCGACCGCGCGCCGCAGATGGAGTGGCTGCGGCCGTACGTGCAGGGCGCTTCGCAATGGCAGGTCGGCGTCAGCCTGCCACGCGTGCAACCGGGCCAGCCGGCGCCGGCCAGCCACTTGCGGCTGGATTCGGACCTGGTCGGGACCACGCTCGGCCTGCCCGCGCCGCTGGACAAACCGAAGGAGCGCGCGCTGCCGACCCGGGTCGATGTTTCGCTGCCCCTGGGCAGCGGCGAAGTCGATGTGGCGTTCGGCCAGTTGGTGGCGCTGAAAGCAGTGACGCGCGGCGAACAGACCGGCGTGCGCGTGGCCATGGGCAGCGACCGCGTGAGCGAGGCGCCGCCTGCGCACGGCCTGGTGGTCAGCGGCCACACCGAATCGCTCGATGCGATGGACTGGATCGCGCTGGCGCGCGGCGGCAAGGACGACGGCAGCGCCAGCCTGCCGCTGCAACAGGTCGACGTGCAGGCCGATCGGTTACTGCTGATCGGCGGGGTGTTCGCGCAAACCCGCTTGCGTCTGAAACCGCAGGCCGAGCAGATCAATGTGCAGCTCGACGGCCCTTCGCTGCAGGGCAACCTGCAGGTACCGAACGCCGACGGGGCGGTCGTGCGTGGCGACCTGCAGCGCCTGCACTGGCAGTCGGCGGCTGCGCCGGACGCAGCCACCGACAACGCGGCCGCCGATGACAGCGCCAGCCGCACCGGTGCGCTTGCCCAGACCCTGCCCGAACCGCAGCGTCGTGCCGTCGATGAAGTCGACCCGGCCAACATTCCACCGCTGGCGCTGGATGTCGCCGACCTGCAGCTGGGCAAGCTCAACCTCGGCAAGGCCGTGCTGCGCACCCGCCGGCTCACCGACGGCCTGCAATTGGACCAGTTGCAACTGCATTCGGCCGACCAGGACATCGCGCTGACCGGTGCCTGGCGCGGCAAGGGCGAGACCGCTACCACGCGGCTGTCGGCGCGGCTGGATAGCCGCAACCTCGGCGACCTGGTGCGCGACCTCGGCTTCGGCGGCCAGTTGCGGGCGGGCGAGGGCGAGTTGCTGTTGGACGCAGGCTGGCCGGGTGCGCCGACCGCCTTCAAGCTCGCCACGCTGGAAGGCACGCTCAAGGTCGCCGCCCGCAATGGCCAGTTGCTGGAAGTCGAACCCGGCGCCGGGCGCGTGCTCGGCCTGCTCAGCGTGGCGCAGTTGCCGCGCCGGCTGATGTTGGATTTCCGCGATTTCTTCTCCAAGGGTTTCGCTTTCAATCGCGTCGACGGCCAGGTGCGCTTTGGCAACGGCCAGGCGCAGACCGACAAGGTGCGCATTGAAGGGCCGGCGGCGGATATCGACATTCGCGGCGCCGCCGACCTGCGCCAGCAACAGTTCGACCAGACCATCGATGTCCACCCGAAATCGGGCAACCTGCTGACGGTGGTCGGCGCAGTGGCCGGTGGCCCGGTCGGCGCGGCGGTGGGCGCGGCGGCCAATGCGGTGCTGGCCAAGCCGCTCGGCGAGCTGGGTGCGCGTACCTACCGCGTGACCGGCCCCTGGAAAGACCCGAAGGTGGAAGTGGTGGACCGCGACGAGGCCGATGCCAAGAAGCCGGCGGCCGATGCCGGGGCACGTCGGCGCGATTGATCGGCTGCGATGGGTGTCGGGGCTGAAGCCCCGACAGCTTTCAGCCGGCAGGATCCTCACTGGCCGCCCGCACGAACTGCGGCAACCGCAACTTGGTGCGATGGCCGGGCTCGGGCGTGGCGCTGTCGCCGGTTACCCCACGGAAATAACCGCGCTGCCAGCGCTCGCGCGAGGCCGGCGACTGCGGGTCGTTGAGATCCTGGAGAAACTGCCCGCGGCTCTGGTTCCATTGCTGGTGCAGGCGTTCGAGTTCCGGCGCTTCGGACAGCGGCCGCCATTGCGCGCTGCATTCATCGAGCAAGTGCCGTTGCAGCGGGAACAGGTGGCAGAACGGTTCGCCGGCCTGGAAGCGCACGCGGCCGGGGCGAGTGAAACGCCAGTTCATGGTGAAGGTGTACGGACTCCAGTCGGTCTCGACGATGCCGGTAAGCCCGGCGATGCCGTCCTTGGGTCGGTTCACCGGGCCACCGACCATCAGGTCGATGCCGGTGTCGGTCTGGAACAGGCACGGCACATGGAAAGTGAGCACGCCATAGCCGAAATGACTCACTGCCGGTGCCACCGTGCCGGGGTCGGGATAGAGGCGCACATCCTCCAGCGCATTGCCGCCGGTCCACTCGGCCATGAAACCGGTCTGGCACAACAGCTCCCAGCCATGTGAGTTGGCAATGGCCAGCGGCAGGCAGCGATAGGCGTAGTGCTGGTCGGTGGCGTCCATCCAGTCGCGCTCGCGCGGGGCGGGGCGGATGTCGAGGGTGTGGCCGTCGAGCACGTAGGCGGTCAACTTCATGTCGGTGCGGCTGCGTAGGCGATCCAGCGCCGAGTGTCGCGCGTTTTTTGCCCGTCTCGCCAGATCTCGGCTTGTGCCGACGGCGCCAGGCCCCCATCCTGAGCGCATGACTGAATCTTCTCTCGCCCTGGCCGAAACCCGGCTGTTGCTTCCCGCCGGCCTCGATACCGGACACCTCGACCGCACCTTTGGCGCTCTGCTTGGGCCCGGTGTGGATTTCGGCGACCTCTACTTCCAGCATTCGCGCCGCGAAAGCTGGAGCATGGAGGACGGCATCGTCAAGGATGGCGCCCACTCCATCGAACAGGGTGTCGGCGTGCGTGCGATCTCCGGCGAGAAGACCGGGTTTGCCTATTCCGACGATATCCAGCGCGATGCGTTGTTGGCTGCAGCGCAATCGGCGCGGGCGATCTCGCGTGACGGCGGCGCGCAGCCTTCGCGTGCGCTGGTGCGCGGTCAGGCGCGCGCGCTGTACCCGGCTACCGATCCGATCGACGACCTCGACAACGACAGCAAGCTGTCGGTGTTGCGCCGCCTGGACCAGTCCCTGCGCGCGGCCGATCCGCGCGTCAAGCAGGTAATGGTGAGCTTGTCCGGCGGCGTGGACACGATGCTGGTCGCGCGCAGCGATGGCGTCCTGGCCGCCGACGTGCGCCCGCTGGTCCGCTTGAACGTACAGGTGATCGTCGAGCAGGACGGCCGACGCGAGAGCGGCTACGCCGGTGGCGGTGGCCGCTACGGCTACGCCGAACTATTTGCCGAGGGCCGTCCCGAAGCGTTCGCGCGCGAGGCGCTGCGCCAGGCCCTGGTCAACCTGGACGCGATCGCCGCCCCGGCCGGCACCATGCCGGTCGTGCTCGGCCCTGGCTGGCCCGGCGTGCTGCTGCACGAGGCCGTCGGCCACGGCCTGGAAGGCGATTTCAACCGCAAGGGCACCAGCGTGTATGCCGGCCGCATCGGCCAGCGCGTGGCCTCGCCCGGCGTGACCATCGTCGACGACGGCACCCTGCCGGGCCGGCGCGGCTCGCTCAACGTCGACGACGAAGGCACCCCGACGAACTGCACCACGCTGATCGAGGACGGCATCCTGGTCGGCTACATGCAGGACACGCTCAACGCCCGCCTCATGGGCATGGCGCCGACCGGCAACGGCCGCCGCGAGTCCTTCGCGCATTTGCCGATGCCGCGCATGACCAACACCTACATGCTCGCCGGCCAGCACGACCCGCAGGAAATGATCCGCTCGGTGAAGAAGGGCCTGTACGCGGTGAATTTCGGCGGCGGTCAGGTCGATATCACCAGCGGCAAGTATGTGTTTTCGGCCACCGAGGCGTACTTGATCGAGGACGGCAAGATCACCGCGCCGGTGAAGGGTGCGACCTTGATCGGCAATGGCCCGGAGACGATGCAGAAGGTGCGGATGGTCGGCAACGACCTGGCGCTGGACGAAGGCGTCGGCGTGTGTGGCAAAGATGGGCAGAGCTTGCCGGTGGGCGTGGGCCAGCCGTCGTTGCTGATCGACGGTCTCACCGTCGGTGGCACCCAGGCCTGACGGCGCGTGATGCCGGGGGGCAGGCTGTGCGCCGGATGAGCGGCTACTGCAACGCGTCGGCGCGCGGGGTCGCGGCGCCGGCGTCAGTCGTCGTCGCGTTCGTCGCTCGCCTCGTCGGCGTCGCCCGCGGCGCTGCCGCCGGCTTGCGCCAGGTCGCGCAAGACCTGGAAGATTTCGCGGTAGGCGCGCGGCGGCTTGTTGCGCAGCTTTTCCTCGCGCGCGTTGCGCAGCAGCTGGCGCAGGTGCTGGCGATCGGCCTGCGGAAATTCCACCAGCAGCTCGGCCAGGGCATCGTCGCCTTCGTCGAGCAGGCGTTCGCGCCAGCGTTCCATCCGGTGCATCGTCGCCACTTCGCGGCGCGCGGTCTCGCTGTTGGCGTCCAGCGCATCGCGCAGTGCTTCCAGCGTTTCGTCGTCTTCGCGGCGCATCTGCTTGGCCAGGAACGCCAGCTGGCGCTTGTGGGCAATATGCGCGGTGATGCGGCGGGTCTCTTCGATGTGCGGCAGCAGCGATTCGGGCACCGGCAGGCGCGCCAGCTGCGCCGGGGTCAGCGCCACCAGCTTTTCGCCCAGGGCCAATACCTCCAGCGCCTCGCGCCGTTGCTGGCTGCGGCTGCTGCCGAGGAATTCACCGGTTTCTTCGTCACGTCCGCGCATCGTCTTTCCAAGCTTCCCGGCCACGCCTTGCGCGCGGCATCTACCCCTACAGGATAAAGCATTGAACGTGATCTCCCCCGATCTCCACCCGGCCGACACCAGCCAGGCCAGCCTCGACCGCCTGGCCGAGCTCTCCGAACGGCTGCTGCAACGCGCCCGCGCGCTCGGCGCCAGCCAGGCCGAAGTCAGCTGCAGCGAGGAGCATGGCCTGGACGTCAACGTCCGCCTGGGCGAGGTCGAGACGGTGGAATCCACCCGCGACCGCGGCATCGCGGTGACGGTGTATTTCGGCCATCGCAAGGGCAGCGCCAGCACCGCCGACCTGCAGGAAGCGAGCCTGGAGGCGACCGTGGCCCAGGCCTGCGCGATCGCGCGCTACACCGAGGACGATCCCGCTTCCGGCCTGGCCGATCCGGCATTGATGGCGCGCGAGTTCCCCGACCTGGGCGGCTGGCATCCGTGGGCGTTGCAGGCCGACGCCGCCGTCGACCTGGCGCTCGCCTGCGAGGCCGCCGGGCGCGAGGCCGACCCGCGCATCGCAAATTCCGACGGCGCCTCGGTCGGCAGCAGCGCGAGCTTGTCGGTGTACGCCAATTCCCATGGTTTCGTCGGCCGCGAACGCGCCACCCACTACACCATCGGTTGCGCGCTGATCGCCGGCCAGGGTGAGGACATGCAGCGCGATGGCTGGTACAGCAGTGCATTGGCGCGCGAGGATCTGGAATCGCCGGCGGCGATCGGCCGGCGCGCCGCCGAGCGCACGCTGGCGCGCCTGCAGCCGCGCTCGCTGGCGACCACGCAGATGCCGGTGGTCTTCGCGCCGGAAGTGTCGCGTTCGCTGATCGGGCACCTGCTGGGTGCCGTGTCCGGCGGCGCGCTGTACCGGCGCGCCAGCTTCCTGCTCGACAGCGTCGGCCAGCGCCTGTTCCCCGAATGGCTCGATATCGACGAGCTGCCGCACTTGTATGGCGGCCTGCGCTCGGCGGCGTTCGACGGCGAGGGCGTGGCCACGCGCGATTCGGCGCTGGTGTCGGGCGGGGCGTTGCAGCGCTATGTGCTCGGCAGCTATTCGGCGCGCAAGTTGGGGCTGCAGACCACTGGCAATGCCGGTGGCGTGCACAACCTGCGCGTGTCCTCGAACGTGGCCGACCTCGCGGCGATCCTGGCCGGGCTGCCGCGGGCATTGCTGGTCACCGAGCTGATGGGCCAGGGCGTCAATGCGGTGACCGGCGATTACTCGCGCGGTGCCGGCGGTTTCCTGGTGGAGAACGGAGCGATCAGCCACCCGGTCGACAATGTGACCGTGGCGGGCAACCTGCGCGAGATGTTCCAACGTATCGCGGCGGTGGGCGCGGACATCGACCGCCGTTCGCACGTGCACGTGGGCTCGGTGCTGGTGGACGGGATGACGGTGGCCGGCGAGGGCTGAGCCCGCCGGCGGCATGCCTTGACAGGATCGGGGCCGGGCGCCGACAGTGCCGTGGCCCCTCTCATGCCAAGGAACGAAAGATGAGCGAGTACGACCCTTCCGCTGCTGTGCCGCCGCCGCCACCGATCACGACCGCCGCTCCGCAGGACGAACGCACGTTGGCGTTGGTTGCGCATTTGCTGGGCACGCTGACCTGGTTCGTGGGCGCGTTGATCGTGTGGTTGATCCACAAGGACGCTACGCCTTCCAAGCCGTTCGTGATCGATCAGTCCAAGGAAGCGCTGAACTTCCAGATCACGATCGGTATTGCCTACGTGATCGCGGTGATCCTGACGATCATTTCGTTCGGGATCCTGTTCTTCCTGCCCACGCTGGTGTGGATCGCGAACATCGTGTTCTGCATCATTGCGGCGGTCAAGGCGAACAACGGCGAGACTTATCGTTATCCGTTTACGTTGCGATTGATCAAGTAGGTTTGTTCGGTTGCTACGTGCGGCACCCGGGGGCAGGCCCCTTTCGGGACACGCCGTGAACCCGTCCGTGGGGGCTAATCGGCGACATCCATGTCGCCGATTGTCCCGAAAGGGGCCTGCCCCCGGATGCCCGACGGTACATCGCGAGGTGCGGGGAAAAGCGGGTATGCCGAGTAGTTGAAACGGCCGCGCGCTCAGTGTGCGCGTTCTACCGCTAACAGGGCCAACGCACGCAACGGTGCGGCCGCATCGCCGTCATCTGCCAGTGCTTGCTGCATCTGCCGGCTCAGTTCGGCCAGGCGCTGTTTCGCGCCGTCCATGCCCAGCAGTGCCGGGAAGGTCGACTTGTGCTGCGCGGCGTCCTTGCCGGCGGTCTTGCCCAGCTGGGCCGAGTCGGCTTCGATGTCGAGGATGTCGTCGCGCACCTGGAAGGCCAAACCGAGGGCGGCGGCGAATGCGTCCAGTCGTGCCAGCGTGGCGCTGTCGGCGCCGCCGGCCAGGGCGCCCATGCGCACGGCAGCGCGGATCAATGCGCCGGTCTTCAAGGCATGCATGGTTTCCAGTGCGGCCAGCGTCTGCTGCTGGCCCGTGGCATCGATATCAAGCGCCTGGCCGCCACACATGCCGGCGGCGCCGGACGCGTGCGCCAGGGTCTGCAGCCAGGCCACGCGCAGTTCGGCGGGTGCGTCGCTGGCGGCCAGCACTTCGAAGGCACGCGTCTGCAGGGCATCGCCGGCGAGGATGGCGGTGGCTTCGTCGAAGGCGATGTGCACGGTGGGCCGGCCGCGGCGCAGGGCGTCGTCGTCCATCGCCGGCAGGTCGTCGTGGACCAGCGAGTAGGCATGCACGAGTTCAACCGCCGTCGCTGGGGCGTCGAGCAGCGTGGCGTTGGCGCCCAGCAGCTGGCCGGTGGCGTAGACCAGCAACGGGCGCATGCGCTTGCCACCGCCGGTGGCGGCGTGCCGCATGGCGGCATGCAGGCGCTGCGGGGCCAGGGCCGGATCGGGCAGGCAGGCGTTGAGGCAGGTCTCGGTGCGTGCGCGCCAGCGCTCGAACAACTCAGCCGCCATGGAGGGGCGGGTCGAATGCTTCGGCCGTGTCCGGCTGGGCCGGGTCGGTCAGCAGCTTCACCCGCAGCTCGGCTTGCTCCAGCGCTTGCTGGCACTGGCGGTACAGGCCGACGCCGCGCTCGTAGGCGCTCAGCGATTGTTCCAGCGTGAGGTCGCCGGCTTCCATCTTCGCGACGAGTTGCTCGAGTTCTTCCAGCGATTGCTCGAAGCGCGCGACCGGCGAGGTCTCATTGGGGGACGTCTTGGGCATAGCTAAAGTGTGCGCGGCGCGGCCGGGTCGGTCAATTCCGGCGGCTGCCAGCGCAGGCGCGCGTCGTGCTCGCGCAACCACTGCGACAGTTGCGCCGAGATCAGTTCGGCGCCGGCTGCCAGCAGTTCTTCGCCGTCCCACAGCAATGGCAGCGTGCTCCGCTGCCAGGGCGGCAGCGCCGACTCCTGCAGCAGGTGCTTGAGCGGGCGCGAATGCGCGCGGCCGGGCAGGCGCAGGCGCTCGCCGCCGCGCCGTGCGCGCACCTGCAGTGGCGTGGGGAAGCCTTCGGCGCTGTGCAGGACCAGGCTGCCGCCATCGGGCAGTAGCAAGGGTGCGCTGCCATCCCAGTCGGCCTGCCAGTCCTGCGGCCAGGCCGGCAGGGCCTGCAACAGGTGCAGGCCGCCGCGCCAGCGCCGGATTTCCACGCCATGCCAGGCGAAGCGGGCGCCATCGTCGCGTTCCAATACTTCGTTCTCGAGCGCCAGCACGCCGCGCGCCGGCAGCGGCGGTGCC
>DATCVI010000219.1:0-4000 GCA_036566925.1 Stenotrophomonas sp.
AACGCAGCGCTGAAGGAGGGGCGTGCCTGAGCGTGCGCGACTCCGGTACCGGCCTGGATCCGCAGAAGCTGGACCAGTACTTCGAAGCATTCTTCACCACCAAGGCCGACGGCATGGGCGTAGGCCTGTCGGTGAGCCGCACCATCATTGAGAGCCACCACGGCCGGCTCTGGGCCGAGCCGGGCGCTTCCGGTGGCGCGACCTTCTCGTTTGCGCTGCCGAGCGCGCCGGCGTGAGGCAACCCTCTCCGGCGTGCTCGGCAAGCGCGGGCCCTCAACGGGGCAGTGCGGCGAGCAGCCCAGCCGTATCGACGATCGCGTGCGCGTACGTAGGGCCGTTGAGCTCGTGCGCGGCGTGCATCAACTCCTGCGAGTAGGCTGCCGTGGCGTCGCGCACCAGCGTGACGTGGTAGCCGAGCTCCATGGCGAAGCGACCCGTGGATTCGATACATGAGTTAGCCAGTAGACCGACGATCACGACGTGGCTGATGCCATGTTGCTTCAGCCGCATGTCCAGGTCGGTATTGGCGAAGCCGCTTTGCCCCCAGTGCTGCTGGATGAGGACGTCTCCCTCCTGGGGCGTGAAATCGGGATGGAACTCACCGCCCCAGCTGCCCTTGGCGAACGTATGCCGGCGCATGATCGCCTCCTGCGTGGGGTTGATGTGTTTCCAACCCGCGTAGTCGCCGGACTCCCACTGATGGTGCGGAACCACAAAGATGCGAATGCCCGCGGCGCGCGCGGCGGCGTGGATCGAACGGAGATTGTCCAGCAGGCCGACAGCTTCGGCGACATCCTTCAAGCGTGGCCACGCAATGCCACCCTCGGACAGGAGATCGTTGTACGGATCCACGAGCAGCAGGGCCGTGCTTTCACTTCGATAGGTACTGGATGACATGGCTCACTCCGGGATGGGAACACGAACGAGGCGACGCTCAGCCCTGCCGGCCGGAGCGTAACGCGTGGCGCTCGATGCTCGCGGCGAAGAACTCGGTCTCCTGCTTGTTGTGCGCGGTGCTGATCGGCCGGCGCTGGTCGCGGAATAGCTCGAACGGGATGCCCTGGCGCGCCAGGTAGTCAAGGAACTCCTGGGTTGCGCGGCTACGCACGTGATTGGTGAAGGTGCAGCGATCCGCGTCCAGCGGCTGCACGCTGAGTTCCCACATTACCAGGAGCGTCGTGCGACCCGCGGCGGTGAACAGGTCGGATACCGAATCCAGTACCAGCCGGCCAGGCTCGGAGATTTGTTCGACGTAGTGCTGCACCATCGGGACTCCGCCCAGTACCTCGACGTTGATCGACATGCGGCGGCCGTCTTCGGACGTGGTCGCGCCGGCGGCCACATGCGCCGGCGAACAACCCTGGTATTCCTTGTCGGGCAGGCTGAAACACCACGCGGGAATGTCGACTTTGTGGATCGGCGCATTAACGATGGCCGTGAAGCTGGAATCGACGATGACTTGCTCTTCCATCTGGATCACCTTGCGGTTGTTGGGGGCGGATCGACCCTACGCCGGCGATTCAATGCTGCAAATCGTACGAAGGTGTCGCCCCGCCTGTGTCGCATGGGCACAGGTTGACCTGAGATGGCAGAAGTCATCGGCGGCGCCGTAGTGGCACGCGATGACATGCCAATTGCGCATCGAATGGATACGAAGGTATCGAGCGACACCTTGGTGTAATCGACCTCGCCGATGTCGCTTGGTGTGATGCCAACGCGCACTGCGCATGGCCGACTCGATCCCGGTCACCGCCTCTGCCTTCTTCCGCCATGAATCCCAATTCGAGGAGTCGTCATGATCGCCTGCCATTCCCCGCATGCGTCGCGCCGCGACGCGATATCCATCTCGCAGGGTCGCCCCTTGCTGACGACGATGGTCGCCTCGTTGACCCGTGTGTGCACGCTCGCTATCCCGGTAGCCGCGCTACTCGCCTGCCGGATCGCGTCCGCTTCCCCCCAGCCCGAGTCCGCCATGAACGTCATCAGCAACGCCGCAGCCGCCTCCACCTCCGACACCTCCATCCGTCCCTTCAAGTTCCATGCAACGCAGGCGCAGCTCGATGACCTGAGAAACCGTATCGAAGCGACGAAATGGCCCGACAAGGAAGCCGTCGACGACCAGTCCCAGGGTGTGCAACTTGCGACGCTGAAGGCGCTGGCTGCCTATTGGGCCAAGGACTACGACTGGCGCCGGTTCCAGGCAAAGCTCGATGCGACGCCGCAGTTCGTGACCAATATCGACGGTGTCGATATTCACTTCATCCACGTTCGCTCCAAGCATCCCAACGCGTTGCCGATCATCATCACGCACGGCTGGCCGGGCTCGATCGTCGAACAGATGAAGCTCATCGGGCCGCTCACCGACCCGACCGCGCATGGCGGCAAGGCCGCCGATGCCTTCGATGTCGTGATCCCGTCGCTGCCGGGTTACGGATTCTCCGGGAAGCCCACCGAGACTGGTTGGGACCCGATCCGGATCGCCCGCGCCTGGGTCGTACTGATGAAGCGACTGGGCTACGACCGCTTCGTGGCGCAGGGGGGTGACTGGGGAAATGCCGTGACCGAGCAGATGGCGCTGCTGAAGGCACCGGAGCTGATAGGCATCCACACGAATATGCCGGCCACGGTACCGGCGGATATCGATGCCGCACTCGCCGCACGCAAGCCTGCGCCCGCGAACCTCTCCGCAGATGAAAAGCGAGCCTACGAGCAGCTGGACTTCTTCTACCGTCACGGACTGGGCTATGCCCAGGAGATGGCTGGCCGCCCGCAGACCCTCTACGCCCTGGCCGATTCCCCGGTCGGCCTGGCGGCGTGGATGCTGGATCACGATGCGCGCAGCTACGACCTGATCGCACGAGTCTTCGCCGGACAGCCCGAAGGCTTGTCGCGCGACGACGTGCTCGACAACGTCACGCTGTACTGGCTGACCAACACCGCCGTGTCGTCGGCACGGTTGTACTGGGAAAGCAAGCTGGCGTTCTTCGCACCAAAGGGTATCCAGATCCCGGTCGGCGTGAGCGCGTTCCCGGACGAGCTTTACCAGGCCCCCAAGAGCTGGACCGAGCGCGCGTACCCGAAGCTCATCCACTACAACCGTCTTGAAAAAGGTGGCCATTTCGCGGCGTGGGAGCAGCCGGAGGTGTTCGTCGACGAACTGCGCGCGACCTTCAAGCCGCTGCGCTGAGGTTGGCAGCTGACACCTCGTTCCCTCCCGCCCCGCAACGCCTCGGAGCCATCATGAAACGTCACCTTCTTACCGCGGCGATCGTCGCTGCCGGCTTCGCCCTGGCCATGCCCGCCTGGGCGCAGCAAGGCTCCATCGCCACACAGCGTTCGGCGACCGATGCCGAAGACCAGGTTCGCCTCACCCGCGTGACCCCGGAATATTGGCGCGTGACCTTCCATAACCCGCCGTACAACATCTACGGCCCGAAGACCATGCCGCAGTTGAACAAGGTCGTCACCGCGCTGGAGAGCGATCCCCACGTGCGCGTGGTCGTGTTCGACAGCGATGTGCCGGACTTCTTCCTTACGCACTACGACTTCGTTCCGCCTCTGACCGACACCACCGGTTTGCCCAATGGCGCCACCGGACTGCCACCCCTCCCCGACATGCTGGTACGCATCAGCAAGGCGCCGGTGGTGTCGATCGCCATGATCCGCGGCCGCGCGACCGGCGTGGGCAGCGAACTATCGCTTGCCAGTGACATGCGCTTCGCCAGCCGCGAGAAGGCAGTGCTGTCGCAATGGGAAATTGGCGCGGGCCTGGTCCCCGGCGGCGGGCCGATGTCGCGCTTGCCGCGTCTGGTAGGTCGTGGTCGCGCACTCGAAGTGCTGCTCACGGGCAACGATATCGATGGCCCGACCGCCGAGCGCTACGGTTACGTCAACCGCGCCTTGCCTGATGCCGAGCTCGATGCTTTCGTCGATACCATGGCGCGACGGATTGCGCGTTTCGACAAGCAGGCCATCGCCGACATCAAGCGCATCGTCGGCG
>DATCVI010000220.1:0-15332 GCA_036566925.1 Stenotrophomonas sp.
TGGCCGGCTGCGGCTCGCAGGCCGCCGAGCAGGGCGCGCCGCCGCCGCCGGCCGTCGGCGCCGCACCGGTGCTGGTCAAGCAGGTTTCGCAGTGGGACGAGTTCACCGGCCGCATCGAGCCGGTGGAAAGCGTCGAACTGCGCCCGCGCGTGTCCGGCTACATCGACAAGGTCAACTACGCCGAAGGTCAGGAAGTGAAGAAGGGCGACGTCCTTTTCACTATCGACGACCGCAGCTACAAGGCCGAACTGGATCGCGCCCAGGCCGCCCTGGCCCGTGCCCGCAGCCAGGCCGAGTTGAACCGTAGCGAGGCCTCGCGTGCGCGCAAGCTGGCCGACCAGCAGGCGATCTCGACCGAGACCTGGGAACAGCGCAAGGCCGCCGCCGATCAGGCGGCCGCCGACGTGCTCGCCGCCGAAGCGGCCGTCGCCACCGCACGCCTCAACCTCGATTGGACGCGTGTGCGCGCCCCGATCGACGGCCGCGCCGGGCGTGCCCTGGTCACCGCCGGCAACCTGGTCAGCGCCGGTGACGCCGCCAGCGTGTTGACCACGGTGGTCTCGCTGGACAAGGTCTTCGTCTACTTCGATGCCGATGAGGCGACCTTCCTGCGCTACGGCCAGATGGCCCGCAGCGGTGAACGCCCGAGCGAGCGCGACGGCAGCCTGCCGGTGCGTATTGGTCTGGTGGGAGAGGACGGCTATCCGCACAGCGGCCGCGTCGACTTCCTCGACAACCAGATCGCCGCCACCACCGGCACCATCCGCGTGCGCGCGGTGCTCGACAACGCCGAGCGCAACTTCACCCCGGGCCTGTACGCCCGCGTGCAATTGCTCGGCAGCGGCGAGTTCAAGGCGGTGCTGGTGGACGACAAGGCCATCCTCACCGACCAGGACCGCAAGTACGTCTACGTCGTCGACAAGGACGGCAAGGCGCAGCGCCGCGACGTCCAGCTCGGCCGTACTGCCGAAGGCCTGCGCATTGTCAGCAACGGCCTGGCCGCCGGCGACCGGGTGATCATCGACGGCGTGCAGAAGATCTTCATGCCCGGCATGCCGGTCGACGCCAAGGCGATCTCGATGGTGCCGACGCCGCCGGCGGCAGCCAACAAGACTGCGATGAACTGACCGGCACTACCGCTGTAGGCGTCTCCACGCGCCGGCCTCCGCAAGAGGCCGGCGTTGGGCCGGCACTGCCCGGATCCACGATCCGATGCCGGCCATACCACCCCAAGGACCTTTCCCCATGGACTTTTCAAGATTCTTCATCGACCGGCCGATCTTCGCCGCGGTGCTGTCGATCATTATTTTCGCCGCCGGCCTGATCGCCATCCCGATGCTGCCGATCGGCGAGTACCCCGACGTAGTGCCGCCCTCGGTGGTGGTGCGCACGGTGTACCCGGGCGCCAACCCCAAGGTCATCGCCGAGACCGTCGCCACGCCTCTGGAAGAGGCGATCAATGGCGTCGAGAACATGATGTACATCAAGTCGGTCGCCGGTTCCGACGGCGTGCTGCAGATGACCATCACCTTCCGCCCGGGTACTGATCCGGACGACGCCGCGGTGAAGGTGCAGAACCGTGTCGCCCAGGCGCAGGCGCGCCTGCCCGAGGATGTGCGCCGCCAGGGCGTGTCGACGCAGAAGCAGTCGCCGACCTTCCTGATGGTCGTGCACCTGACTTCGCCCAAGGGCAAGTACGACACCTTGTACCTGCGCAACTACGCGCGCTTGCACGTCAAGGATGCGCTGGCGCGCATTTCCGGCGTCGGCGACGCGCAGGTGTTCGGCGGTGGCGACTACGCCATGCGTGCCTGGCTCGACCCCGAGCGCGTGGCCTCGCGCGGGCTGACCGCCAGCGACGTGGTGGCGGCGATGCGCGAGCAGAACGTGCAGGTCTCGGCCGGCCAGCTCGGCGCCGAACCCATGCCCAGCAGCAAGTTCCTGACCCTGATCAACGCCCAGGGCCGCCTGCGGACCGAGAAGGAATTCGGCGACATCATCCTCAAGACTGGCAGCGACGGTCAGATCGTGCGGCTGTCGGATGTCGCGCGCCTGGAGCTGGGCGCGGGCGACTACACCCTGCGCTCGCAGCTGGATGGCAAGAACGCGGTCGGCATCGGCATCTTCCAGGCGCCGGGCGCCAATGCCCTGGAGATCCGCGACAAGGTCATCGCGCAGATGGACGAGTTGACCCAGCGCTTCCCCGACGACGTCAAGTACGAAGCGGTGTACGACACCACCATCTTCGTGCGCGACTCGATCAGCGCGGTGGTCCACACCCTGCTCGAAGCCATCCTGCTGGTGGTACTGGTGGTGATCCTGTTCCTGCAGACCTGGCGTGCCTCGATCATTCCGTTGATCGCGGTGCCCGTGTCGGTGGTCGGCACCTTTGGCGCGCTGTACCTGCTCGGTTTCTCGATCAATACGTTGACGTTGTTCGGCCTGGTGCTGGCGATCGGTATCGTCGTTGACGACGCGATCGTGGTGGTGGAGAACGTAGAGCGCAACATCGAGGAGGGGCTGACGCCGCTGGCGGCTGCCCACCAGGCCATGCGCGAGGTCTCCGGGCCGATCATCGCCATTGCCCTGGTGCTGTGCGCGGTGTTCGTGCCGATGGCGTTCCTGTCCGGTGTCACCGGCCAGTTCTACAAGCAGTTCGCGGTCACCATCGCGATCTCCACGGTGATCTCGGCGATCAACTCGCTGACCCTGTCGCCGGCCCTGGCCGCGCGCCTGCTGCGTTCGCATGACGCGCCCAAGGATGCGCCCTCGCGCGTGATCGACCGGCTGTTCGGCTGGGTGTTCCGTCCGTTCAACCGTTTCTTCAAGAGCAGCTCGGAGCGTTATCAGGGTGCGGTCTCGCGCATCCTCGGCCGCCGCGGCATGGTGTTCGCGGTGTACGTGGTCCTGCTGCTGGTGACCGGCGTGATGTTCAAGGCGGTGCCGGGTGGCTTCATCCCGACCCAGGACAAGATGTACCTGATTGCCGGCGTCAAGCTGCCCGAAGGTGCCTCGATCGAACGTACCGACGCGCTGCTGCGCAAGGTCACCGACATCGCCATGCACACCGATGGCGTGGCCCATGCCATCGCCTTCCCGGGCCTCAACGCACTGCAGTTCACCAACACGCCCAACACCGGCGTGGTGTTCCTGCCGCTCAAGCCGTTCTCCGAGCGTCATCGTTCGGCGCTGGAGATCAATGCCGAGATCAACCAGAAGATCTCCGGTCTCGGCGAGGGCCTGACGTTCTCGTTCATGCCGCCGCCGATCCTTGGCCTCGGCAACGGTAACGGCTACCAGCTGTTCATCGAGGACCGCGGCAACCTCGGCTACGGCGCGCTGCAGAATGCAGTCAATACGATGCAGGGCGCGATCGCGCAGACCCCGGGCATGGCTTATCCGATCGGTACCTACCAGGCCAACGTGCCCCAGCTCGATGCCGAAGTGGACCGCGCCAAGGCCAAGGCGCAGGGCGTTTCGCTGACCGAACTGTTCGATACCCTGCAGACCTACCTGGGTTCGGCCTACGTCAACGACTTCAACCAGTTCGGCCGTACCTGGCAGGTGATCGCCCAGGCCGACGCGCCGTTCCGCGAGAGCGTGGAGGACATTTCCCGCCTGCGCACGCGCAACGACCGTGGCGAGATGGTGCCGATCGGCTCGATGGTGACGATCAAGCAGACCTACGGCCCCGACCCGGTGCTGCGCTACAACGGTTACCCGGCGGCCGACCTGGCCGGCGAGGCCGATGCGCGGATGCTGTCTTCGACCGAAGCGATGCACAAGGTCGAGGAGCTGGCCAAGCAGGTGTTGCCCAATGGCATGGCAGTCGAGTGGACCGACCTCAGCTACCAGCAGTCGACCCAGGGCAATGCCGCGCTGGTGGTGTTCCCGCTGGCGGTGCTGCTGGCCTTCCTGGTACTGGCTGCGTTGTACGAAAGCTGGACGCTGCCGCTGGCGGTGATCCTGATCGTGCCGATGACGTTGCTCTCCGCGCTGTTCGGCGTATGGCTCACCGGCGGCGACAACAACGTGTTCGTGCAGGTGGGCCTGGTCGTACTGATGGGCCTGGCGTGCAAGAACGCGATCCTGATCGTCGAATTTGCCCGCGAGCTGGAACTGCGCGGCAAGGGCATCGTCGAGTCGGCGCTGGAAGCGTGCCGCCTGCGTCTGCGCCCGATCGTGATGACCTCGATCGCGTTCATCGCCGGCACCGTGCCGCTGGTGTTCTCGCATGGCGCCGGTGCCGAAGTGCGCTCGGCCACGGGTATCACGGTGTTCGCCGGCATGCTGGGCGTCACCCTGTTCGGCCTGTTCCTGACCCCGGTGTTCTACGTCGCCCTGCGCAAGCTGGCCGGGCGTCCGCTGGTCTCGCATGCGCCGCCTGAAGAAGGCCACGCACACGCCCAGCACGTCTGAATCCACATTCCCCACAAGGACAACCCATGAACAACTCACAGAAGATCGCCCTGGTCACTGGCGCCACCCGCGGCATCGGCCTGGAGACCGTGCGCCAGCTGGCCGAGGCGGGCGTGCACACGCTGCTGGCCGGACGCAACGGCGAGCGTGCGCAGGCCGCCGCTTCCATATTGAAGGCCGAGGGCCTGCCGGTCGAGGCCATCACCCTGGACGTGACCGACGGCAAGAGCATTGCCTCGGCCGTGGCCGAGGTGCGCGAGCGCTACGGCCGCCTCGACATCCTGGTCAACAACGCCGGCATCCTGCTCGACGAGTTCGGCCGCGCGCCGTCCGAGCAGACCCTGGACACCTGGCGCAAGACCTTCGAGACCAACCTGTTCGCCCTGATCGCGGTGACCCAGGCGTTCCTGCCGCTACTGAAGGCCGCGCCGGCCGGGCGCATCGTCAACGTGTCGAGCATCCTCGGCTCGATTGCGCTGCACACCGATCCGGCCTCGCCGATCTACGACTTCAAGGTGCCGGCCTACAACGTCTCCAAGAGCGCGGTGAACGCGTGGACCGTGCAGCTCGCCTACGAGCTGCGCGACACCCCGCTGAAGGTCAACACCATCCACCCTGGCTACGTGAAGACCGACATGAACGCAGGCGAGGGCGAGCTCGAAATTGCCGAAGGCGCGCGCACCAGCGTGGCGCTGGCGCTGATCGGCAACGACGGTCCCAACGGCAGCTTCAGCCACCTCGGAGAAACCTTGCCATGGTGATCAGGCAGGCATTGACCGCGGCCATCGCCGCGGTTGTCCTGGCCGGTTGTGCGGTCGGCCCGGACTACAAGGCCAGCCCTGCGCCCAGCGTGGTATTGCAGGGCGCGCAGGACCCGGCCTTCAGCGCGGAGTCGCCGGTCGGGCAGTGGTGGGGCCAGTTCGACGACCCGGTGCTGGAAGGATTGGTGCGTGATGCGTTGGTCGCCAACCATGACCTGCGCATTGCCATGGCACGGGTCAAGGAAGCCCGTGCGGTGTTCGTCGAGCAGCGCCTGGACCAGGCGCCGCACGTCACCGCCGGCGGCGATTACGATCGCCGCAAGCAGCCGGACCTGACCACTGCCGATGGCGATCGCGTGCTCAGCGAAAGCTACAGCCTCGGCTTCGATGCGCGCTGGGAACTGGACCTGTTCGGTCGCCAGCGCCGTGCCGCCGAAGCGGCGCGCGCCGACCTCGGCGCGCAACAAGCGGGCCTGGCCGATGCGCAGGTGACTGTTGCAGCGGAAGTGGCGCGCAACTATTTCGAGTTGCGTGGTGTGCAAAAGCGCATCGAGGTGGCCCAGCACACGCTGGTGAACCTGCGCGACACCCAGCAGCTGACGCAAACGCGTTGGGAGCTGGGCGCCGGCAGCGAGCTGGACGTGCAGAGCAGCCGCGCGCGCCTGAAGGCGATCGAGGCCGACATCCCGCTGCTGGAAGTGGCGCAGGCGCAGTACCGACATCGCCTGGCGGTGCTGGTCGGGCGCCAGCCCAACGCGCTGGACGCGCTGCTGGTGCCGCAGACAACACCGGCCTTCGCGCGCGCCTTGCCATTGGGCGACACCGCCGACCTGCTACGGCAGCGGCCGGACGTGCGCCGGGCCGAACGCGAGCTGGCGGCGTCGACAGCACGGGTAGGCGTGGCCACGGCCGATCTGTTCCCGCGGATCAGCCTGACCGGCTTCGTCGGCTTCCTGTCCGGCGACGCCGGCTCACTGACCAACAGCGCCAGCAAGGCCTGGTCGGTAACGCCGTCGATCAGCTGGGCGGCGTTCGATTTCGGTACGGTCAAGGCGCGCCTGAGGGCGAGCGAGGCCCAGGCCGATGGTGCGTTGGCGCAGTACGAGCAAAGTGTGCTGCTGGCGCTGGAGGACACCGAGAACGCGTTGACGGCCTATGCGCGGCAGCAGGCGCGGTTGGCGATCGTGGCCGAGCAAGCCGATGCGGCGCGCAAGGCCGAGGCGTTGGCGCAGATTCGCTATCGCGAAGGGTCGGAGGATTTCCTGACCTTGCTCGATGCCCAGCGTACGCAGCTCCAGGCCGATGATGCCTTGGCCGATGCGCAGGCACAGGTGAATGTCGGCGTGGTGGCGGTGTACAAGGCGCTGGGCGGCTGGCGTGGGCCGATGGGTCAGGAGGCACCGTTGGCGGTGCGCTGAGCGTTCTGGAGGCAGGCCCGGCGGCTCGCGCCGGGCCTTTTTTTGTGTCAGGTCTGCCTGGCTTCGTCCAGCATCCATTGAGCGAATATCCGTAGGGGTTCCCTGCTCAGCTCGACAGGTTCCGGCAGGACCAGGCAGAAGGTCTTGGAGACAGTTCTGCCCGCCGGCCAGGGGGCAACCAATCGCCCTTGCGCCAGTTCGGTTTCGACATAGAAGCGCGGCACCAAAACTACGCCGAGGCCCGCCAGCGCGGCCTCGATGAGCATGGCATGCAGGTCGTACCGTTCCCCCAGTGCGGCGTTGCTCAGTGAGAGCCCGGTTTCCTCCGCGTACCGCCGCCAAGCGTCCGGGTTCTGGCGTCGGTGCAGGCGTGGCAGTGCGTCCAGCGCAGCGGCGCCATCACCCTTGTCCAACAGCGCGGGATGACAGACCGGCACCAGGACCTCGTTCAACAGCGGGTAGGTCCGCATGCCGGTCCAGGCCGGATGCTCGAAGTGCAAGGCGGCGTCGAACCCACTCCCCACCAGTGCGAACGGGTCCGCACGCTCGGCAAGATGCACCGATATTCGCGGATGCTGCCGGCGGAACCGAGGCAGGCGAGGGATCAGCCAGCGCATCGCGAATGTCGGGAGGGCGGCAATGTCCAGGCTCGCGCCGTCGGCCGGTTGTCCCATCAGGTACTGGCTGTCCCGATCCAACTGGTCGAGCAATTCGCGCACCTGGATCGCATAGCGCTCGCCATGTGGCAGAAGCCGGACGCGATTGCCGATTCGCTCGAACAGGGTGACGCCGAGAAAGGTTTCCAGCCGGCCGATCTGCCGGCTGATCGCGCCTTCGGTCAACGACAATTCATCCGCGGCACGCGCGAAGCTGCCGTGGCGAGCGGCCGCTTCGAACGCTACCAGGGCGGTGTTGCTGGGGATCTTGCGGCGCATGAGCGTTCCTGGTCCAAGACGGTGGCCTGGCTTGCCTTGATCTTTTGTCATCGAAGCATGCCGAATTATCGATTTTCGCGGTGGGGTCGGCTACCTACCATCACCGGACATCAACGATAAGTCCGGGCGCACGGTTCGGGCAGGAGAGAGCTGGTGATCTATACCGTCGAATGTAGTTTCTCCGATCCCGCCACCGAGGCGGAGTGGAACGATTTCTACAGCCTGGAAAAATTGCCGGCGTTGATTTCAGTGAGCGGCTTCCACAGCTCGCAGCGTTTCAAGTCGTTGAGTAGCGGTCGCCCGGCCTATCTGGCCGTGCACTCGATCGACGACCTGGACGTTCTGCAAAGTGACGAGTACCGGCACAAGGGCGGTGGCAATTTCGCGCGCTGGCAAGCACACATCACCGATTGGCATCGCAATCTCTACGTTACGCCAGGTGCTGCCCCCGCCGTCGGGGAAGGGGAGCATCTGGTGGAGAGTGAGCTCGGTCCTGGGCCGCTGCTGGAGATGGGGCTGGTGCCCTGTACGTTGCGGGCGGTGGCGTTGGAAAAGCGTCCCGAACAGCGCTGGCTGGCGAGGCTGGGCCGTGCCGCGGGCTCGGTCGTTGGAAATCCGCCGAAGGGCGTCCATTTCTACGCGCCGATGACAGCGCAGCTGGTCAGTGGCAGCCCTGTTGGCCGCAAGGGCGCGAGGGCACCCTGATGCCCAATATCACGATGTTTATCGCCCGCGAGTGTATGCCCGTGGACAAGACGCTCAGGGTACTCATCCGTAGCCATACCGGGCTTGTTGCACGGATTCGCTGCTTTGGTCATGCGTCGGCCGATCTATATGCGCGCAATTGACCTCGGAGTAGAAGCGGTATGAACAATCCGCTGTTTCCAAATCGCCAGCTTGGCGAGTTCTCGATCACCGCGCTGAGCGATGGTTACCTGACCGCCAGCCTGGACCTGCTCTCGAATATCGACCCGGTCGAGGCTGCCAGGTTGCAGGAAAACGCGGGGATAGCCGATGCGGCTTCGATCCACATCAATGCCTATCTGGTTCGCGGCCGCGGCCGGACGATCCTCATCGATGCAGGCGCCGGCGGCTACAGGCAGTGGGGAGGCAAACTGGCGGCCAATCTCGCCCTGGCCGGCGTTTTGCCTTCCGCGGTGGATACGATAATGCTGACGCATGCACACCCCGACCATGTCGGAGGGCTGCTCGATGCGGCGGGCGCCCCCGTCTTCGGCACTGCCGAGCTGGTGGTTGATTCCCGCGAGGTCTCGTTCTGGGAAGACGATGGCAACCTCAGTCGGGCCAGCGAGCGCGCGCGGGGAAACTTCCTGCTCGCACGCAACGTGTTCGCCGCGTATCGAGGACGGCTGCGCACGTTCGCCGGCGGCGAAGTGCTGCCAGGGATCACGGCGGTGCCCCTGCCGGGACATACCGCCGGGCACAGCGGTTTTCGCCTGGAATCCGGCGGCAGCAGCCTGCTGGTATGGGGGGATATCGTCCATTTTCCCGAGATCCAGCTAGCTCGGCCCGAGGTCTCGATCGCGTTCGACCAGGATCAACTGCTGTCGGCCAGCACTCGGTCCAAGCTCTTGGATAGGGTGAGCTCGGACCGCCTGTTGGTGGCGGGGATGCACCTGGGCAAGCTCGGTTTTGCCAACATCGAGCGGATTGGCAAGTCGTACCGGATTTCCTCCCCTACCTGAGCCCAAGCCGGCGATCAGAGGTTATCGGCGATCCTGTAGCTGTCCCGCCCGTTGTTCTTGGCCAGGTACAAGGCGGCGTCGGCGCGTGAGAACCAGTCCTGCCAATGGGTCTCGCCGGCGTGCAGGGCCGCGCCCAGGGAGACGGTGATCTTGCCGCCGGGGCCGCGCAGGGCGCCACGAATGGCGCGGCGCAGGCGTTCGGTGGCCAATTCGAGTTCGGCCAGGGACTCGGCGCGCAGCAGGACCACGAATTCTTCGCCGCCGAAACGGAAGACTTCGTCGTTGTCGCGGACCTCGAAGCGCAGGATCGTCGCCAGGTCGGCGAGCGCGGCGTCGCCGGCGGCGTGGCCGTAGAGGTCGTTGATGTCCTTGAAGTGGTCCAGGTCGAGAATGATCAGCCCGTTCAGGCGCTCGTACTCGCGGCGCTCTTCGATCTGCCGGGTCAGGGTGCGCTCGAGCATGCGGCGGTTCGGCAGGCCGGTCAGCGCGTCGAGCGAGGCCAGCTCCTCCAGGTGCACGCGGTCGTCCTGGATGCGCAGCGACAAGGCCAGGCCCAGGGCCAGCGTCAGCACGGTAACGACGATGACCGAGACGGCGTGGCCGACGCTGGTAAGCATCCCCGGCAGCACGATCGGCACCAGCACCAGCGGCACGTTCAGCAGCACTGCGCGCCGGGGGTCGCACAGGAAATAGTTGACCATGATGACCGGCGCCAGCCAGGGCAGTGCAGCGGTGCTGCTGAAGTAGCAGCCGAGCAGGCAGCCGGCGACGTTGAGCGCGGCGATCCAGGCCCCTTGTGGACCGGCGTTCAGCGCCTTGCGCATGCGCCAGCACCGCCAACCGGCCAGCACCGCCAGCGCGCCGGCCAGACCCGCGCCCAGCCACTGCCCGGCCCAGGCCAGGGCGGCGGCATACAGCAGCAGGAAGGAGGCGGTCATCGGCGCCAGCACCCGATGGGTACCGGCGCGGAAGTCACGCCGAAGCTGAACGATCACGTCGAGATCTGTTCCACAAAGCTCCCCGGGGTTAACGACCGTGGGGACGCAAGGTTGAGCCTGCCGTTGCCGGCGCAGTGCCAGGCCTGAGCGGTGGACGCGGTGAGCACGCGAGCCGGGTTCGGCCAGCCGCGTGCGAAGCGCCTCATGCCTGGGCGTGGTTTGGGTTGGCGCTCGCCCGTCCCCGACAGGCGCTTCCCCGGCCGCCGGCTAGGCCGGACTGGCGGCGGGGATTGTAGCGAGCCGGGTGGGCTCACGCCTGCACCGGGGTGTTCACGGTCAGGAGGGGTTGCGGGAGATCGCGGCCCGCCAACCGACACCGGGTCACTCCCTCGGCACGTCTTCGCGTGGCACATCGGCACCGGGTTTGTTGCGCTTGGTGAACGCGCGCGTCACCAGCAACACGACGACCGCCACCAGCACCACCACGGCGCCGAAGAACAGCGGCATCAGATTGGATTCGTCGAACATGGCACACCTTCCGCGTCAAAACACACTGCAAGGTGTCTAGGGCAACAGAATCGCGGTGACGCGCGCGTGCATGCGCAACTAGAGCTGGTTGTTGTCGTAGGCGTGGCGGCCGGCTTGCGACAGATCGAGGTCGCCGTCCTCGCCGTAGGCGGCATAGCCGGCCTTGATCGCCCAGTTGGCTTCTTCTTCGGTCACCGAGCGGCCTTCGCGGATGTCTTCGATGATGCGCAGCTTCTGATCGTGGGTAGGTTCCATGGGATTGGCCTGTTGCGGGTGGCTTCCACCTTATTCAAGCGCCGTGATGGGCATGTGGTAGCCGCTCGATCGGCGCCGCAGCGGGGCGCGCAACGTCGGCGCCGGACCCTAGCGTGGCCAGCGCTCGTGCAACTGATCGATCACATACCGATGCCGGTGGCTGCCGCTTTCCACCGGGTGCTCGGCCAGATGTGGATGTCCTGGCGGCAGGTCGTCGTGGCTATGCGCCAGTTCGTCCGGATCATCGCGGGGCCATGCCCGCCACGCGAAACAAGCGCCCGCCAATGCAAGAACCACGAGCGCTGAAATGGCCATGGGCATTCCCAGACGTGCGCCGACCATGCCGGCCAGCGGATAGGCAATGAGCCAGCACACGTGCGAGAGCGAGAACTGTGCGGCAAACAGGAAAGGCCGGTCCGAAGCTTCCGCCGATCGTCGCAGCAGGCGCCCGCCGGGGGTGACCAGGCCAGCGTAGCTCATGCCAAGCAGGAGCCATGCCGGAATGAGAACTGACCAGCCGATGCTGCCTTGCGTCGCCAACCACGCGCAGAGCAGGGCGGCAAGCACCACGCACATGCCGATCGCGGCGCTCAACATGATGCGCCGGTCGGGCACGCGGTCCAGCAGTTTGGGCAGCAGCAGCGCCACGAGCATCGACCCGCCCCCGAAGGCTGCCAATGCCCATGCCACTTGCCGGTCACCCCCGTGCAGGACCGAGCGCACCACGACGACCGTGTTGACGAACACCATCGCACCGCCGGCCGCGGCCACCAGGTTCAATGCCAGCAAGCCGCGCAAGCGAGGGGTGCGCAAATATATGCGCATCCCGCGAATGGCACGTGCGTAGGGACCTTCATCGCCCCGCTTATCGGCAATGACCGGAAAGCGTGTCGAAAGGACCAGCAGTGCAGAAAGGACGAAACCAACCGAAGTGCCTGCGAACAGGCCATGGAAGCTGATCAGCGTCAGTAGCGCGGCAGCGAGCGCCGGACTGAGCAGACTCTCCAGGTCATAGGCCAGCCGGGACAGAGAAAGCGCGCGCGTATAGTCACGCTCCTCCTTGAGGATCTCGGGGATCAACGACTGGAACAAAGGGGTGAAACAGGCCGAGGCCGACTGCAATAGCGCGATAAGCACGTACACCTGCCAGATCTCGCTGACGAACGGCAGCGCCAAGGCGACGGCGGCACGGATCAGATCCAGCGCAATCAAGACGGGCTTGCGCAGACGCGGCGGCACTACTGCTCCGGACACGGGCGCCAGCACGACATACACAATCATCTTGATCGCCAGCGCCGTTCCGAGCACGGCCCCGGCCTGGGCACCGGCAAGATCGTAGGCCAGCAAGGCCAGCGCCACCGTAGCCAGGCCGGTCCCGACCAGAGCGACGATCTGCGCCCCGAACAGGCGGCGAAAGGCGACATTCTTCAATACTTCAATCAAGGCCCTTCTCCTGCCGGGATTGGCGCGCAAGAGCACGGCCCGACGTTCGGGCCGTGCCAGTGCGGTGCAAGATTACTTCTTGGTGGCTTCCTGTTTCTTGCCGTCGCACGACGCCTTCAGCGCCTTGGTGGTCGGATCGGCCAGGTCGATGTCGTACTTGCCCGGCTGGCTGAGGTGCTCGCAGGCGGTGGGCTTGGGCTTCTGGTATTCCTCATGCAGGCTCGGGTCATGGGCAAACGCCGCGCCGGAGACGGAGGCCACGAGGCCGGCAAGCAGAACGTGATGGATCTTCATGGGACAGCTCCTTCAGAGCGGCGCGATGACCGCGGGGTGGCTTGTGGGTGAAACAACATCAAGGGCGATACAGATCAACCTGGAAACCGACGACTTCAACTTCTACATCGACGGGCTGGTCGCTGCGGTTTTGCCAATACCAGCCGTGGGTGCCGTCGAAGGGGGCGATGAAGGTCCCTTCCGCCTGTCGCTGCGCGGGCTCGACGGCGTAGCTGGTCCAGGCGCCCTTCACGTCGGGCCGCTCGCCATGCATGTCGACCGCGACATCGCCGCTGGCCTTCCAGCGGTAGACCACGCCGGCACCTTGCTTCAGGTGCGCCTTGATTTCGGCGCCTTTGCCGGGGGGCAGGGTGATGGCCATCGTGTCGCGCCGCAGCTCGCCGGTGGTCAATGAAGTGGCGGCGGCATCCAGCGACTGGCCCTTGTTCTCGCCGAACGCGGCTTTGGCTTTTTCGGCCAACCGGACATTGGCATCGCCGGTGCTCGCCGGAGGCGAGGCCGTCGTTGCGCTCGCCACCGTTCCGACAGCTTCGTCGGAAGCTTGACTGAGCTGTGTGAGGCCCAGCAGGCGGCCGGTGCCCAGCGGGTCCTTGCCGTATTCGGCCGGCATCACGACGGTGACGAGCAGCACGGCGGCCACGCCGGCCGCGATCAGGGTGGCGCGCAGCAGTCGCGCAGTGCTTGGAAGAGGCTGGTTCAAGGTAATGGACATGGAAGGTCTCGATCAGGAAACGAAATAGCCGGTGAGCTGGTAGCCAATCAGGAGGAAGCCCGCCGACATGAGGACGGTGTTGGCGCCGAACGCCTGGCGGGCGAACAGTGGCGAGCGCCGCCAGAAGCCCATCACGATCAGGATCGCGGCAAGCGCGAGCAATTGGCCGATCTCCACGCCCACGTTGAAGGCGATCATGTTGGCGACCAGCCCTTCGCTGGACAGGGAGAAGTCCTGCAGCTTGGTAGCCAACCCCATCCCATGGAACAGGCCGAACACCAACACTGCGACCTTGTTGTTGGGCTGGACGCCAAACCAGCGCCGGAAGGCCCCGAGGTTGTCCAATGCCTTGTAGACCACCGACAGGCCGATGATCGCGTCGATCAGGAAAGGATTGACGTGGAACCCGGCCAACACGCCCAGCAGCAGGGTGGTGCTGTGGCCGACGGCGAACAGCGTCACGTAGATGGCCACGTCCTTCATGCGGTACAGGAAGAACACCACGCCGAACAGGAACAATAAATGGTCGTAGCCGGTAAACATGTGCTTGGCGCCGAGATAGGCGAACGCCAGCAACTGGCGGCCCGAACTGCCTTCCAGAAATGCTTGGTCGCCTTCGCTGACGCCGTGGGCGATGGCCGCCATGGGCAGCAACAACAGGGCCAGTGTCGCCAGTAGGGACAAAAGCATTTGCCATCTACGCAAGGAAGTCTCCTTCGGCATTGGGAAGTGGTTGATCGTCATGCCGCCGCTCCGCGTTCGTCATCCTCATCCCGATGGATAAGGCGATACAGCGCCGGCAACACCAGCAGGGTCAACAGCGTCGAGGAGACGATGCCCCCGATCACCACGGTGGCCAGCGGACGCTGCACCTCGGCACCGGCACCCACGTTCAGCGCCATCGGCAGGAAGCCCAGGCTGGCCACCAACGCCGTCATGAGCACGGGGCGCAAGCGGGTGAGTGCACCTTCGCGCACCGCGCTTTCCAGGGGCGCACCTTGCTCGCGCAGGTTGCGGATGAAGCTGATCATCACCAAGCCGTTGAGCACGGCCACGCCGGACAGCGCGATAAAGCCAACACCGGCCGAAATCGATAACGGGATACCGCGCAGGGCCAGGGCCAGCACGCCGCCGGTCAGCGCCAACGGCACACCGCTGAAGACGATCAACGCATCCTTGCCCGAGCCGAAGGCCATGAACAGCAAGCCGAAGATCATCACCAGCACCACCGGTACGACCACCGACAGGCGCTTGCTGGCCGAGATCAACTGCTCGAAGGTGCCACCGTATTCGACCCAGTAGCCTTCCGGCATCGTCACTTCGGCGGCGACCCGCTCGCGCAGTTCTTCCACGAACGAGCCCAGGTCGCGCTCACGTACGTTGCTGGTGATCACCACGCGGCGCTTGCCGTTCTCGCGGCTGACCTGGTTGGGGCCGGGCGCGATCTCGACCTTGGCCAGTTGCCCCAGCGGCACGTAGCTGCGCTCGGTTCCACCGCTCGCCGGAACAGCCACCGGCAGAGAAGCAAGCGTCCGCGGGTTCTGGCGCATCGCTTCCGGCAAACGCACGACGATGTCGAAGCGGCGGTCGCCTTCGAACACCTGGCCGGCGCTCGCACCCCCCAGCGCTATCGAGAGGGTCTGTTGGACATCCTCGATGGAAATGCCGTGGCGGGCCAGCGCATCCAGGTCGGGCGTTATCGTCATCAGCGGCAAGCCAGTGATTTGCTCCAGCGCCACGTCGGCACTGCCATCGATGCCAGCGGCGACCTTCTCGATCTGTCCGCCGATGGCCGCCAACTGCTCCAGGTCGTCGCCGTACAACTTGATCGCCACCTCGGCGCGAACACCGGCGATCAGCTCGTTCATGCGCATCTGCACCGGCTGGGTGAACTCGTAGTTGTTGCCGGGAATGGCCCGGACC
>DATCVI010000221.1:0-53863 GCA_036566925.1 Stenotrophomonas sp.
GCCGATACACCACCAGGCGGTTGAACACGCCCTCGACCTGGCCAACCCGCTCGAACAACGCGGTGTCGTCGCCAATGTAGCCACCGCCGGGCGCGTCGCGCCCCTGGCTTTCCTCTTCGAGGCGGCGGAAGTACGCCTCGCGCCGGGACTCGTCGACGTACTCGTAGCCGGTATGGCGATGGCGATAGAACGCGGTGCCGCCCCACTGACCGTGGAACAGGTAATGCACCGTGGCCAGGCCGTCGCCGCTTACTGAATCTATGTGCGGCACGCGCTGGAGGAACGCCAGTTGCCCGGGTGGCGTGGTGACGAGCGAGTAATGGCACATCGGGAAGGCGAACTTGCCCGGCGGCAGGCCGAAGAAATCGTCCAGGTAGGGCTTCAGCGTGGTGGCGAGGAATTGCTCGTAGCCCAAGGGCGCACGCGCCCGCACGCCGGGGAACATCGCGCCCTGCGGCTGGAAGTCATGCTGCGCGGCCTTGCGCACCAGTCGCTCGGGGTCGGCCACCAGTTGGTCGATCACCAGCAAGGGCGCGCCTTCTGCGCCGATGCGCCCGGTGCTCACCCGGGCATGGGGATGCAGGCTGACCAGCATGGCGCGTGCTCAGGCCGGCGCCATCGCCGCGCGCGCGCCCCACGCCTCCGCTGGCGCCTTGCAGTACTGCTCGATGAAGGCTTGCTGCGAGGGCATTTGCGCGGCGGCGCGCTCGATCGGCTGGCGCACCGCGGCCATCAGTCGGGTGAGGTCGGCATCGGGTAGCGCACGGGCGAGCGGGTGTGGCGCACCGGGCTCGATGCCCTGCCCCAGCAGTACGTGGGTCCACGAATCGACGCGGAACAACTCATCGCTGCCTTGCCAGGCATGCGCGCGCTCGCGCCACGCCTGCAGGCGAATCGCCAGCGACTCGGGGATTTCCATTTCGCGCGCCGCCTTCCACATCGGCTCGTCGCGCTGGGTGGCGTGGTAGTGCAGGATGATGAAGTCGCGGATGTGCTCCATCTCCTTGCGGCTGACCTCGTTGTAGAGCTCGCGCAACGACTCTTCCTTGCCGTCCACCGGGAACAGCTGCAGCAGCCGCACCACCGCCGAGATCGTCAGGTGGATGCTGGTCGATTCCAGCGGCTCGATGAAGCCACTGGCCAGGCCCAGTGCCACGACATTGCGGTTCCAGGCCTTCAGTCTGCGCCCGGAGCGGAACGGCACCAGCCAGGGTTCCTTGATTGGCGGCGCACCGACATCGCGCAACAGCTTGGCGCGGGCTTCGTCGTCGGACATGTGCTTGCTGGAAAACACCAGCCCGCAGCCGACGCGGTGCTGCAGCGCGATGTGCCAGCGCCAGCCGGCCTCGTGCGCAATCGCGCGGGTGTAGGGCACCGGTGGGCCGACTGCTTCGGTCTGCACCGCCACGGCACGATCGCTCGGCAACCACTGGTGCCAATCTTCGTAACCGGTGTGCAAGGTCTGCTCGGTCAGCAGGCCGCGGAAACCAGTGCAATCGATGAACAGATCGCCCTCCAGGCGCTGACCGTCTTCCAGCACCAATGCACTCACATCGCCGCTATGCGGATCCTGCTCGACCTGCTGGATCTTGCCCTCGACGCGCTTGAGCCCCTGCGCTTCAGCTCGCGCCCGCAAGAAGCGCGCGTACAGGCTGGCGTCGAAATGGTAGGAATAATTGACCTGCGGCTGGGTCTGCAGCGAGAAGCGGTCATCGCGCGAGGCAACGGTTTCCAGGCAGTAGTCGCCCAGTTCCGATTGCATGCCGCGGCGCTTGCTTTCCATCCAGTAATGGTGGAAATGCGTGACCAGGGTGTTCTGTCCGGTCATGCCGAACGGGTGGATGTAGCGCTCGCCGGGACGACGCCAGTTTTCGAACGAGATCGACAGCTTGAACGTGCCGGCGACCGCGCGCAGGAATTCGCGCTCGTCGATCTTGAGGAAGTGGTGGAAGGCACGGATCGGCGGCACCGTCGATTCGCCAACGCCGACGGTTCCGATCTGCTCGGATTCCACCAGCGTGATCTCCAGTTCCTTGCCGAACTGGTGCGACAACGCGCAGCCGGCGATCCAGCCTGCCGTGCCGCCGCCTGCAATCACGACCCTGCGAATGCGTCCCTTGTCCACGGTCTTCCCCTCTGCTGCGAATTCGATGCCGGGGCCCAGGCCCTCAGCGATTGAGTCTGGCGATGAGCATCGCGCGCAACTGCCGCGCCATGGTCTCGTCGATCGGTGCCAGTGCCTGGCGCGCCTGCGGTGGCAAGTGTTCGCCGGCGCGCGCCGGATCGCCGAACACGTAGTAATCGAACATTGCACGCCAGGCGCGCTTCTCCGCTTCCGGGCGGTCGCGGATCGACCACATCGCGTGGTACAGCGCCTGGCCCGGCGCAGGAATCCATGCCGGCATGCTGCCCCACCAGTAATTGACCAGCACGTTGAACGGCTCCAGGCCCTGGACGTGGTGCCACCACATGCTGGGAATGAAGAGGGCATCGCCCGGTTCGAGCACGGTCGTGCGGCCAGCGGCCAGCGCTTGCTCGAACTCGGGGAAGCGCGCCAGGTCCGGCGCATCGAAATCGACCAGGCTGACGGCCTGGCCGCCGGGCGTCAGTTCCAGCGGCCCCGGATACAGGTGCTGCACCTGCTCCGGCGGAAACAGGGTGAAGCGACGCCGCCCCACCGTGCAGCAGGCGATGTTGTTGGGCACATCGTGATGACACGACGCCGTGACCCGGTTGCCGATCCAGATGCTCGGCTGTACCCGCAGGCCATGGCTGGCGAAGTCGACATCGTTGTTCGCACGCAAGCCCGGCAGGTTGTCGTCGATCAGCAACGACGCCAGGTAGTAGGTAGGCGGCGCAGCGTCGTCCAGGTACGCGGCGATCTCGTCGAGCACCTGGCTCACGCTGCCGCGCCGCACCTCGAAATTGAGCGCGGTGTAGTCCTGGTTGTAGAACGGACGCCCGGCGATCGCCGGGGGCCCATATGAGTACGGCACCGCCTTGCCGGGGTCGAAACCGCGCAGGTACGCCATCGCCTCGGCGGTGCCGCCCCGTGCCGCCTGGACCAGGCCCCAGTCCGCCGCCACGCCGCGCAGCACCACCGGTTCGGCGCCCGCCATCAGCGCTTCCAGCGGCAGCGCGTCAGGCGTGCAGCCGCTCAGCTCGCGAATGGGCGCCAGGCTGGCCATGCCACTCAGGCGGCCTGGCCCGCCACGTCGGACTGGCGCAGGCGGCGCTGCTTCTCGGCCATCAGCCGGCGCATGTTGTGTTGCGAGGAAAGCATCAGGTAGACACCCTCCAGGTAACCGGCCTGGTGCAGGCGGTGCAGGCTCTCGGCGTCCAGCGCAGCCAGCCGCTCGCGGTCGATGCCATGCAGACCGGTGAGGTTGACCTGGTTCTTCTCGTCGAGCTGGATGTCGATGCGCAACGGCTGCAGCAAGCCGGCCGCTTCCAGCGCGGCGAACATCACCTTGCCGCCTTCGGCGCCATCGCGGATGCCGCGCAGCACGGTAATGATGTGGTCCAGGTACGGCGTGTTGCCGCCCTGTGGCAGGAACACGCGCTCGCCCTCGGTGAAACTGACGCGCGGATGGTCCAGGTCGACATGGATCACCGACACCGTGGTGCGCTGGCCGTCCACGTCCTGCTCCTGGAAGCCGATCAGGAACGGACCCTTGGCGACGATGCCCGGCACGTAGCCGGCAGTCCAGCGACCGTCCTGCAGGAACAGGTTTTCCTTGCCCTCGAAGCCGAGCAGGGCAACAGAGTGATATTCGCCGGTGCCCTCGTCCTTGCGCAGGAACAGCGGGTACTCACGCTGCATCTCGGCAAACTCGGTCGGAAACGCCGGGATAAGGCCAGTGTCGTCGCCAAACTCCGGGCCAAAGCGCATCACCACGCGCAAATCCTGGTGCGCGACGTTGTTCAACAATTCGTATCGAGCCATTTCTCATCCAACAGCAGATCGGGATCCGGTGCGTGGGCGCTTCCCCCGCCTGCCGGTCCGCCGAACATTGCAGAAAACCCCGTAGGCGGCAAGGCGCCCGCCACGGCCGAACCTCCCAAACGACAGGGGATCGCCGGAGAGCGGCGATCCCCTGAATGGCGGGCGCGCGGGTGCGCGCCGCCGGGCTCAGAAGTTGTAGCGAACGCCGAGCGTGTAGCGCGGGCTCTGGTCAACCAGCTTGATGATCTGCTTGTCCGAGCGACCGTGCCAGCGCACGTCTTCGCCGGTCAGGTTGACCGCTTCGAAGCCCACCGACCAGTTGTCGTTGAACTGGTAGCCGACGCTCAGGTCGAACTGATCGTAGGCCTCGACGTAGTACGGATTGCGGTTGGAGCCATCCATGTTCGCCGCGATCAGGTACTCGTCGCGCCAGTTCCAGGCCAGGCGAGCCGACCAGCCGTACTTTTCGTACATCAGCATCACGTTGGCGGTGTCGCTGAGGCCGAGCAGCGCGAACTGGTCGCGGTCGATCACGTTGTTGTCGAAGCCGACGTCGCCCTGGACAACGGTGTAGTTGGCGAACACGCCGAAGCCGCTCTGGCCGAAGAAGTACTGGCCACCCAGTTCCCAGCCGTGGATCTTGGCCTTGTTCTGGTTGATCGGCTTGTTGACGTCGAATTCGTACAACGGGTCGTCCGCTTCGCCCACCAGGTCATACGCGGTTTCCAGCGCCAGGCTCTGCGCCGAGCTGCCGTTGTAGGCAGCCAGGCCACCGGTGGTAGCGGCATTGCGCAGCATGGCGGTGGCGGCGAACAGCGAGGTGTCGTTGGCCGAGCAAGCTGCCGGGTCGTTGCCGGCGGCACTGACCTGGGCGACGCACGCCTGGCTCTGCAGGAAGGCCAGGGCCGCCTGCGCATCCGGACCGGAGGTGGGATCGCGCAGGCCGTACATCGTCTCGCGCGAAACCGTGTTGCCGATGAAGTTGTTGACCTGCTTGTTCCAGAACGTCACCGAGACGTAGCTCGCATCGGCGAAGTACCACTCCAGCGCCAGGTCGAGGTTGTCCGATTCCAGCGGGTCCAGCTCGGGGTTCTGCGCGTTGCCGGCAGCCCGGGTGGACGGGTTGATCATGATCGAACCGGTCGGCGTGCCCGGGGTCGGGCCGGCGATCAGGTTGTTGTACGGCGCACGCGCGATGGTCTGGCCGAACGACGCACGACCCTTCAACTGGTCGGTGAAGCCGATGTCGAAGTCCAGGTTCGGCAGCACGTAGCTGTAGCTATGCTTCTGCGCGAACGGCTGCATGTCGGTGGAACGCTGCAGCTGGAAGTCGTTGTTGGACTGCCACAGCAGTGCGGTCGGGGTGGCGACCTGCGAGACCGAGGTCAGGTCGGTCTTTTCATAGCGCACGCCGATGCGGGTGTTGGTGGGCATGCTGCCGAGTTCGCCCTGCAACTCGAGCTGCATGTACGCCGAGTTGGTCTTCTCCTCGATCGTGTTGTCCGAGCTCAGGTTCTGGTTGCGGTCGGTACCGACGCCGTAGACACCTGCGGCCCACTGCGCCAGCTGGTCGGCATTGCCGCGCCAGGCACCGGGAGCAGCACCGTTGGCGCTGAAGTCGTCGAACATGCCGGTGATGCTGACCGGGCGGATCAGGTCCATCAGGCCCGGTGCGTTGCCGGCATCGGTCACGCCCCAGTCGCCCAGCGCAGCGTAGGTGTCGCTGATCTGGCGCTGCATGGTGGTCTTGGACGAATCAACACCGAACTGGAAGCGGCCGTTGTCGAAATCCCAGGTACCGTCGACACGGCCTTCCTTAATTTCGGTGACCTGCTTCTGGTAATAGATGCGCAGCACCTGGGTGCCGATGTTGTTGGCCTGGAAGTCCGGGTTCAACACGCCATTGGTACCGGCGTAGGAGTCAGCCGCGGTCGGGTACCAGGTGCGCGCGCCGATCGGCAGGCCGGTGTTGAAGTACAGCTCCTGGCCCCACTGGCCACCGCAGCTCGGGCCGGCGGCGCAGTTGTTGGTGCCGGCCATGCTGAAGTAGGTGGCGCTGCCGCCGGTGAGCGGATCGTTCGGCAGCGACTCGGTCTTGGAGTTGTGGCCGTCGAAGGTCAGGCGGAAGTTGTCCGAAGCCTGCCAATCGGCGTTGAAGCCGATCGAACCGAGCTTGTACTTCTGCATGTTGCGCTGCTGTTCCATGCCGAAGTCCTTGGAACCGGTCGGCACGTCACGCAGGTAGATCGGGGTCGCCACCGTCTGTCCGGTGTCGAAGGTGATGTCGGTGATGCTGTTGGCACGTTGCAGCCAGATGCCCTGCTCGCCGCGGTTCTCTTCGATCTCATTGAGCGAGTAGGTGTAGTCCAGGCTCAGGGTGAGGGCGTCGGTCGGGGCGAACTGCAGTACCGCCTGGCCATTGGTGCGCTCACGCTGGAAATCGGCGAAGGCATAGCGCAGGTCGTTCGGAATGCCATACAGCTGGCCGATCTCCGGCGCGTTGGTCACCACGGCGTCCGAACGCAGGCCCGGGTCAGTGCCGGTCCAGCGCTGGATGTTCCAGGTGTTCTCGGTGGCCTGCACCGAGCCGCCATGGCGCTTCTGGTAGCTGGCGCTGACGCCGATGCCCCAGACCTTGTCCTTGCTGGTGTAGCTGAAGATGCCCGACAGTTCCGGGGTGATGCTGTTGCCGAACGGCTGCGAATCATCCGACATCGCCTTGGCACCGGCGCTGGCCACGATGCCTTCGTGGTTGAACGGCTTGTCGGTCAGGATGTCGATGGTCGCACCGATGCCGCCGCTGGGTGCGGTGGCGCGGCTGGTCTTGAAGACCTGGATGCCGGTGATCGCCTCGGAGGCAAGCTGGGCGAAGTTGAACGCGCGCGTGCCGACGTCGACGCCGCCGATCGGCACCTGGCCGGGCGCACCGAAGGCGTCGGCACCGGGGATCAGGCGACCGTTGAGGGTCACGGTGTTGAACTGCGGACCAAAGCCACGCGCGGTCACCTGCGCGCCTTCACCGTCACGACGCTCGATCGAGATACCGGTGATGCGCTGCAGCGACTCGGCGAGGTTGGTGTCCGGGAATTTGCCGATGTCTTCGGCGCTGATCGCGTCGACCACACCGGCCGAATCGCGCCTGATGTTCATCGACTGGTTGAGGCTGTTTCGGATACCGGTGACGGTCACCGTATCGAGCGTCTTCGCCTCATCGCTGCCGCTCTGCGTGGCCTGTTGCGCCTGCGGGGCAGTGGGGGCGTCCTGCGCGAACGCCGGGTTGATCACCAGCACGCCACCGACGAAGGTGAACATTGCGCGCGACTTCAAACTCTTCAGCTTGCGACTCATCAGTGTGCCCTCAAGTCAGTAATCAAACGGCCTGCGACCACGGCGGGCAACGTGCCTGTCACCGCGACCGTCTGTTGTGCGTTGAATCCGAAACTGCACCCTCTCATGTAGCCCCCTACGAGCATTTTTGTGTTCGCCCCCCCCAGGGCATTCGCAGGCCGTAAGCGGCCCACGGGCGTCGGTTCCGGGCGTCGGCGAGACGCCCGCTACTGCAGTGCCGGTGACTTGGTGATTCCCGGCCCTTCGATACCGGTCAAACGGTGATGCCTACAGCGTCGGTCGAGCAGTGGGTCCGCCGTTTTTCGGCGTGCCCGTGGTAGCGCTATCACTGAACGGACGTTAAGAAACCATGCATGACAGCGCTTGTCACCGTGCGCTGCAACAAAATTTTTATGTTTGCCGGCGGGCGCTTTTGGACACAAAGCTGTAAGCGTTACCAACGCCTTTTGGTTACTTGGGATACCAAGCGGTCCACCACCCCCGTGGGCGGCAGATTGCGCAAAGTCGGGGCCAGCGGGCGACAGGAAGGTATCGGCGCCTAGCCGATGGGCCCGGCCAGCAACGCTTTCAGGCGTAGGGCATCGCGAATCGCGAACCCGTGGGCGGTGTTGTCGAAGATCACCCAGGGCCGCTGCCGGCCCTTTGCCCACGCCCGGACCTGCGCTGCCAATGCCTGGAGCGCGGGGTCTTCGTAGGCGCTGTAGTAGATCCGCGGGGAGCCATGCCAGCGGAAATAAGGCCAGGCGGGGTCAGCGCCGGGAACCGCCGCCGCCGGCACCCGGGCTGGATCGGCGGCGGCACGCGCGACCCGGTAGCGCAGCAGCAGGGCATCGGCCGGCGGCGCGAACCAACTCGCATGCCGCGGCTCGCAGGTGACGGGCAACTCGGTTCGCCGCCGCAGCATGGCGAAGAAGTTGGCCGCGGTGCGTGCATCGAAGGCCAGGCTCGGCGGGAGTTGCAGCAACAGCCCGCCCAGCTTGCGGCCGAGGCCGGCCACCTCCTCCAGGAAACGGTCCAGGGTTGGCCCGGCGCGGCGCAATGCCAATTCGTGCGAGATCGTTTTGGGCAGCTTGGCGGAGAAGCGGAACTCGGCCGGCACCGTCGCGGCCCAGCGTGCATAAGTGCTGGCCTGGTGCGGGCGATAGAACGAGGAATTGATCTCCGCTGCATCCAGCGCAGTGGCATAGCGGGCAAGCACGCTGTCGCCGTCGCTGAAGGCATCGCCGTGCTGCCGGGGGATGGACCAGCCCGCGGTACCGATACGAATGCGTGGCTTGGCGGCCGCCATGGCTCAGTCGTACAACGCTTGGCAGTTCGGGCAGAAGAAGGTTCGCCGGTTGGTCTTGCCCAGGTAAGCCTTGGTGACCGGCCCGCCGCATTGCGGACACTGCCGCTTGGTGTGGATCAGCCAGTGCTTGCGCAGCACGAACTGCTTCTTCCATTCCAGGAAATCGAAGCTGTACTGGCGTGCCTGCTTGATCAACTCGCCAAGCTTGCGCGGCGGCACGGCGCCCACCTTGCTCGAAGGATGCAGGCCGATGCGGAACAACACTTCGTTCTTGATGATGTTGCCGACGCCAGCAAAAATCGCCTGGTCCAGCAAGGCATCGGTGACCAGCGTGTCGGGCACGAGCTTGAGCTTGCGCCGCGCCAGCTTCGGGTCCCAGGCATCGTTCATGACATCGGCGCGCCAGTCGTAGGTGTCGTCCAGATCGCCTTCGATATAGCGCAATGAAGAGCTGTAGAAATTCAGCTCGCCGTTGTCGAAGCGCAGCGAAAGCCGTTCTGGACGATCCTTGCGCGTGTCGATGGTGTAGCTGCCGAACATCAACATGTGCACGCGCAGGCTGAAGCCGGCAAACTCGATCAGGAAATGCTTGCCCCAGCTTCGCAGCGCGCGCACGCGCCGGCCATGCATGCGTTGCAGGTCCAGGCTGCTGTTGCCACCGACTTCACGCACGGTCTTGCCGCGGAACTTGGCCGCCGCTTCGCGCAGGATGACGATGGAGGGACCTTCCGGCATGCGATGACTGATGCGAGGGAAGCCCGATTCTGAGGAGCCCGTGTTAGAGGTGGGCGAAGAACCCGTGCCGCCGTGTCACCGCTCGTGCACGCGGGCTGGCGTTTCATCGCATGGTCGACCGCTTTCCGTGCGCCCATGGCTACCCGCAAGAAGACGAACCGGCCCGATCCCGATGCCTGCATCCGCGTGCGTGGCGCGCGCGAGCACAACCTGAAGGATGTCGATGTCGATTTGCCGCGCGATGCGCTCGTGGTGTTTTCCGGCATCTCCGGTTCCGGCAAGTCATCGTTGGCGTTCGGTACGTTGTTCGCGGAAGCGCAGCGCCGCTACCTGGAGTCGCTGTCGCCCTACGCGCGTCGGTTGATCGACCAGGTCGGCGTGCCCGAGGTGGACAGCATCGACGGCTTGCCGCCGGCCGTCGCCTTGCAGCAACAGCGCGGTACGCCCAGCGTGCGCTCCTCGGTGGGCAGCCTGACCACGATTTCCAGCCTGTTGCGCATGCTCTATTCGCGCGCCGGCACTTACCCGGCGAAACAGCCGATGTTGTTCGCCGAAGACTTCTCGCCCAACACCCCGCAGGGCGCGTGCCCAAACTGCCACGGGCTGGGCCACGTCTATGACGTCACCGAGCGCTCGATGGTGCCGGACCCCTCGCTGAGCATCCGCGAGCGTGCGATTGCCTCATGGCCACCGGCCTGGCACGGGCAGAACCTGCGCGACATCCTGGTCACGCTCGGCTACGACGTCGATCGCCCTTGGCGTGAGCTGCCCAAGAAGGACCGCGACTGGATCCTCTATACCGAAGAGCAGCCCACCGTGCCGGTGTATGCCGGCTTCACCCCGGCCGAAACGCGCGCGGCACTACGCCGCAAGACCGAGCCCAGCTACATGGGCACCTATACCGGCGCGCGCCGCTACATCCTGCACACCTTCGCCACCACCCAGAGCGCGCTGATGAAAAAGCGCGTGGCGCGCTTCATGAGCGGTGCCTTGTGCCCGGTCTGCAAGGGCCGGCGGCTCAAGCGCGAGGCGTTGTTGGTGAAGTTTGCCGGGCTGGATATCGGCGAGCTGTCGCAATTGCCGCTGGATCAGGTGGCGCAGGTGCTGGCGCCCGCCGCCGAAGGCCACTTCGCCTCGCCGACTCGCGCGCAAGCCCGCAGCAAGGCGGCCGGCCGCCAGGACATCGCGCGCCGGGTCGCGGCCGGCGGCGCGGCGCATGCCGGCGGTTCGGATATCCGGCGCACGCCGGACCTGTCCGAAGAAAAGCGCATCGCCGCCCAGCGCATCGCCCAGGATGTCGGGCAACGCATCGCCGCGTTGCAGGCGCTGGGGCTGGGTTACCTCACGCTGGACCGCACCACGCCCACGCTATCGCCCGGCGAATTGCAGCGGCTGCGGTTGGCCACCCAGGTGCGCTCCAACTTGTTCGGCGTGGTGTATGTGCTCGACGAACCTTCCGCCGGCCTGCACCCGGCCGACGCCGAAGCGTTGCACGACGCGCTGGCGCAGTTGAAGGCGGCCGGCAATACGCTGTTCGTGGTCGAGCACGACCTGGAGATGTTGCGCCGCGCCGATTGGCTGGTGGATGTAGGTCCCGATGCCGGACAACACGGCGGCCATGTGCTCTACAGCGGCCCGCCGCAAGGGCTGCGCGAAGTCGCCGCTTCGCATACCGCGCGCTACCTGTTCGCTCCGGCCGCGCCGGTGCGGCGTGCGCGGCGCACGCCCAAGGGCTGGCTGACGCTCAATGGCGTACAGCGCAACAACCTGCACGGCCTGGATGCGCGTTTCCCGCTGGGCACCTTCACCGCGGTTACCGGCGTCTCCGGCTCGGGCAAGTCGAGCCTGGTGAGCCAGGCGCTGGTCGAACTGGTGGGCGAATACCTCGGCCACGAAGAGCCTGCCGAGGCGCAGGAAACCGAGCTGCTGCCTTCGGCGCCGCTGGCGCGCGTTCGCGGCAAGTTGGGCGGCGACGTGGCGGCCATCGGCCGGCTCGTCACCGTGGACCAGAAGCCGATTGGCCGCACGCCGCGCTCGAACCTGGCGACCTATACCGGGCTTTTCGACCCGGTGCGCAAGCTGTTCGCGGCGACGGCGCTCGCGCGTTCGCGCCGCTACGGTGCCAGCCGCTTCTCCTTCAACGTGGCGCAGGGCCGATGCGAAACCTGCGAAGGCGAAGGCTTCGTGCAGGTGGAACTGTTGTTCATGCCCAGCGTCTATGCGCCCTGCCCCACCTGCCACGGCAGCCGCTATAACGCCAAGACCCTGGAGGTCAGCTGGAACGGCCGCAATATCGCCCAGGTGTTGCAGATGACCGTCGAAGAGGCACTGGCCTTCTTTGGCGAGCAGCCCCCGATCACCCGCCCGCTGACATTGCTACGGGATATCGGCCTGGGCTACCTGCGACTGGGACAGCCGGCCACCGAGTTGTCTGGCGGCGAGGCGCAACGCATCAAGCTCGCCACCGAACTGCAGCGCAGCCAGCGCGGCGATACGCTTTATGTGCTTGATGAGCCCACTACTGGTTTGCATCCACTCGACGCAGACCGACTCATGGCGCAGTTGCACGGCCTGGTCGATGCCGGCAACACCGTCATCGTGGTCGAACACGAAATGCGCGTGGTCGCCGATAGCGACTGGGTGATCGACATCGGGCCGGGCGCTGGCGAGGCCGGTGGGCGGATCCTCGGCGAGGGGCCGCCGGAAACCGTGGCGCGAACCCGGGGCAGCCGCACCGCACCTTACCTGCAGCGCTGCCTGAGCGGTAACTGAGGTTGCGGCGGATTATTTTTCGATGGGATACGACAGCAGGATCACCAAGGGCTCAGGCCCCGTCTGCTGCAGCGCATGCGTGCTGCCTGCGCGCGTCAGCAGCGCATCGCCAGGCCCTACGTCGTACTGCTTGCCATCCAGCGCGTACAGCCCGCGACCGCTGACCACGTAGTAGATCTCGTCCTTGTGGTGCTGGTGCAGGCCGATGCCGGCACCATCGGCGAGCACGCGTTTGCGCAGGACGAAATTCAGACCCGGCTGGTCGGCGAAGAACGAATAAGCCGTAGTCGGGCCTGCCCCGCCGTGCGGACCCGGCTGGACCTTGCCGATGTCGCGCTCATGCACGATCAGCGAAGGATTGGCCTGCTTGGCGCGATCGGCCGCCGCGCTCGCCGGCGCGCCACAATCGATATCGCGCTTGAGCTGCGGCTTCAGCGCCGGCTCCAGCAAAACCCAGTCGCGCACCAACAGGCAGGCGACCGCGGTCGCGCCGGCACGGCTGAAATGGGTGCCGTCGGCCTTGTTCTGCCCGGGCACGAACAGGAAGTATGGCTTGGCGGCCTGCTCGCCGAGCGCGCGAATCCAGTCGGTGCTGCTGGCGTTGAGGTCGATCAGCGCAATCTGTTGTGCCGCGGCCAGTTGCTTCATCGCCGCGGTGTACACGCCATGCGTGTCCAGCAGCGAACCGAAGTCATAGATCAGCCGCGCCACCGGCGTCACCAGGATGGGCGTGGCGCCACGCTGTCGCGCGAGCTCGATATAACGCGAGAGATATTGCGGATAGGCCTGCTGCGGATCGTCGTAGCGGCTCGGGTCTTCGAACTTGGCATCGTTATGCCCGAACTGGATCAACAGCACGTCGCCGCGTCGCAGTTCCTTGTCGATGGCATCGAGCCTGCCTTCTTCGATAAAGCTGCGCGCACTGCGTCCGGCCTTGGCGTGATTACGTACTTCCCACTGCGCCGGGTCGAACCAGCTCTGCAACGCCTGACCCCAGCCGGTCTGCGGTGCGCGCTCGGGGCCGTATTCGGCGGCGGTGGAATCCCCGGCGATCAGGATGCGTCGCGATGCGTCCTTGGCCAGCGCCGGCAAGGCGCACAGGCATAGAAGGCCCAACAGGAGGCGGGCGGCTGTCGGGGCTGGAGCCCCTCCCACAATCATCGACGTAGGCATCGGACCGGTGCTTCCGGTAGGTGCGCGCGCCGGTGGGCCGACGCGCGCGGGCAGATCAACGGGCGAGCCAGCCACCGTCCACGGGCAGGATCGCGCCGTTGACGTAGTCGGCCGCGCTCGAGGCCAGGAACACGGCCGCGCCGCCGAGATCGGCCGGCGTGCCCCAGCGCGCGGCCGGGATGCGGTCCAGGATTGCCTTGCTGCGATCTTCGTCGGCGCGCAGCTGGGCGGTGTTATCGGTCGCCATATAGCCCGGCGCGATCGCGTTGACGTTGATGTTGTGGTTGGCCCACTCGTTGGCCAGCAGGCGCGTAATGCCGGCGATGCCGCTCTTGCTGGCGGTATACGACGGCACCCGGATGCCACCCTGGAAGGACAGCATCGAGGCGATGTTGATGATCTTGCCGCCGCCATTGGCGATGAAGTGGCGGCCCACCGCCTGGCTCATGAAGAAGGCGGCCTTGATATTGACGTTCATCACGTCATCCCAGTCCTTCTCGCTGAAATCCACCGCATCGGCGCGACGGATCAGGCCGGCGTTGTTGACCAGGATATCGAGGCGGCCGAAGCCGGCCAGCGCCTCGTCGAGCACGCGCTGCACCGGCTCCAGGGTGATCAGGTTGGCTTCGATATTGACGAAACGGCGCCCCAGCGCCTTGACCTTCTCTTCGGTTTCGCTGGCATGGACGATGCCGGCGCCGGCGATGTCCGCACCGGCCGCGGCCAGCGCCAGGGCGATGCCCTGGCCAAGACCGGTGTTGGCGCCGGTGACCAGCGCGACCTTGCCTTCCAGACTGAACGGGTTGTGGCTCATTGCGTGCTCCCCTCGTAATCGTGTGCGGTTACTTGAGCTGGCAGATATCCAGCACGTGCATGTCGGTGTAGTCCAGGTTCTCGCCGCCCATCGCCCAGATGAAAGCGTAGTTCGACGTACCGGCACCCATGTGGATCGACCAAGGCGGCGACACCACTGCCTCGTTGTTCTGGATGACGATGTGGCGCTGCGCTTCCGGCTCGCCCATGAAGTGGTACACGCGGTCCTTCTCGCCGAGGTCGAAGTAGAAATAGACCTCGCTGCGGCGATCGTGCAGGTGTGGCGGCATGGTGTTCCAGACGCTGCCAGGCTTGAGCACGGTCAGGCCGAGCAACAGCTGCGAGGACGGGCAGGTCGCCGGCACGATGTACTGGTAGATCGTGCGCTCATTGCTCGTTTCCAGCGCACCGCGTTCCAGCGACACGGCGTCGGTGATAGCAATCTGCTTGGTTTCGAAGCGCGCGTGCGCCGGCGTCGAGGCCAGGTAGAACTTGGCCGGGCTGGCGGCATCATTGGAAGCGAAGCTCACCTCGGCGCTGCCCATGGCCACATACAGGCCATCCTTCGGCGCCAGGGTGTAGACCGTGCCATCGACCGTGACCGTACCGGTACCGGCGCCGACATTGATGACGCCGAGCTCGCGCCGCTCCAGGAACGGATGCCCCGCCGCCGAAGCCGGCTCGGTCTGCTTGGGCAGCGACACCGCCTGCTTCACCGGCGCCGCGCCACCAATGACGAAGCGCTCGTAATGGGTGTACTTCAGGGTGACCGCCTCGTCGGCGAACAAGCCATCGAGCAGATACAGATCGCGCAGCTCGTCATTGCTGACGCCCTGGATGGCCTGCGGGTGGGTGGCATAAACGGTCTTGGCGTACATGGCGTCTCCGGTGGCGGCGAAGCGTCATGGCTTCGCCCGAATGGGGTGCGTGGCGGGATTCTAGCGGGGTTGACCACCGGTGTCATTGCGCAGTGCACGATGGGGGTTGGGGTATTTGCGGCCTGGCGGCCGCGTTGTGCTTTTGCCGGCTGGTGATGTGTCGGTTTTCTGCGTTGATCGGCTGGTTGGGTTCGGCGCGCGGCGCCCGGGGGTGGGGCCTGCCGGGACACGCCGTGAACCCATCCATGGGGGCTAATCGGCGACATCCATGTCGCCGATTGTCCCGGCAGGCCCCACCCCCGAACGCCCTCATGCCCTTCGTGGGCGGCATTGAAGGGCCAAAGCAAAGCAAGGCGAGAAGCGAAAGCGGATGGGAGAGTGAGTAGTGGAAGGAGGTCCGTGTGCGCGGACGCACAGCCGAAGAGCCCCCCTTTGTTAAGGGGGGCGCGGCGACAGCCGCGGGGGATAGGCAAGGCAGCAGGCGCCGCCCAAAGTTCGCGCAGCAAACTTTGGGGGCGCAGCCCGCGCAGCGGGATGTGTCACGCCCCCCTTTTGTTAAGGGGGGCGCGGCGATAGCCGCGGGGGATAGGCGAGTGCGGAGGCAGGGCCCCAAAGTTTGCGCAGCAAACTTAGGGAGCGTCGCCCGCAAAGCGGGCGGCGCAGCCAGCCACCCGAGGACGCTAGTCCTCGGGTGGCTGGCAAGAGTCGCGAACAATCAAGTGCGGCCGCACGCTCGCGGTCGGCATGCTCGGTTGCGCTTCTGGCTGGATCAGCATCGCCGCGGCGGTGCGGCCGGTGTCGCGGGTGTGGCGGCGCACGGAGGTCAGCGGTGGCCACAGGCGCGAGGCAAGCGAGCTGTCGTCGTAGCCGATCACCGAGAGCTGGCGCGGGATGCTGATGCCGGCGCGCAGTGCGACTTTGTAGATGCCGGCCGCCATTTCGTCGTTACCGGTGAAAATCGCGGTCGGGCGCTGCTTGGACAACAACAGTTTTTCGGCGGCGGCGACGCCGGATTCGAAGGTGTAGCCGGCTTCGACTACGCGTTCGGCCGGCAGTTCGATGCCGCGCCGCTTGAGTGCGCCAACAAAGCCGCTGGTGCGCTCGATCGAGGATCGGTAGTTGCTCGGGCCGGTCACCAGGGCGATGTCGCGATGGCCCAGCGATAGCAGGTAGTCGGCCGCTTCGGCCGCGCCTTCGGAGTCGTGGGTGATCACGGTCTGCGAAGTCGCGTCCAGTGCTACCGAGGCGATGCGGGTGTAGCGGACGCCGATCTCGGCGAGCATATCGGCCAGGGCCTGGTCTTCCGAGGCACGCGGCACCAGGATCACGCCGTGCAGCTTCTGCTGCTGCACGAAGCGCCGCACGCCTTCGATGTAGCCGGGGCTGCGGGTGTCGCAGGGGTGCACGACAAGCTCGTAGCTGGAGCCGCGCAGTGCGTCCAGGGCGCCGTACTGCATGTCCACGATGTATTGCGCGGTCGGGTTGTCGTAGACCATGCCGATCAGGAACGAGCGCCGGAACGCCAGGCCACGGGCCAGCGGGTCGGGCGCGTAGCCGACTTCGCGCATCAGCGCCTGGACCTTCTCGCGCGTGTCCTGCCGCACCAGCGGCGAGTCGTTGATGATCCGCGAGACTGTCTTCTTGGAAACCCCGGACAGGCGGGCGATATCGTTGATGGTCGCCACCTTGCCCTTGGGCAGGCCGACGATTGCTTCTTCGGCTTTCTTGCGCGGCATGGCGGCGGGTCGTAGGAAGTGGTGTGATTCTAGCGGGTTGGCCGGGCGAGGAACGGCGCTGGCGGAGCAGCGACGCCTCGGCTAGACCCCGCGCCCGCCGGGAAGTTCCGGCGTGGCGCTCAGTCCAGGGCGCGGTAGCGGAAGTCGAGGAACCGTACCTGGCCGTCGCCGGCGGCGTAGATCGCCGGTTTCAACGCCAGGAACTTGCCGGCCACGTTGTGGTGGTAGCCGGACACTTCCATCTGCACCGGGTACTTGGTCCAGGTCTTGCCGTCTGCGCTGGTGTGGATAGTGACGATGTGGCGATCGTTGCGCACGCGGATCCACAATTCGCCGCCAGGGCCGGCCGCCAGTTGCTTGGGCCGCTCCTCGCCGTAGCGATGCAGGATGAAGTCGCGGCCATTGCTGCCGACGCCGGCATACAGCCGGTCGCTGTAGAACAGCAGCGCACCGCCGACCGCGCCGGGGCCGATCTGCATGCGCACTTCGAATTCATAGGCCGGGTCGGTGGCAATGGCCGTCAACGGTGAGCTGTCGCGCGGGGCCTGGCCCTTGCCGCGCAGCGTCATCGCGCCATCGCCGAACGACAAACGCTTGGCTTCGTCCGGCGCCGGTGCGTAGAACGACCATTGCGGGCCCAGGCGTTGGCCGTTGAAGTCATCCGACATCGGCAGGCCATGCGGCAAGGCCTCGCCGCTGGGCTTGCGCAATGGCTTGCCGAGGTCGCCGCCCTTGGCGACGAACCAGCCGTCCTTGGTCCACTCGATCGGGTCGAGCAGCGCCTGCCGGCCGAGGGTCCAGAAGCCGTTTTCGTAGCCGTGGTACAGCATCCACCAGCGGCCGTCGGTGCCTTCCACCAGCGTGGCGTGGCCCCGCGACCACCACGGCTCGCTGGCCGATTGGGTGCGGGTGATGGGGTTGTTCGGCGCGTTTTCCCACGGTCCATGGATCGAGCGCGAGCGCGCGGTGATGACCATGTGCCCGGTCGGCGGACCGGCCGTGCCGCCGACCGCGGTGGTCATGTAGTACCAGCCGCCATGGCGGGTGATCTTCGGCCCTTCCTGCGCGTACGCCTCCACGTCCCAGCTTTCGGGATACTTCCAGCCGTCGTAGACGTGCTTCGGCGTGCCAACGACCTTGAGGCCGTCATCGGAAAGCTGCACGTAATCGCCGCCGCTCAGGAACAGGTAGCGCTTGCCGTCTTCACCCACGGCATGGCCCGGGTCAATGTACTTGCCCAGGCCGAGGTCGATCGGCTCGCTCCATGGCCCGGTGATGCGGTCGGCCCACACTACGAAGTTGCTGCGCGTGCCGTTGTCACCCTGCCGGGCGGGGAAGTAGATGTAGTAGCGGCCGCCATGCTTGACCAGGTCAGGCGCCCAGATCGCGCCGACATTGGTGTTGATCGCATGGCCGAGCGGCTGCCAGTTCACCAGGTCGCGCGAATGCCACAGCGGCAGGCCCGGATAGGCATCGAACGAGGACAGCGTGAGGTAGTAGTCCTCGCCGTCCTTGAGCACGGACGGGTCGGGGTGATCGCCGGACAGCACGGGATTGAGAAACGTCCCGTCGCCCTGGTCGGCGACGCGCTGGTGCTCGATGCCGCGCTTCCATTCGGCGGCTTGGACGCCGGTGCATGCCAGCAGGGCCATCAACAACCACAGTGTCTTGCGCATCGCATTTGCTCCCACGATTCCGGTATCCATCAACCTGCACGCAACATCGCCGGCAACCACAGCGACAGTTGCGGGAAGAACGCCACGATCAACAGCACGCCCAATGCCGAGAGCCAGAACGGCCAGATAGTGCGCATGCTGTCGGTAATGCTGATCTTGCCGATCGCGGTGCCGATGAACAGCACCGAGCCTACCGGCGGGGTGACCAGGCCAATGCCGCCGGCCAGCACCATGACCAGGGCGAAATGGATCGGATCGACGCCATAGGCCTTGACCACCGGCAGGAAGATCGGCGTGCAGATCAGGATCTTCGGTGCCAGGTCCATAAACATCCCCAGCACCAGCAGGATCGCCACGATCATCAGCAGCACCATGCGCTGGCTGTGGGCGAACTTCTGCAGGAAGTCCACCGCTGCCGCCGGTACCTGCAAGTAGGCCAGCAGCCAGCCGAACACCGCCGCAGTGGCGATCACGAACAGGATCACGCCGGTGGTGCGGGCGGCATGGGTGACCGCGGCGAAGAACTCGGCCCACTTGAGCTGGCGGTACAGCAGCGCGGTGACCAGCAGCGCGTAGACCACGGCGATGGCCGCGCTCTCCACCGCGGTGAAGATGCCGGCGCGGATGCCGACGAAGATCAGCAGCACCAGGCCCAGGCCAGGCAGCGCGCCGACCAGCCGCATCAGCACTGCGCGCCAACCCGGGAACGGTTCGGTGCCATAGCCGCGGTGACGAGCCACCAGATACCCGGTCACCATCATTGCCGCGGTCATCAGCAGCGCCGGCACGATGCCGGCGGCGAACAGGTCGGCGATCGAAATGCCGCCACCGGCCGCGGCCGAGAACAGGATCAGGTTGTGCGACGGCGGCACCAGCAGCGCCACCAGCGCGGCGGTGATGCTGACGTTGACCGCGTAGTCGCGGTCGTAGCCGCGCTTGATCATCTGCGGAATCATCGTGCCGCCGACCGCCGACACATCGGCGATCGCCGAGCCCGACACGCCGCCGAAGAACAGCGAGGACAACACGCTGACCTGGCCCAGGCCGCCGCGCATGCGCCCGACCAGCGAGGCCGCCAACGCGATCAGGCGTTCGGAGATGCCGCCACGCAACATCAGTTCGCCGGCGAAGATGAACAATGGAATCGCAATCAGCGAGGCCGAGCCGGAGCCGGCCGATATCTGCTGCACCAGCACGATGCTGGGCAGGTCCAGGTAAACCAGCGTGGCCAGCGCCGCGACCGCGAGCGCATAGGCCACCGGCACGCCGACGACCATGAGCACGACGAACAGCAACAGCAGGATGGCAATCGCCATGGGTCAGGCCTCCCCTTCTTGCAGATGGAGCGGGCGCAAGACGCGCCACACGCGGTACAGCGCAAACACCGTCATCAACGCGCCGCCGATGGCCAGTGGCAGGTAGTTGATGCTCTGCGGCATCTGCGCGCCGGCGATCTTGATATCCAGGCCGTCGACCAGCAGCACGCTGCTCCAGCCGGCCAGGACCGCGCCGACCGCGGCCATCACCAGGGCGCGCAGGGCTTCCAGCGCGCGCCGGCCGGCTTCCGGGAAGCGCTCGGCCAACAGGAAGAAGCCGAAGTGGCGGTTGGTATGCACGCCGGCGGCGGCGCCCAGGCTCATCGCGGTGCTCAGCAACAGCAGGGTCACCGGCTCGGTCCAGCTGGGCGAATCGTTGAGCACGTAGCGGGTGAAGACCTGCCAGCCTTGCACCACCACCAGCCCGAGCAGGGCGGCGGCGGCGGTGTAGATGGCCAGGTCGGCGAGGCGGTCCAGCGCACGCTGGGCCGGTGGACGAATCACGTTGGTGGGAATGTCGGTCATCGCTTGCCTCACGCCAATGCGCGGATGCGTCGGTACAGCGCTTCGATTTCCGGGCGCTGGTGGTATTCGGCCAGCAGCGGTGCGGCGGCCTTGCGGAACGCCGCCATGTCGACGTCGTTGAACTTGACCCCGTGCGCCTTGACGTCCTCGCGAGCAGCTTGTTCGGAGGAGTCCCACAACTGCCGCATCACCGGCACCGAAGCACGCGCCAGCCGCACCACGCGCTCGCGGTCCTGCGGCGCCAACGCCTCGAAGCTGCTGCGCGACATCACCAGGATGTCCGGCGCATACGAATGCTCGCTCTGCGACCAGTAGCGCGCGGCCTCGAAATGGCGGCTGGACTGGAAGCTGCGCATGTTGTTCTCGGCACCGTCGATCATGTGCGTTTCCATCGCCGAGAAGGTTTCACCCAGCGACATCGGCGTCGGGTTCGCACCGAGCAGGCGCATCAACTGGATGAAGATGTCGGAGTTGGCGACACGGATCTTCAGTCCATGCAGATCGCCCGGTTCAACGATCGGATGCTTGGTGTTGTAGAAGCAGCGCGCACCGGAGTCGTAGATCGCCAGCCCGACCAAGCCACGCGCTTCGAAGCTGCGCAGCACGGTTTCGCCGACGTCACCGTCGAGGGCGCGGCGCAGGTGCGGCACCGAGTCGAAGACATAGGGCAGGCTCAGCGCCTGGGTCAGCGGGAACGCGTTGTTCAGCGCGCCGGAGTAGACCCGGGTGATGTCGATGGCGCCGAAGCGGGCCATGTCGATCGCCTCGGCCTCGCGGCCAAGCTGGCCGGAGTGGTACAGGCGCAGCTTGAGGCGGCCGTCGGTCTCTTTTTCCAGCTGTTGGCCGATCCAGCGCACCGCCTCGACGGTGGGATAGTCGGCGACATGCACGTCGGTAGCAGTCAGCACCAGGCCGTCGCGGCCCTGGGCGCCTGGCGCCTGGGTGATCGCACGTGCCGCGCCGAACGGGGCGGCCACCGCCGCCCCCATGCCAATACCAATGAAACCTCTGCGTGTGATCATCTGCGCCCTCCCGCGCTCTGTTCACCAGGAGTGGGGGCCAATCAGGCGGCTGCGATCGCCTTGCACTGGATTTCGCCGAACCCTTCGAAACGGATGGTCGCCTGTTCGCCGACCGCGATGTCGTGGATGCCGGTGGCATTGCCGGTGGCGATGAGGTCGCCGCGCTTGAGCGGACGCCCGCGTCGCGCCGAACGCCCCAGCGCGAACGCGTAGGCGGTCAGCAGGCCACCTGGCAACAGGGTAGCGCCGCCGCTACCGACGACTTTGCCTTCGATGCTGGTCTGCGCGCGCAGGCCGGCCTCGTCGAGCGCGCGCCAGTTCGGGATCTCCGCGCCCAGGATCAGGCCATTGTTGTTGCCGAAATCGGAAATCACCACGCGCGGGCCGAGCTGGTTGATGGTGGCCAACGGACTGCTGGCGATCTCCACGCCCATGTACAGGCGCGCCGGCAAGGCCGCCGCCTGCTCGGGCGTCCACTGCAACTGGTCGGCCGGGGCATCTGCTTCCAGCTGCAGCACATACTCGGCCTCGACGGCGCCGAAGCCACCGACATAGATCGGGAATTCGTTGATGCCACCGGTAGCATTCCACAGCGCGCGCTTGAAGATCGGGCCCAGCAGGCGATCATCACCGGAAGCGTCGCGGCGCTCGGCGGCGATGTAGCCGACCTTCCAGCCGACCACCTGGTCCGGCCAGCGCGCGATCGCCAGGTCCTGGACGCTGTAGGCAGTGACCAGGTCCGGCGGGATCTGGCCGGGGAAATCCGGCAACGAGCGGCCGTGCTGGCGCGCTTCGACAAAGGATTGGGCGATCGCGGACAACGCCTGCTGATCCTGCGGGCCGGGTTGTGGGCTCAAGGGTGACCTCCGGGTGGAATCGATGCTGCACTGCCCATCGACAGCGCCTGGGAACGATGTATATGGTAAACCGGTGTCATGAGCAATGTGCACTGCGGCAAAAACCGCGGAGCCTTGTCCACCAAGCCTTGGGAGGGGCTGATGATGCTTTGCCGTCTTAATGTGTTGTTCCCGGCCGTGGGTCTATGGCTCGTCGGTCTGTCCCTGGTCGGTACCGCGACAGCGGCGACTCCGCCGGCTGCCGCGAGCGAATCTAAGGCCTGGCCCAGCAGCGAGACCCCGGCCGAGCGCCAGGCCCGCCTGCCGCTGTGGCCGGGCAACGGCTTGGCGCCGGGTGACCAGGCGCTGGCGCAGCCACAACGTGTGTTCGAACGCAGCCACGACCAGGCCTTGCCTGATCGCTATACCGACCACGTCAACCGGCCTTATCTGGTCGTGCAACGCCCCGCACACCCCAATGGGGCCGCGCTGCTGGTCATCCCCGGCGGCGGCTACCAACGCATCGTGCTGGACAAGGAAGGCACCGCCTTGCAGCAAGCGTTCGTCGACCAGGGCGGACTGACGTTGTTCGTGCTGCGCTATCGCTTGCCCGGCGAAGGCCACGCCGAGGGCGCCGATGCACCGCTGGTGGATGCGCAGCGCGCCCTGCGCCTGATCCGCTCGCAGGCGGCGCGCTGGCAGCTCGACCCGAAGCGCATTGGCGTGATGGGGTTCTCCGCCGGTGGCCATGTTGCCGCCAGCCTCGGCACGCGCTACGACGAAGCGGTGCATCCGCCGGTCGACGCGATCGATCGGGTTTCGGCGCGGCCGGACTTCCAGTTGCTGGTCTATCCGGTGATCGACATGACCGGCGCGGCCGCGCACCCAGGCTCGCGCCGACAACTGCTCGGCGCGCAAACCGACGACGCGCGCGCCGCGCGCTATTCGCCGCAGCTACACGTGGATGCGCGCACGCCACCGACCTTCCTGCTGCACGCGCAGGACGACAACGTCGTGCCAATAGCCAACAGCCTGCTGTTCTACGACGCCCTGCAAAAGGCCGGCGTTGCCGCCGAGATGCATCTGTTCCCGCGCGGCGGCCACGGCTTCGGCGTGCGCGGTACCACCGGCCTAGGCGTGGCGGCCTGGCCGCAGCTGGCCTTGTCCTGGATCGATCTGCAAGCGGAGCCTGCGCGATGAACGACCACGCCTTTCCCAATGACCCGCATCGGCGTCGATTCCTGCGGGGCGCAGCGCTCACCGGACTGGCCGCCGTCGCGCCCTGGCCCGCCAGCGCAGCAACGAAAGCCAGCGCCAACGAAGCGCCGGTCGCACGCGTGCGCGGTGGTCAACTGCGTGGCTACCGCGACAACGGAGTCGCGGTGTTCAAGGGCATTCCCTACGGTGCCGACACCGGCGACCAACGCTTCCAGCCGCCGCGCATCGAGACCCCCTGGACCGACGTGCGCGAGGCGCTTACCTACGGCGCCGCCTCGCCGCAACCGAAAGCCGACGAAGCCACCAGCGAAGATTGCCTGCACCTCAACGTGTGGACGCCCGCACTGCGCGACGGCGGGCGTCGGCCGATCCTGTTCTACATCCACGGCGGCGCCTACAACAATGGCTCGGGCAGCAGCCCGCTCTACGACGGCGGCAACCTGTGCCGGCGAGGCGACGTGGTGGTGGTCACGGTCAACCATCGCCTCAACGCATTCGGTTACTTGTACCTGGCACCGTTCGGCGGCGCCGACTTGGCCGATTCGGGCAACGTCGGGCAGCTCGACTTGATCCAGGCGCTGAAGTGGGTGCAGCAGCACGCGGCGGAATTTGGCGGTGACGCCGGAAACGTTACCGTGTTCGGGCAATCGGGCGGCGGCGCCAAGATCGCCACGTTGATGGCAACGCCGGCGGCGCGTGGCCTGTTCCACCGTGCCTGGACCATGAGTGGCCAGCAAGTGACCGCCTGTGGCCCGCGCGCGGCGGCGCAGCGCGCGGCGATGGTGCTGGAGGCATTGAAGCTCTCGCCGGCGCAGGTCGATCGGCTGCGCACGCTGCCGGCTGCCGAGCTGATCGCCGCCGCCCAGGTGCGCGATCCCTCGCGCGCCGAAGACACCTCGTTGTACCTGGGCCCGGTGCTCGATTCCCGCTCCCTGCCGGTGCATCCGTTCTGGCCCGAGGCGCCAGGACAGTCCGCCGCGATCCCGATGGTGATCGGCAACACCCATGACGAGACGCGCGCCTTCCTCGGCCACGATCCAAAGAACTTCGCCCTGACTTGGGACGAGTTGCCGGCGCGCCTGGAGAAGCAGCAATTCGTCGATCTATCGCCGAGCGTGGTGATCGCCGAGTACCGACGGTTGTATCCGCAGTACTCGCCTTCGGATGTGTTCTTCGCCGCCACCACCGCCGGCCGCTCGTGGCGGGGTGCGGTCGAAGAACTGGAAGCGCGCGCGCGCCAAGGCGCGCCCACCTGGGCCTACCAACTGGATTGGGCATCGCCGCTGCAGCCACAACTGGGCGCCTACCACACGCTGGATATCCCGCTGGTGTTCGACAACGTAGCCCGCGCGGAAGCCCGCACCGGCGATGGCGAGGCCGCGCGCCGCATGGCCGCGCTGATGAGTGAAAGCCTGCTTGCCTTCGCCCGCCACGGCGACCCGCAGCACCGCGATTTGCCGCAGTGGCAGCGTTATGGACTGGATCGTCGGCAAACTTTGTTGTTCGATACCTCGCCGCGCCTGGCCGATGACCCTCGCGGCGGCGAGCGGCAATTGTACGGACGAGTTCCCTTTATCCAGCGCGGCACTTTCTGACCTTCCCACGCGGCATCGCTCGATTTCGAGCGCTGCCGGCCAGGCCTAGAGTGGTCTCGCAGCAGGGGATGGGAGAAGGCGATGGAAGGCTACTGGTTCCGCTCGACGCAGTTCCAGATCATCGAAGATGAGGATCTGGATACTGCACCGGGCATCTACGGCAGGCAGCTGGCGTATTGGCTGCGCGATGGGTTGGTCGAGGCCGGTTACGCTCGGGCGGATGTACAGCCCGAGCCATGGGGATGGTGCGTGGTGGTCTCTCTGCGGCCGCTGCTGTGGGTGGGCTGCGGCGGCGTGGTACCCGATGGTGTGGACGCCGAAGCAGTGCGTGGGGACGCACTGCTTTGGCACTGCCATGCCGAGGTCGAGCACTCCTGGCTCATGGGCTGGTGCCGCGGCGCCGCGGTCGAAGCCTCGGTGCGCCAGCTCGATATCGCGCTGCAGACGCTGCTGGTCGGCGAGCGGCGAATCCAGCTGGTCGATCCCCCCCTGTAGGAGGGGCTCTGGGTGGCCTTGGGCCATAAGCCCCGGCCGTAGAAACGACTAGGGCAAAACCACCCTCGCCACGTTATTCACCTGCGTCACCTCAGCCACCCCACCCTCCAGCACCAGGCGCACGCGCGCCCCCTGCAACTGCCCGCTCGATGGCACCGCCAGCCGCACCGTCTGCGTCTTCGGCAGCAAGTCCCGCGGCGCCGGCAAAGCGCCGAACGGCGCGCGCGCCAGTTCGCGACCACGCGCGTCCTCGAGGATTGCCACGCCGCCGGGCGCATCGCTGTGCCCCAGGCTGTGCACGGTCACCATCAAAGCATCGCCTTCGCGACGAACATCGCCACGGCCAATACCGACATCCGCACGCAGCTCGACGGCGTCGCCCGGCTCGATCAGTTCCAGTTCCAGCACGGTAGTGGCGCGCGGCGCGAATACCACCTCGGTGGCGACGCTGCGGGCGAGATCCAGTTCGCGAACGTTGCCGCTGCCGTCGATCCGGTCATCGCCGTCGCGATCGGTGCCGCTGCGCAGGCGCCAGCGTCCGGCGGTGATGTTCCACCCGGTCATTTGCGCGCGTTGGGCCTTGCTGCTGCTGTTGTAGGCGATCACCTTGAACCGCTCGGGCCGCGGCTGTGGCAGCAATAGCGCCACCTGCACGGCTGCCTCCGGATCATCGAAGCGCCAGCTCACCGTGTTGCCCGGATAAGTCTGGTTGCGCTTGAGCGCGACGCCACCCAATCGTGCGCGCTGCAGGTTCACCGTCGGCGACTCGACCCGATCCGACCACCAGTGGCCTTCGGTGTTCATGTAGAAATTCTGTAGCTTGTCGCGGGTCTCGCTGCGGTACAGCGTTTCCAGATAGCGCTTGTCGCCACTGTTTTCCCAGGCAACGTGGTGTGCGAAGTCCGGCACGGTGTCGGGCTTGGCCGCGGTCTTGCTGAGTTCGGCACCCCAGGAGGCACGCTTGTCGAGCGCGTCGATGAAATTCTCGTTGAGCAGCGACAACCCGTCAGGCCCGGCGCGGCGCACGCGGTAGTCGAGCGCCTGCAGGTAGCGCGGCTCGCCGGAGGAGAAGCGCCAGGCCGCCCAGAAGGTCTGCATCAGGTCCGCCCCGCCACTGCCTTCGAACAGTTCGCCGCCGCGGGTCTTGCCGGTGGCCCAGTTGATCTCGTTTGGCAGCACCCACTCACCCTTGGCATTGACCGAGGCGTGCGCAAGGTAACCGTCGGCCAGGCCGGTGACGATTTCACGGCTGCGCGGGTCGGCGTTATAGACACCGAGCAGCATCGCCGGGTGCAGGATCGGGAACGAGTACGGCTTCTGCCACTGCCAGTTCGGCTCGCGGTAGACCTTGCGGCCGCCAAACCAGTTGCTGGCGAACAACAGATGCCCCTGCGGATTGACCTGGATGATGCGATCGAAAGCCTTGACCGTGGTCATCAAGCGCTCGACGGTGAGCGGGTCGCCCCAGTTGAGGTAGAGCATCTGGCTGTTGAGGTTGATGCCTTCCTCGTAGCTGTGCAGCTCGTCGGTCTCGATCGTGGATAGGCCGTCGGTGAACATGCCATTGCGATAGTTGGCGTCGGACAACGCGGTCATCGAAGCGTTCAACCGATCCGGGTCCACGCCCATCAGCGCCATGCCCGGCCACTGCTGGGTCAAGTCGGTGTCGTCGGAGATGCCGCCGCCGAAATCGCCATAGGCGACCTGGCGCTGGTCGATCCACCAGTGGATGTAGCGGCGCGTGGTCTTGAGATCTTCCAGTTGCCAGAACGCCCATGCCGGCATGCCCTTCGGGACCTCGGGCAAGGCCACGGGCAGCGGCGACTGGTTGCCGTAGCTGATGTCGTTCCAGTATTCGCGCCCGAGCGCATGATCCGGATCCACGCGCAGCAGGTCGCTGACATCGCGGTGCAGCCGGCGGTACAGCAATTGCCGTTGCGAGGTGGTGTGCTCTTCGACCAGGAAGCCCCAGTTGTCCTTGACCTGGTTGAAACGGTCGGCGACGTGTTCTGCCTTGGCCTGCTCGCGCGGCTTGAAGACCAGGCGCAGCTGGGCGCCGTCCAGCGCGCGGCCGTCGAAGGCCGGCGCGGCCGAGGCGATGTCGATCATCAGGCTGTCATCGCCGAGCAGGCGGTCGCGCAGGTCCAGCCACACGGTGCGGGCCTGCTTCGGCCGTACCGAGACCGAGACGTCGATGAGATCGCGCGCCGGCCACAGCGGGTCCTTGACCCGGATGTTGAGCGGGATCAAGCCGTCGGCGCTGGCCGGAAGGTCCAACGCCGGCAGGTCGATGGCGATGCCAACGAGACCGTCATGCATGTTTTCCCAGCCATAGGCCCAACTGCGCATCAGCGGCTGGTCTGCCGGCGGCTGGCCCAGCGTGGAGGGCACCAGGACGTGCACCAGCGGCCGCGCTTCGGCCTCGGCCACGGACTCGCGCTTGCGCGCCGGTGCCTTGGCCGGCAACGCGACCACGGTATCGCGCTCGCCCTGCGGATAACGCCCGGCGATAAAGGCGCGCAATGCGGCGAGGTTGTCGTAGTCCGGGGCAACGTCGCTGCGCACGGTGTAGCGCAAGGTGGTGGTTCCTTCGGGAACCTCTCCGGCGCCGACGTCGTAGGCCCAGATCTCCTGGATCGGCGTCTCCTGCTCGATGTTCTCGAAGCGCAGCGTGCCGCCGCGCTTTTCCGCGAACTGGTCGACGCTGCGCACCACGCCTCGCGCGCGCTGGAACAGGGCTTGCTCGGGTTGCCCGGACGCGGCGTACTTCGCCTGGCCGAAGGCGGCACCGCGGATCTCGATGCGGTTGAACGGTTCGTCCGGCAGGGTCAAGGTCAGGGCCTTGCCGCCTTCGACATAGACGTTCCAGTCCGGTAGCTGGAAATAGTCGTCGCGGCCCGGCAAACGCGAGCGGTTGTAGACGCCGGGCCAAGTCGTTTCGGCGATGCCGTCGGTGCCTTTCCACATCCAGGCCTTGAGGTCGCGCGCATCGGCGAATTCGACCTTGCGGATGCGGGTGACCGGTGCATCGAGCGCCGGCGGGACCGCGTGGTCCCAACCATAGCGATGGCGCCAGGCTTGCTCGCGGCCTGTGGCGGCGTCCACTTTGGCGGCGGGTTCTTTTTGCACGGCGAGCGCGGCAATGCCGGCCGCGTCGAGCATGCGGTCGTAGATGCGGATCTCGTCGAAATCGCTGCCGCGCAGGAAGTTGTACCGGCTCTGCACCTGGTGCGGCGACATCACCCGCCCGGCGAGGCCGAACTGATCGAGCCCGGCGTCGTAGTCGGCGGTGGTGTCCACGCGCTCGACCTCGCGGCCGCCGACGTAGAGGCGCACGCCGCGGGTCTCGTCCCAACTGAAGGCGATGTGGGTCCAGTCGCTGGCCGCCGGCATCTGCGGCAGTCGGAAGGAAACGCGCGTACGCGCCAGGTTGGCGTCGGTGACGAAGGCATCGAAGCCGTGGCCGTTCCAGTCGATGCGCAGCCAGGCCATATCCCAGCTGCTGTGGTCGGCATAGCCGACGCGGAAAATGACGAACGGTGCTTCGCCTACCGGGTAACGCGAGCGCCAGAAGAAGGCGAGCGTGCCGCGTTGGGCGTACAGATTGCCGGGGGCGTTCCAGGACAACACACCGTCGTCGGCCCACTCGATGGCATCGCCGTGGACACCGGTCGGAACGCGTTTGACCTTGTCGCGAAAATTGGGGACGGGGTCGCCAGCGGCAACGTCGGCGTCGAAGCCCTTGTCGGCCGAGACGCGGAACAGCAGCTGCGGGGCCTGGGGCGCGGCAGCGGCGGCGAAGGACAACAGCAGGGTGGCCAGGCAGGCCAGCAGCACGGCGCGCGGCGCCGAAAGACGATCGAACAACGAAAACTGGCAGGCCATCGGCACGCTATCCCCGGGCAGTGGATCGATGCCGCGCTCCACGAGCCCGGCCGGCGCGGTCCGCGCCCCGACGGCACTGTGCCACGGGGTGGGCCAAGCTAACGATCCCGCCGCGAGGCGACATCCTGCACCGCACCATCTACAGCTTCCTCATCCGCCTTGCCGGCACCCTCCCCCCGCGAGCGGGAGGAGGGGCGGCGTGCTCCGCTTCCCGCTGGCGGGAGAGGCGCCGGGATGAGGAGCTACGTCAACGCATCAGAACTTGTAGCGCACACCAATCGAGTACTGGCGACCGGTCTCGCTGTACTGCAGCGGCAGCTGCCAGTCCGCGCCGACCCACTCGTCCGAAGACTCGTTGGTCAGGTTGAGACCTTCCAGGCTGATCTCCAGGTGATCGTCGATCTTGTAGCTGAGCGACGCATCGACGGTGTTGACCGCGGTCATGCCATGGACATCGAAGCCGGCTTCGGTGGCCGGCACCTGGGTCAGGTAGTCGTCGCGGTGGGTGTAGGACACGCGCCCGCTGAACTTGTCCCCTTCGTAGTACAGCGTGCCGTTGTACGAGTTCTTCGACAGACCGGTGAGATCGGTCTTGTAAGAATCCGTGCCGTCGGCCTTGAGGTACTGGATCTGCGAATCGACGTAGGTGTAGTTCAGCTGCACGCCGAAGTTCGCCCACTTGCCCGGCAGGAAAGTGAAGGGCTGCGTGTAGTTGACTTCGGCACCGGTCAGATCGCCACCGGGCGTGTTCAGCGGCACGCTGAGGGTGAAGTCGTCGTTCGGGCCGGCGCCGGTGCCGTCGAGCAGGCTCAGCGGCAGGCCGGTGGACGCGTACGGCACCACCGTGCGGGTGGTCTGCACGAAAGTTTCGATGTCCTTGTAGAACACCGCCAGCCCCAGCATGGCGCCTTCGTCGAAGTACCACTCAAAGCCCAGGTCGGCAGTCTTTGCGCGAATCGGATCCAGCGCCGGGTTGCCGCCGCTGATGGTGCGCGCACCACCGGCCACGTTGACGGTCACGCCCGGGGTCAGCGAACCCAGGCCCGGACGCGACATCACCTTGGCCGCGCCGAAGCGGATCAGGAAGTCCGGGGTGATGTTGGCCACCAGGTTCATCGACGGCAGGAAGTCGTTGTACTCGCGATCCACCGTCGTCTGCACCGGCGTACCCGAGACCGTCGCATAACCGGTCGACGACATCTTGGTCTTGACGTAGCGCCCACCGATGTTGCCGCTGAAGGGGACGTTGCCGAGGTCGAAGCCGAAGTCGCCCATCAACCAGAAGCCGGTGTCCTTCTCTTCCACGCTGCGGGTGTTCACCGCACGCTCGGAAACCGCGAAGGTGCCGCTGTTGCTGTAGATATCCAGCGCGTCGGCAATCGCATTGAGGTTGGGGATCACCCAGCTGTTCGGGTATCCGGTGATGCCGCCCAGGCTCGCCAGCTCGGTGTAGTTGGCCGGCAGGACGCGGGTGCCGTTCGGCAGAAGCGGAACCGCGGTTTCCGACGCACGGCGCAGCTCGCGAGTCTTGAAGGTGTAGTCCTTGTACTGGACACCGCCCTTCAGGGTGAAGCTGGAAGCCAAGTTCCAGGTGAAGTCGAGGTCGGCGATGTCGTAGTCGTTCTGGACATACTGCGGACGCAGGCGGATTTCGGCCAGCGTCCAGCCGTTCGGGTTGGTCGGGTCGATGCCGTAGTTGAACACCGGGAAGCGGCTGTCGCCCCGATAGTCGTAGCTGTAGCCGTCAACGTTGAGCTTGTCCATGATCACGGTGGTCTGGATCGGGTTCTCGTGCTTGGAGCTCGAGGTGCCAACCTGGCCATTGATCTTGAAGACGTCGTTGAAGCGGTGTTCGCCCGCCAGGGTGAGCTGCTTGAAGACGGTGTTCCACTCGTCGTAGCGCTGCTCGGCGCGGATATCGGTGTTGTCGAACTGGCCGTACAGCAGCGCGCCGGTGGCCGGGTCGATGTAGCCATCGTTGACCACCATCTCCGGCTTGCCGCCCTGCGAAGCGCCGCGCGAGAACGAGATCGCCTCGATGTACTTCTCGGTGCGCTTGGCATCGATCTTGGAGTACATGCCATCGAGGGTGAACTCGGTGCTGTCGCTGGGCTTCCACTGCAACGCGCCGGTCAGGCCGGTGCGCTTCTGTTCGTGCTCCATCAGGGTGTAACGGGGGAAGCGCGGGCTCCACACGTTGGCACCGCGCGCGGCCTGGAACGGCGAGGTCGGGCTGAAACCGTTGTTGGCGGTGCCGCCGGCCCAACGGCCGCTGTTGCTGCCTTCTTCCAGCAGCTGGCGCTCGGAATAGGCGAAGGAGAACAGGGCACCGAAGGTGCCGTCGGCCCACGTATTGGCGATCAGGCCGGCGATGCGCGGGTCGGCCTTCTCGGCCATGTCGTTGTAGGTGGCCTGCGTGCTGGCCGCCAGGGTGAAGCCGTCATAGTCGAACGGATGCGCGGTGCGCAGGTCGACCGTGGCGCCGAGCGAGCCTTCCTCGACATCGGCCGAAGCAGTCTTGCGCACGATCAGCTGGGTGAACAGGTCCGAGGCGAAGACGTTGAAGTCGAAGCCACGCGAACGGTTGGAGCCGCCGGACTGGTCCGAGCCGCCGACCGTGGTCAGCGCTTCCATGCCGTTGATGCGCACGCGGGTGAAGTCCGGCCCCAGGCCGCGCACGGAAATGTTGCGGCCTTCGCCAGCGTCGCGGGTGATGACCACGCCCGGGATGCGCTGCAACGACTCGGCCAGGTTGTTGTCCGGGAAGTTGGCGATGTCCTCGGCCACGATCGCGTCGACCATGCCGGTTTCGCCGCGCTTGATGTCCAGGGCCTTTTCGACCGACGCGCGATAGCCGGTGACGGTGACGGTGTCGAGGTCGACCGCGCCCTGGGCCTGTTCAGCCTGGACCGCGTCCTGCGCCTGGTGCCCGGTCGGCACCGGCTGGCCGGCGTCCTGGGCGAAAGCGGTGGCCTGCAGGGCCAGACCGATCGAAAGCGCTAGCAAGGTAACCGGTGTCTTTCGGATATTGGTACGAGATTGCATGTCCTCCCCTCCCAAGGGTACATGAACTACGTTGTTTTCCAGTGGGTGTCCCAACGGATGACACCGCTGGTCAAAAAGACGTTAGCAGCTGTTTAACGCCGTCACATCTTGCAGCGCAGCAAGGTTTGCGGCGTATTTGTGCCGAATCGCGTCCGGTCGAGGCGAATTGTCCTGGCGGCGGTCCCGGCGGACGCCGCCTGGCTCGGGCAGACAGGGTTTCTCGCGCCATCGCTAGAATGACACCGCTGGTCAGCTTCACACTATGGTCCTTGTCCGCCCCATCCAGAGGAATTGCCGCATGCGCCGTACCCGCGTGGTCTGTTTCGGAGAACTGCTGTTGCGCCTCGGCGCGCCTGGCCGCGAGTTGCTGCTGCAGTCGCCGCGCCTGGATGTGCACATCGGCGGCGCCGAAGCCAACGTCGGGGTATCGCTGGCGCATTTCGGCCACGACGTAGCAATGCTGGGCACGGTAGCCGACAACCCGCTCGGCGAAGCCGCCACCGGGGAGCTGCGCCGCCACGGGCTGGATACCTCGCGCGTGCGCCGCGCACCCGGCCGCATGGGGCTGTACTTCCTCACCACCGGCGCCGGCCATCGCGCCAGCGAGGTGGTGTACGACCGCGCCGACTCGGCCTTCGCCCTGGCCGACCCCGCCAGCTACGACTGGCCGACGCTGCTCGCCGGCGCCGATTGGCTGCACTTGTCCGGGGTCAGCCCGGCCCTGGGGCCGGAGGCGGCGCAAGCCACGCTGGACGCCGCACGCGCCGCGCGCCAGTTGGGCATCCGCGTTTCCTTCGACGGCAACTTCCGGCCCAAGCTCTGGCAGCGCTGGCAGGGCGACGCCGCCGGCGTGCTGCGCGAACTGTTCGCCTGCGCCGACATCACCTTTGCCGACTACCGCGACATCGGCGTGGTGCTCGGCGGTGAATTCCCACAGGAAGACGTGCGCGAGCGCGTACGTGCGGCCGCAGCGATGGCCTTTGCGGCATTCCCCCAATTGCGCTGGATGGCCTGCACCCAGCGCGCCACCTTGAGCGTGGACCACCACAGCCTCGGCGCGATGCTGCTCGGCAGCGACGGCACCGAAGCGCAGGCGCCGGCCGAGTCGGTGACCGGCATCGTTGATCGCATTGGCGGCGGCGATGCCTTTGCCGCTGGCGTGCTGCATGGGCTGATCGAGGGCCGTGGTGCGGAAGCCGCGGTGCGCTTCGGGCTGGCCGCCGCGTGCTTGAAGCATACGATTCCCGGCGACTTCAATCCGGTGTCGGTGGCGGAAGTTGAATCGCTGATCGGCGAGGGCCGGTTCGACGTGCGTCGGTAAATTTTGCGCCGGTACGACGCTAGATCACCCGCAACGTGATCGCCTTGAGCACCGCGCGGGTGCGGTCGCGGGTGCCGAGCTTGTCGAGGATATTGGAGACATAGTTCTTCACCGTGCCCTCGGCCAGAAACAAGGTGCGGGCGATTTCCTTGTTGGAGTAGCCGCCGGCGAGCAGGCGCAGGATCGCCACCTCACGCTCGCCGAAGGTATCGGTCGGCGGGGCCTGGTCGCGGTAGCGATAGCGCGCGCGCACTGGATCGGTGCTGACCGGCTGCAGCAGGGTCTCGCCGGCCGCCACGCGCTGGATCGCCTCGCGCAGATCGTCCGGCGCCGCGTCCTTGAGCAGGAAGCCCTGCGCCCCGGCTTCGCAGGCTCGCAGCAGCAGATCCGCGTCGTCGAAGGTCGTCAGCAACAGCACCGGCGTCTGGTCGCCACGCGCACGCAACTGGCGCAGCGTTTCGATGCCGTCGAGCCCGGGCATGCGGATGTCGCTGAGCACCACATCCACGCTGCCGGGCTGCAGTTGCGCCAGCAGCGCCTGGCCATCGTCGGCCTCGATGACCACGGACAGGCCCTGGTCCTGGAGCAGTGCGCGCAGGCCTGCGCGGACCAGCACTTGGTCATCGGCCAACGCGACGCGAAGGGGAGTGGAATTCATAGCGGCAGCCTCGCATGCAATCGCAGGCCGCCGCGTGCGCCACGGCCCAGCTCCAGGTGACCTCGCAACGCCGCCACGCGCTCGCGCATGCCGGCAATGCCGTTGCCCTCGCACAGGCGCAGGGGCGCGCTGCCATCGTCCTCGATCTCCAGCCACAGCGCGCCTTCGCGCTCGGACAGATGCAGCCGCACATAGTCGGCATCGGCATGGCGCGCCGCGTTGGTCAACGCTTCCTGTGCCAGGCGCAGCACGGTCTCGGCCAGCAACGGATCACGCACCCGTACCTGTGGATCGATCGCCACGGTCAACAGCGGCCGCGGAAAAGGCGCCGCCAGCGCGCGCAGTGCGGTGGCCAGATCGAGGCCTTGGTCATCGCGCATCGTCCGCACCACGTTGCGGATATCGGCCAGCAACTCGGCAGACAGCTGCTCGGCCTGCGCCAATTCGGCGCGATCGCCGAACGCCGGATCGTTGGCCAGCCGCCGCAGGTTGAGGCGCATCGCGGTGAGCTTGTGCCCGGCCACATCGTGCAGCTCGCGCGCCAGGCGCAGGCGCTCGGCATCGCGGGCGCTATCTGCAAGGAGTGCGCGGGTGGCGAGCAAGTCGGCATTGACGTGCATGAGCCGATCGCGTGCGTGCCCGGCCTCCATCGCGTAGTGGGTGGTCAGTGCCGCGAACGCCTGGAAGCCACCGTATAGCGACACCACCAGCCACGGTTGGCCAAAGCCAGCAATACGCGACAGGATCAGGTACATCGCCACATCCATCGCCAGCGCCAGACCCCACACCGCCATCCGCGGCCAGCGCCGCGCCGCCAGCGCGACGACGATGACGGTCAGTACCGGCGTGGTGCCAGTGCGCACCTCCATCCACACCAGCAGGATGGCGAGCGCCGCCTGTAGCACCAGGATGGCGTGATCGCGCCGGCGCGGTATTTCACCTTGCGCGACAAAGCCGGCCACGAACGCGGCCCAGGCGACCCAGCGCCACGGCCCGTACGGCGAACTGGTCAGGCCGAACGACAATCCGATGGCGGCCAGGGTGACCAGGCCGGCGAGGCTGAGGGGCTTGAGTAGATCGCGCAGGAAGAGCGGCATGCAGCGATGCTGTCAGGCCGTTGCCGTCATCGGCAATGGGCCGGGCGAAGAAAGTGACTTCCGGCAGGTCGGATCGATGACCAGCGGCGGCTGTGGTGCTCGCCCGCCATGCACACAATGGCGGCACACCCCAGAGCAGGCTAGCCCCATGATTGCCGTCATCTCCAATACCCAGCCGCTGCTGGGTGCCAGCGTCTTCGTACCCAGCTCACAGACCCTGTTTCTCGCGTTGAACCTGGCCTGGGCCGCGTGCGAGATCTGGTTGAACGTACGCCGGCGCGCGCAAGACAACGGCGGCCGCGACGCCGGCACCCTGGGCCTGCTCTGGCGCGTGCTTGGCCTGGCGATTGCCGCGGCCGTCTGCATCACGGTTTCGGGTTACGGCCATTTGCCGGCCGAATGGCGGGTGCCTGCGCGGTGGGTGGGCTGTGCGCTGCTAGCGGCCGGGCTGGTGCTGCGGGTGTGGTCGATCCGCGTGCTGGCGCGCTTCTTTACGGTCGATGTGAAAGTGCACGCGGACCATGAGTTGATCGAGCGCGGTCCTTATCGCTGGGTGCGGCATCCGTCGTATACGGGGGCGTTGTTGGCGTTCTTGGGGTTGGGGGTGGGGTTGGGCAATGTGTTGGCGCTGCCGGTGCTGGTGATTCCCGTGGTGCGGGCGTTCTGGCGGCGCATCGAGGTGGAGGAGGTTGCTTTGCGGGAGGCGTTTCCGGTGGCTTATCCGGTTTATGCGGGGCGTACTGGGAGGTTGTTGCCGCGGTTTTGGTGAGGCTTTTGACTTTTTGTTTTTCCGTGCGGCGTCCGGGGCCGGGCCCTTGCCCGGGGGACGCCAAGATCCGCATCCATGCGGGGCTCGTTTGGGCGACGTCCTGTCGCCCAACGCCCCCGGGCAAGGGCCCGGCCCCGAACGCCCGATAGAAGGCCGCGTTTGTGTGGGGAGTACCCACATCCGCCGCTGTCGCGGCACCTTCTCCCAGAGGGAGAAGGAAGGCATGCAATTCGCACGCTGCAATTGCCGACAGCGCCTGCTGTCCTTCTCCCGTTGCGGGAGAAGGTGGCCCGACAGGGCCGGATGAGGGTGCTTTTCTCTCTTCCCCACAGGTCGCGCGAACTATCGGGTGGCCGGGGCTAGACCCCTTTCGGGACAATCGGCGACATGGATGTCGCCGATTAGACTACATGGATGTATTTACGGCGTGTCCCGAAAGGGGTCTAGCCCCGGCCGCCGCCGATAACAATCGAGCAATCAAGGCGCGTTGACCACATCACCCGCGCAGCGCCTAATGTCCAGCGTCGCGTCTCAATCCACCTTAATGATCATCTCCGCCTCAACCGACTACCGCGCAGCAGCCAAGTCGCGCCTGCCCCCGTTCCTGTTTCACTACATCGACGGCGGCGCCTACGCCGAGCGCACTCTGCAGCGAAACACCGAAGACCTCGCCAACATCGCCCTGCGCCAACGCGTGCTCCAGGACATGACCGGTGTCAGTCTGGAAACCGAATTGTTCGGCGAACGCCTCGCGCTGCCGGTGGCATTGGCACCTGTCGGCCTGACGGGTATGTATGCGCGCCGTGGCGAGGTGCAGGCGGCGCGGGCGGCTGCGGGCAAGGGCGTGCCGTTTACGCTGTCTACGGTGTCGGTCTGCCCGATCGAGGAGGTGGCCGCGGCAATCGATCGGCCGATGTGGTTCCAGCTCTATGTGCTGCGCGATCGCGGCTTCATGCGCAATGCGCTGGAGCGTGCGTGGGTGGCGGGGGTGCGCACGCTGGTGTTCACGGTCGATATGCCGACGCCCGGTGCTCGCTATCGCGATGCGCATTCGGGCATGAGCGGGCCGCGGGCCGGGTGGCGGCGCATGTTGCAGGCGGTCGGTCATCCGCGTTGGGCGTGGGATGTGGGCCTGCGCGGGCGTCCGCACGATCTGGGCAATATCTCCGCGTATCGCGGCCATCCTACGGGGCTGGCCGATTACATCGGCTGGCTCGGCAGCAATTTCGATCATTCGATTTCGTGGAAGGACCTGCAGTGGATCCGCGAGTCGTGGCAGGGCGCGATGGTCATCAAGGGCATCCTCGATCCGGAGGATGCGCGAGAGGCGGTGCGCTTCGGTGCGGATGGCATCGTGGTGTCCAATCATGGCGGCCGCCAGCTCGATGGCGTTCCGTCCACGGCGCGTGCATTGCCGGCGATTGCCGAGGCGGTACAAGGCGATCTGCGAATTCTTGCGGACTCAGGCATTCGCAGTGGCCTGGACGTGCTGCGAATGTTGGCGCTCGGGGCGGATGCGGTGTTGCTCGGGCGCGCGTTCGTGTACGCGCTGGCGGCGGCCGGTGAGGCCGGGGTGGCCAATCTGCTGGACCTGATCGAGAAGGAGATGCGCGTGGCGATGATCCTGACCGGGGCCAAGTCGATTGCGGCGATCAATCGCGATTTGCTGGTGCGCGAGGCTTGAGTTGATCGGTCTTCCTACAGGGATTTGGGCAAGGTCTGCTTGAGCTTGCGCCAGTCGCCCCAGGGATGGGCCTTCAACCGCGCCGCGCGTTGCATGGCCTTGGGCAACGAGAACGCCTGCGGCGTGCTGATGCGCGAGAGTTCTTCCCAGCGCAGCGGCACGGCCACGGTGGCGCCTTCGCGGGCACGCAGCGACCAGGAGCAGACGCTGGTAGCGCCGCGCGCGTTGCGCAGCCAGTCGATGAAGATGACACCTTCGCGCCGGGCCTTGCTCATCGTGGCGACGTAGCGGTCCGGGTGGCGTTCGGCCAGCCGATGCGCCAATTGGTCGGCGAATTCGCGTGCCTGGTCCCAGCCGGCCTTGGCGCGCAGCGGCACGACAACGTGCAGGCCCTTGCCGCCGGACAGGCGCACGAAGCTTTCCAGCCCAACCTCGGCCAGTTCGGCACGGATCTGGCGCGCGCCGGCCTTGACCTCGCGCCAGGCCAGGCCCTGGTCGGGGTCGAGGTCGAACACCAGCTGGTCCGGATGTTCGGGATCATCCACGGTCGCACCCCAGGGGTGCAGCTCGACCGTGTTCATTTGTACCAATTGCAGCAGGCCGCGTTCGTCTTCGATGTAGAGGTAGTCCTCTACGCCGCTCTTCTGCTGCAGCGGCACGGCATGGACGTCGGCGCCCAGGCCGCGGCCGTGGTGCTTCTGGAAGAAGCATTCGCCGGCCACGCCGTCGGGGCAGCGCAACAGCGACAGCGGCCGCCGCGCTACCTCCGGCAACACCCAGCGCGCGACAGCGCGGTAGTAGGCGGCGACATCGCCCTTGGTCAGGCCGGAGGCGGGAAATACCACCCGCTCGGGGTGGGTGATCGCCACCTCCTGGCTTGGCGCCGCCACGCTCAGCTGGCCTTGCGCCGTGCCGGCGCTTTCTTGGCAGCGGCCTTGGTAGCTTTCTTCGCGGCCTTTCGTGCCGGGGCTTTCTTGGTTGCGGTCTTCTTCGCAGGGGTGCGCTTGTTGGCCTGCAGGCTCTTCTGCAGCAGCGACATGAAGTCGACCACGTTGGTGGTCTCGTCTTCCTGCGGCGCGGCGGTCTCCTCGATGCGGGTGGTGCCACCCTTGGCCTTGATGCGCTTCTTCAAGACGGATTCCAGGCGGGCGCGGAATTCGTCGTGGAAGTCATCGGGCTTCCACTTGCCGGCCATCGACTCGATCAGCTGCTTGGCCATCTCCTGTTCCTTGGGACTGATGCGGTAGTCCTTCTGCGCACCACCGGGCAGCTTGTAGTCCTCCGGGTCCACCAGCTCCTGGTGGTAGCGCAGCAGCATCAGGATCAGCGCATCGCCCTGCGGCATGACCGCCGAGAGATATTCGCGGGTACGGATCACCACCCGCGCAATGCCGACCTTGCCGGTCTCGCGCAAGGTCTCGCGCAGCAGCACGTAGCCCTTCTCGGCCTTCTTGCCGGGCACCAGGATGTAGGGCTTCTCGTAGTAGCGCGGATCGATGTCGGCGGCATCGACGAAGGTCTCCACTTCCACCGTCTCGTGCGTTTGCGGTGCGGCCGAGCGGATATCCGATTCCTCCAGCACGACATAGCTGCCCTTGTCGTACTCGAACGCCTTGACGATCTCCTTCCAGGGCACTTCCTCGCCGGTGTCGGCGTTGACCCGCTCGAAGCGGATCGGCTTCTTGTCGCGCGAATCGAGCATGCGAAAGTGCAGGTCGACCTTGCGCTCGCCCGACATCAACTGCACCGGCACGTTGAGCAGGCCAAAGGAGAGGGTACCGGTCCAGATCGGTCGCGCCATCAGTGTGTGGCTCCATGTACAGCGGCTTCGGGCATGTGGTCGAGCGCACGCCAGGCGTCTTCGACGATCGCGCGGGCGCGGCGCCAGCTCAGGCGCGAGGCGCCACGCATCTGTTCCCATTGCGTGGCCAGGGCGTCGTCGATGTCCGGTGCGCGCGGCCAGTCGGCGGCGTGGGTGCGGCGGGCGAATTCGTAGGCCGGGTAGAGGTCGCGCCAGGTCGGCCCGCCGCGGCGGCGGCGGCGCTGGAAGTCCACCAGGCTGTAGTGGCGGTAGTCCTGGGCGATGCCGCTCTCCAGCGGCGGCAACAGGGCCGGCAGCTGGGGGTCCAACGGCAGTGCGAACAGCCGGCGGTCGGGGCGACGTTCGAAGGGGCGCATGGCGCGGCTCCGGCATCGGTTGGGGGAGGGCGCTCAGCAGTACCGCCGCCGCCGTTAGACAGGCGTGATCGCAGCGCTTGTTCTGTTCTTCACGTGGCTCGCGGTGAACTCTGACACCCGCCTTGCCTGGAAGCCGACATGAGCCGCGATCCGCTCCGAGAAAAATCTCCCCCCGTCCCCGGCGAGCAGCGCGGCAAGCACGACAGCCAGGAGATGGAAGACCGCGGCGCCGGTGAGCACCCGGACGAGCTCATCCCGGGCGACGCCGAGTCTCCCGCGCGCCTGCCAGGCCAGCCGCCGGGCTGAGTCAGGCCGCCATATCAAGCACGACCCGGCCTTCAATCTTGCCGGCATGCATCTGCGCGAACACGGTGTTGATGTTCTCCAGCCGGTCGGTACGCACGGTCGCGGCTACCTTGCCCTGGGCGGCGAAGTCGAGCGACTCCTGCAAGTCCAGGCGTGTGCCGACGATGGAGCCGCGCACGGTAATGCCGTTGAGCACCATGCCGAAGATGTCCAACGGGAACTCGCCCGGCGGCAGGCCGTTGAGCGACACCGTGCCGCCGCGACGGACCATCCCCAGCGCCTGCGAGAACGCCTTGGGTGAAACCGCGGTGACCAAGACGCCGTGGGCACCGCCGATCTCCTTCTTCAAGTAGGCGGCCGGATCCTGTTGGGCGGCGTTGACAGTGACGGTCGCCCCCAGTTTGCGTGCCAGCGCCAGCTTGTCTTCGTCGATATCCACCGCTGCCACGTTCAGGCCCATGGCGCGCGCGTACTGCACGGCCATGTGGCCCAGACCGCCGACGCCTGAGATCACCACCCATTCCCCGGGCCGCGTGTCAGTGACCTTCAGCCCCTTGTAGACCGTTACCCCGGCGCACAGCACCGGCGCGATCTCGATGAAGCCGATATTGGCCGGCAGATGTCCGACGTAGCGGGCATCTGCCAGCGCGTACTGGGCGAAGCCGCCGTTGACCGAGTAGCCGGTGTTCTGCTGCTGTTCGCACAGCGTCTCCCAGCCGCCCAGGCAATGCGGACAATGTCCGCAGGCCGAGTACAGCCAGGGAATGCCGACCCTGTCGCCTTCCTTGACGTAGTCCACGCCGGCGCCGACCGCGACCACGTGGCCCACGCCCTCATGGCCGGGGATGAAGGGCGGGTTGGGCTTGACCGGCCAATCGCCCTCGGCGGCATGCAGGTCGGTATGGCAGACGCCGCACGCTTCGATCTTCACCAGGACCTCGCCGGTGCCGGGGCGGGGCACGGTCACCTCTTCGATCACCAAAGGCTGGCCGAACGCACGCACCACCGCGGCCTTCATCGTCTTGTCCATGGCACCTGTCCTCGTGGGAGAGCGGTGAGGATGCGCCCGGAGTTGTTAGTCCGCCTTGATCCTGCGCAAAAAAGGTCCGGCGGCCTAGGGCCGGAAATTCCACTCCATTCCCACCAGGAAACTCCGGCCCGGCCCGGGCTCGTAGTAGCGGCCGTTGCCATCGTTGACGATGACCGAGCCGACATAGGCGCGGTCGAACACATTGTCGATCCGCGCGAACGCGCGCAGCGTTCCTTGAGCCGCCCGCCATTCCCGCGAAGCGGCAAGCGCCAGCAACCCATAGCCCGGCGATGCCTCGCTGCCCAGGTCGTTGACCCCGGTGCTGTCGGCAGCCTCCATCTCCACCGCCAGCTGCCACGGCGCCGGCCGCCACACCCAGCGCGCGGAAAACTGCTGGCGCGGCACGCCGGGCAGCCGGGTGCCGGGCGCGACCCAGGTGTTGGGCACTGCGCAGCCGCTGCTCGCACAAACCAGATAGCCCTCACGCACGGTCGCCTGCAGCCAGGTGTAGGCCAGTTCCAGTTGTGCACGCGCCGCCAGCGGCTGGGTCCAGCCCGCCTCCACGCCCGCGCGGCGGGTGCGACCAATATTGCGATAGGTACTGCGGCCATTGGTGTTGCTGGCGACGGCGAGTTCGTCCTCGGTATCGGCACGGAACACCGCCAGGGTGGCGGCGGCTTGTTCGCGGCCCTGCCATTTCGCACCGAGTTCGTAGTTGCGGCTGGTGGCCGGGCGCAGGTCCAGCGCGAGGCCGGCGCCGCCGTCGGCGCGGTAGCCCAACTCGTTGAACGTGGGGGTCTCGAAGCCGCGTCCCAGCGAGGCGTATAGCCGCGTTGCGTCGCTGGCGCGAAAGACGATGCCGGCCACCGGCGTGGTCGCCGAATAGTCGGTGCGGCCGCTGTCGTCGGGATTGCGCGCGGTGATGTAGTCGTCGTCGGAGCGAAACTTGACCTCGCTGTGGCGCACGCCGACCAGGCCCGACCAGCGCGGGCTCCATTGCCACCAGGCCTGGGCGAATTGGTCCAGGCTGGAGACGCGATCCTCCTGGTCGCGGCGCAGCGCGCCTTTCACCCCGAGCACGTCGCCGACGAAGTTCTCGTAACCGGTGCGGTGCTGGCGCTGGCGGTCGGCGCTGGCGCCGACGGTGAAGTCGAACGGGCGCCCGGCCAGCTCGCCCTGCCAGGACCAGCGCGCGTCGGCGCCACCGTAGCCGCCGTCCAGGTCGACCACGCCGCCGGCGTGCAAGGGGTTGGCCTGCACCGCGACCGGCACGGCCAGGAACTGCTCGACCGTGCGTTCGCCGGCATACGCCACCAAGCGCAGGCTGCCGGCGCCGGCCAGCTGTTGGTAGACCAGGCCGGCCTGCGGCTGGCGCACCGACTTGCGGGTATTGAACTGGCTCGCCACCGCGGTGGCCTGGCGCGGGTCGGCCTCGAACTGGGCGCGGGTCAGGCCGAGGGGGTCCTGGGCGTCCGGAGCGTCGAGGTAGTTCATCACCAGGGTGAGGTCGCGGCCCTCGCCCAGGGACCATCCGAGCCGGGCGTTCAGCGATTCGCGCCGGGCGCGGCTGTGCTCGCGCCAGCCGCCGGTCTCGAAGTGGCTTGCCGCCACGTTGTAGTCGAACGGCCCGCGCGCGCCGCGCAATTGCGCCCCTGCGGTGAAGGTGTCATCGCTGCCCCAGGTCGCGCGCACCCGCCACGGGTCGGCCGCCGCCCCGATCCCGCTCCACCACTGCACCACGCCGCCGGACGCATTGCCATACAGCGCCGAGAACGGCCCGCGCAGCACCTCGACCCGTTCGGCGCCGATCACGTTGAAGTGCGAGAGCTGGCCCTGGCCGTCGGGCATCGTGGCCGGTACGCCATCGACATACAGCCGCACCCCGCGCACGCCGAAGGTAGAACGCGCGCCGAAACCGCGGATCGACAGCTGGGTGTCCTGGGCGTAGTTCTGGCGGTCGCGCGCGACTACGCCAGGCAGGCCATCGAGCAACTCGGAAGCCTGGGCGCCGCGGCGGTCGGCGGCCGCGGCGGCATCGACGGTGCTGAAGGAGGCCGGCAGGTCGAACGGATCAACGCCGCGTACCCGCGCCGCTTCCACCTGCACCGCGGGCAGGGCGGGCACTTCCGGCTCGGCAGCCAGGGCAGCGGCGGAAGGAAGGGTCGGCAGCGCCACGCAAAACGCGGCCAGGAACCGGGCCAAAGGTTTCATTCGACACGTTGGGAGCATCGGCCCATTGTGACTCAAGCCAGGCCCAGCAAGGCTCGCGGCCTCTTCACGGGCCCCGCTGGTGACGCTGCTTTGTTACGATGAAGCGCTTTGCCGCGAACCCGCGCGAAGCGATCCGGAAGCACCCCCTCTTTCCGTCTCCAGCGAGTACCGCCGTGTCTTTCTTTGCAAATGTCGAACAGGTTCCGGGCGACCCGATCCTGGGCCTGACCGAGGCCTACAACGCCGATGCGCGTGCCAATAAGGTCAACCTGGGCGTAGGCATCTACTACGACGAGAATGGCCGCATTCCGTTGCTGCGTGCCGTCTACCAGATCGAGCAACAGCTGGCGCTGGACGCCAAGCCGCGCGGCTACCTGCCGATCGACGGCCTGGCCGCCTATGACCAGGCCACGCAGCAGCTGCTGTTCGGCGCCGACTCGGCCCTGCTTGCCGCCGGCCGCGTCAGCACCTCGCAGACCATCGGCGGCAGCGGTGCGCTGCGCGTGGGTGCCGACCTGCTGATCAAGCTGCTGTCCACCCGCACCGTGGCCATCAGCAACCCGAGCTGGGAAAACCACCGCGCCGTGTTCAGCGCCGCCGGCTTCGAGGTCGTCGACTACACCTACTTCGACGCCGCCCGCCACGGCCTGGACTTCGACGGCATGCTCGCCGACCTGCGCAAGCTTGAGCCGGGCAGCGTGGTGCTGCTGCATGCGTGCTGCCACAACCCGACCGGCGCCGATCTCAGCCATGAGCAATGGCGCGTGGTGGCCGAGCTGCTGAAGGAGCGCGGCCTGTTCCCGTTCGTGGACATCGCCTACCAGGGCTTCGACAAGGGCATCGACGAGGACGCCTACGCGATCCGCCTGCTGGCCGGCATGGACATGGATTTCGTCGTCGCCAGCTCCTACTCCAAGTCGTTCTCGCTGTATGGCGAACGCGTGGGCGCGCTGTCGGTGGTCTCGGCCGACGCGACTCAGGCCAAGGCCGTGCAGTCGCAGGTCAAGCGCATCATCCGCACGATCTATTCGAGCCCGTCCACCCACGGTGCGGCGCTGGTGGCCGGGGTGCTCAACAGCCCGGACCTGCGCAAGATCTGGGAAGAAGAGCTGACCGAAATGCGCGAGCGCATCCACGCTTTGCGTTCGAGCCTGGTCGCCAGGCTGGCTGAACTCGGCGCGCCGGAGTTCTCCTTCATCGAGCGCCAGGCCGGCATGTTCTCGTACTCGGGCTTGAGCAAGGCCCAGGTCGATCGCCTGCGCGACGAGTTCGCGATCTACGCGGTCGGTACCGGCCGCATCTGCGTAGCGGCACTGAGCCACAAGAACCTGGACTACGTGGCCAATGCCGTAGCGACCGTCGCCAAGGGCTGAGCCCGGCGACATCGCATACACGCGAGCGCAAAAGCCGACGGCATTGCCGTCGGCTTTTTTGTTGTCCGATGACAGCGCTCGCCAGGGACAGCGCGATGACGCAACGATGACCTGCAATCGATTCCAGCGTGACCTGTGTCTGTCTGCACTCACGGTGCCGATGCGACAATGGCGGCTCACTTCCTACGCAAGGCCGTCCGTTCCATGTCGCGTACCTCGCTGACCCGATTCCTGATCGAAGAACAACAAGCCGGCCGCATCGGGCCGGAACTGCGCCAGCTCATCACGATTGTTTCCCGCGCGTGCAAGCGCATCTCGATTGCGGTCAGCAAGGGCGCGCTCGGTGGCGTGCTCGGCGATGCCGGCACCGGCAACATCCAGGGTGAAGCGCAGAAGAAGCTCGACGTGCTCAGCAACGACATCCTGCTCGAAGCCAACGCCTGGGGTGGCCACCTTGCCGCCTGCGCATCGGAAGAAATGGAGCACAGCACGCCGGTGCCCGACCGCTACCCGAGTGGCGACTTCCTGCTGCTGTTCGATCCGCTCGACGGCAGCTCCAACATCGACGTCAACGTCTCGGTCGGCACGATCTTCTCGGTCTTGCGCTGCCCGCCCGGTGTCGACAAGCCCGGCGACGAACACTTCCTGCAGCCCGGCCGCGACCAGGTCGCCGCGGGCTACTGCATCTATGGGCCGAGCACCATGCTGGTGCTCACCCTCGGCCACGGCACCCACGCCTTCACCCTGGAACGCGAGGAAGGTTCGTTCCTGCTGACCCAGGCCGACATGCGCATTCCCGAGGAGACCAAGGAATTCGCGATCAACATGTCCAATCAGCGCCATTGGGAGGCGCCGATGCAGGCCTATGTCGGCGACCTGCTCGCCGGCAGCGAAGGCCCGCGCGGCAAGGACTTCAACATGCGCTGGATCGCCAGCATGGTGGCCGACGTACATCGCATCCTCACCCGCGGCGGCATCTTCATCTACCCCTGGGACCGCAAGGACCCTTCCAAGGCCGGCAAGCTGCGCCTGATGTACGAGGCCAACCCGATGGGCATGCTGGTCGAGCAAGCCGGCGGCCTGGCCAGCACCGGCCGCACGCCGATCCTGGATATCCGCCCCGACGGCCTGCACCAGCGCGTGCCGGTGTTCCTGGGTTCAAAGCATGAAGTCGGCGAGGCGGTGAAATACCACCTGGCGTTTGATGAGGCGACGTGAGGCTCGGGCAGCGGTGACATCAGCCACCGCTGCCGCATCGGCTCACACCGCCACCGGCGCCCGCTCGGAGAACTGCCCACGCCAGTACGGGTAGTACGGATAGGGCACTTCGACCCGACTGGCCGCGTCCAGCCGTGCGATCTGCGCGGCATCCAGCGACCAGCCGACGGCGCCGAGGTTTTGTTGCAGCTGCGCTTCGTCGCGCGCGCCAATCAGCACCGTGCTCACGGTCGGGCGCGACAGCAGCCAGTTGATCGCCACCTGCGGCACGCTGCGCCCGGTTTCGGCCGCAAGCTCGTCGAGCACATCGACGATGTCGTACAGGCGTTCGTTGTCGATCGCCGGACCCACCGCCGCGGTGTCGTGCAGGCGGCTTTGCTCGGGCAGCGGCTGGCCGCGGCGCAGCTTGCCGGTCAGGCGGCCCCAGCCCAGCGGACTCCACACCACCGCGCCCACGCCCTGGTCCAGGCCCAGCGGCATCAGCTCCCACTCGTAGTCGCGCCCGGCCAGCGAGTAATAGGCCTGATGCGCGACGAAGCGCGACAGCCCGCGGGCATCGCTGATGGCCAGGGCCTTCATCAGCTGCCAGCCGGCGAAGTTGGAGGCGCCGAGGTAACGCACCTTGCCTGCGCGAACCAGGCCATCGAGGGTGTCGAGCTGTTCTTCCAGCGGCGTGAGCGCGTCGAAGGCGTGCAGTTGCAGCAGGTCGATGTAGTCGGTGCGCAGGCGCCGCAGCGAATCGTCCACCGCACGCAGCAACCGCCAGCGCGAGGCGCCGGCATCGTTCGGGCCTTCGCCCAGGCGCAAACCGGTCTTGGTGGACAGGATCACCTGGTCGCGCCGGCCCTGCAGTGCCGCGCCGAGGATCTCTTCCGAAGCGCCGTCGGAGTAGACGTCGGCGGTATCGAACAAATTGACGCCCGCCGCCAGGCACAGGTCGATCATCCGCCGCGCCTGCTCCACGCCCGCATTGCCCCAGGCCGAGAACAAAGGCCCCTTGCCGCCGAACGTCCCGGCGCCGAATCCCAATGCCGGCACCTTGAAGCCGGAGCGTCCCAACAGTCGATAGTCCATGGCCTTTCTCCTCAGTTGATTTGCGCACATGCGCCGTTGATCGAATCGCGGCGCTGCAAGCGCACGCTCCATGCCGCCACGCCCAGGCCCAGCAGGCTCACCGCGGCAGCCGCCCACGGCGTGCCGGGCAAGCCAACGCGGCTGGCCACGACCCACCCGCCCAGGGCCGCGCCTAGCGCGTTGCCGAGGTTGAAGGCGGCGATGTTCAAGCTCGAGGCCAGGTTCTGGCCGGCGCCGCCGGCCTGTTCCAGCACCCGCAGCTGCAGCGGCGCGACGGTGGCGAAGGCGGCCACGCCGAGCAAACCGGCGAACACCACCATCGCGGCCATCGAATGCAGGGCGGCGGGCATCAGCAGCAGCACCCCGGCCAGCGCCGCCAGCGTGGCCAGCAAGGTCGCCTGCGGCCAGCGGTCGGCCAGGCGGCCGCCGAGCAGATTGCCGGCGATCATCCCCGCGCCGAAGACCAGCAGCACCGGCGACACCGCCGCCGCGCTGAAACCGGTGACCTGCACCAGCAGCGGCTGGATATAGGTAAAGACGGTGAACACCCCGCCGAACCCCACCACCGTCATTAGCAGTGCCAGTAACACTTGCGGCCGCGCCAGCACCGCCACTTCCTGCCGCCATGGCGCCGGCGTGGCGCCGCGCACGCCGGCCGGCACCCACAGCGCGACCGCCACACTGGCCAGCACGCCGATGCCGGCCACGGCCCAGAACGTCGCCCGCCAGCCGAAGTGCAAGCCCAGCCACGCGCCCGCCGGCACGCCGAGCAAGGTGGCAACCGTTAGCCCTGCGAACATCAGCGAAATCGCCGAGGCCCGGCGTTCGGGCGCGACCAGCGAGGTCGCCACCACCGCGCCGACGCCGAAGAAGGTGCCGTGCGCGAGCGAAGTGAGCACGCGGGCGGCCATCAAGCTCACGTAGTCCGGGGCGAGTGCGCAGGCCACGTTGCCGACGGTGAAGATGAGCATCAGCGCGACCAGCACGGCCTTGCGCGGCCAGCGCGCGCTCAGCAGCGTCAGCACCGGTGCACCGACGAAGACGCCGAGCGCATAACCGCTGATCAGCAACCCGGCGGCGGTGATCGACACGCCCAGGTCGGTGGCCACCTGCTGCAGCAGGCCCATGATCACGAACTCGGTGGTGCCGATGCCGAACGCGCCGACCGTAAGCGCATACAGCGCGATGGGCGTGCGCGCCGCCGGCAGCGGCGAGGAAGCAGAAGCGGACATGGCCGGCTCCTTCGAAAGAAGGTGCCTAGGCTGCGCCACCGGCATTTGCGCGAAAACCACTGCTATCCTGAATCATCTTCAAGATTCGGTTGATAAAGCATGGACCGTCTCGGCGACATCGCATTGTTCCTGCGCGTGCTCGATCAAGGCTCGATCTCGGCCGCCGCGCGCAGCCTGGACCTGTCGGTGGCGGTGGCCAGCCAGCGCCTGCAACGGCTGGAACGCGCGCTGGGCGTGCGCCTGCTGCATCGGACCACGCGGCGACTGCACCCGACGCCGGAAGGCCAGGCCCTGGCCGAGCGCGGCCGCGTGCTGGTGCAGGATCTCGAAGCGCTGGCCGATGGCCTGCGCGAGAGCGCCCAGGCCATCGGCGGCAACCTGCGCATGACCTTGCCGGCCTCGTTCGGGCTGCAGCATGTTTCGCCGCTGCTGGCCGGCTTCCAGTCCCGCCACCCGCGGGTGGCGGTCAGCGCGCACCTGAGCGACGACCTGGTCGACCTGGTCAAGCAAGGCTTCGACCTGGCGATTCGCATCGGGCCGCTGGTGGACTCGGGGTTGGTCGCGCGCCGCATCGCCGCCAACCAGCGCGTGCTGGTCGCGGCCCCCGACTACCTGCGCCAGCACGGCACGCCCCGGCACCCCGACGACCTCGCGCAGCACGCCGGCATCCTGCTGGTGGGTCGCGACGGCCGCCAGGACACCTGGACGCTGACCACCCCGGAAGGCACGCCGCTGCGCGTGCGCATGCACAGCCGCTTCGAAAGCAACCAGGGCGAACTGCTGCGCGGCGCCGCAGTGGCCGGGCAGGGCATCGCGCTGCATTCGCTATGGCACGTCGCCGACGACCTGCGCGCCGGCCGGCTCAAGGTGCTGCTGCCGGACTGGCCGCTACCGACCTCGCAGATCAGCGCGGTGATGCCGGCGCGCAGCCAGCAGCCACCGCGGGTGCGGGCGTTCGTCGACTACCTGGTCGAGCATCTCGGCACGCCGCCGCCCTGGGAGGCGATCGACCTGCGCGCGCACGCGGCGACCTGACGCGCGCGCTCAGCGCGCCTGCGCCGCTTCGGCCTCGCGCTGGTAGACCGCCTGGCCGTCGACCCAGGTCGATTCGATCTTCAGGTCATCCAGGGCGGACTCGGCCACAGCGAACGGGTCCTGCGCCAGCACCACGAAATCGGCGCGCAGGTTTGGCTTGAGTTGGCCCACGCGCTGCTCGTCGAAACCGGCGTAGGCCGCATCGGCGGTGAATCCGCGCAGCGCTTCGGCCAGGCTCAGCTTCTGCGCCGGCAGCCAGCCACCGGGCGGCTGGCCGGCGCGATCCTGCCGGGTCACCGCGGCGTACAGGCCCAGGCGCGGGTCCGGTGATTCCACCGGGAAGTCCGAACCCAGCGCCAGGCGCGCGCCACTGTCCAATAGTCTTTGCCAGGCATAGGCGCCGAGGATGCGCTGCGGGCCCAGGCGATCCTGCGCCCACGGCATGTCCGAGGTGGCATGGGTGGGCTGCATCGACGCGATCACGCCGAGCGGGGCGAAGCGCGGGATGTCTTCCGGGCTCAGCACCTGCGCGTGTTCGATGCGCCAGCGGTGGTCACTTTTCGCGTCCGCCGCGAGCGTTTTTTGATAAGTGTCCAGCACCATGCGGTTACCGCGGTCGCCGATCGCGTGGGTGGCCACCTGCAGGTGGCAGGCCTTGGCCTTGGCTACCGCACGCGCATAAGCGGCAGGGTCTGTGACCAACAAGCCGCGGTTGCCGTGGTCGTCGCTGTAGTCGGCCAGCAGCGCAGCGCCACGGCTGCCGAGGGCGCCGTCCATGTAGAGCTTTACCCCGCCCATCTTCAGGCGACCGCCCGGATGCGCGTAGGCGCCGTGCGCGCACAGATCGGCCAGTGCGTTGCTGTCGCCGTCGGCATACGTGTCGATCCGCAACGGCAGGCGGCCCTGGTCGGCGAACTGGCGCATCAACGCCAGGTCTTCGCGCGAGGTACCCATGTCGTGCACACCGGTCAGGCCATTGCGCACCGCCGCGTCCAGCGACAGCGACAGCGCGCGCTCGCGCGTGGCCTGGTCGGGCGCGGGCATCACTGCATGGATCAGCGGCATCGCGCCATCGACCAATACGCCGGCCGGCTTGCCGGCGGTGCGCTCGATTCGACCGCCCTCCGGTTGCCAGTCGGCGGCAAGCAGGCGCGGCTCCTTCGCCGCGGCAAGCTTCAACGCCGCCGAGTTCGCCCAGCCGGCATGGCCATCGACGCGCTCCAGCCAGATCGGCCGATCGGGAAACGCGGCGTCGAGATCGGCGGCGGTCGGAAAGGCCTTGTCCGGCCAGTCGTTCTGGTCCCAGCCGCTGCCGGTCAGCCAGGCACCGGGGGCCAAGGTCTTTTCAAATGCCTGCAGGCGTTCGATCACTTCCTGCTTGCTGCGCGCGCCCACCAGGTTGGCCTGCAACAGCGCCCAGCCCAGGCCCATGACGTGGCCATGCGCGTCGATCAGGCCCGGCAGCACCGTGGCCTGCGGCAGCGAAATGCGCTTGGCACGCGGGTACCGCTGGGTCAGCGCGGCCAACTCGCCCGCCGCGAGCAGTTGCCCGCTTTTGTCCCAGGCAATCGCCCGGACCTGCGGCTGCGCCGGGTCGGAGGTATAGATGTGAGCCGCGTCGAGCACGGTGACATCGGCGGCGGCCGCCGCCGTGGCGGCACCGAGCAGCGACAGCAGGGGTAGGGCCAGCTTCCAGGCGCGCATCGGTCCGCTCTCATGTCCGAAAGCGGCGACTATGCGTCAAGCAGGCGGCCGGGCGAAAGCGGCGGCCCTCAACCGTGTCGGGACGAGGCCGCTTCGAGGTTGCGCGGCAACAGCGCGGCGACGATCCCCAGCAGCGGCAGGAATGAGATCAGCCAGTACACGTGCTCGATGCTGGTGCGGTCGGCCAGCAGCCCGAGCACCGCCGCCCCGAGCCCGCCCATGCCGAAGGCGAAACCGAAGAACAGGCCCGATACCGTACCGATGCGCTGCGGCATCAACTCCTGTGCGTACACCAGGATCGCCGAGAACGCCGAAGACAGCACAAAGCCAATGATCAGCGTCAGCACCGTAGTCGCGCCAAGGCCGACGTGCGGCAAGGCCAGCGCGAACGGCGCCACGCCGAGGATCGAGGCCCAGATCACCGGCTTGCGGCCGATGCGGTCGCCGACCGGCCCACCGATCAGGGTGCCGGCCGCCGAAGCCAGCAGGAATCCGAACAGATGCAACTGCGCGCTCTGCACCGACACGCCGAACTTGTGGATCAGATAGAACGTGTAATAGCTGCTCAGGCCGGCGATGTAGAAGTATTTGGAGAAGATCAGCACCAGCAGCAGGCCGATCACCCAGGCCACCGTGCGCGGCGGCAGCACCGGTGCGGCCACGCTCGCCTTGCGAACCGTGGGCAGCGCGCCCAGGTGCAGCGCATACCAGCGCCCGACGTAGGAAAGCAGGCCGATACCGATCAGCGCGGCGCCGGCGAACCACGCCACCGCATGTTGGCCATAAGGCACGATCACCGCGGCGGCGATCAGCGGACCGATCGCGGTACCGGTATTGCCGCCCACCTGGAACACCGATTGCGCCAGGCCATGGCGGCCGCCCGAGGCCAGCCGCGCGATCCGCGAGGATTCGGGATGGAACACCGCCGAGCCCACGCCCACCAACGCGGCGGCGACCAGCACCAACGCGTAGCTTGGCGCGTACGCCAACAGCAGCAGGCCGAGCAGGGTCGAACCCATGCCCATCGGCAGCGAATACGGAGCCGGGCGGCGATCGGTACGCAGCCCGATCAGCGGCTGGAACAGCGAGGCGGTCAGCTGGTAGGTCAGGGTGATCAGGCCGACCTGGGCGAAGCTCAGCGAGAACTCGCCCTTGAGGATCGGATAGATGGCCAGGATCAGCGACTGCATCATGTCGTTGATCAGGTGCGAGGAGGTGATCGCGGCCAGGACACCGGTGACGACCGGGCGCGAGGCCGGGGCGGCCGCAGGCGCTTGAGCGGCGGGCAGGACGGAGCTGTTGCTGGACATGGGGGACCATACGGGAGCGTGGGACAAACGCATGGTAGGCTGCTGCGGCCTGTCCTTCCCGCGCATTCCGGTCATGCACCCTGCAGAAACGGACAACTTGAGCTTGCCGCGGCCGCCGCACCTGGTCGAGATCGACGAAAGCCCCTCCGACGTCTTCTGCCGGGCCATCGACTACCCGGCCGGGCGCCTGATCCCGCCGCACCAGCACGCCAAGCACCAGCTCATCCATGCCGTGCGCGGGCTGATGGTGGTCACCGCCGAACAGGGCCGCTGGGTGGTGCCGAGCACGCGCGCGCTGTGGATGCCGGCCGGCTGGCGCCACACCGTGTTGTGCATTGGCGAGGTGCACATGCGCAGCCTCTACATCCGGCCCGAAGCGGTGGCGCACCTGCCCGACCGCGCCGCCGCCACGGTGGGCGTGCATCCGCTGCTGCGCGAATTGATTGCCAGCGCCGTGCAGGTCGCCCAGCCCTACGCCACCGACTCGCGCGACGGCCATTTGATGCGTCTGTTGCTCGATGAGCTGCGCGCGTTGCCGGTATTGCCCCTGCACTTGCCCGAGCCAACCGACCCGCGGCTGCGCCGCATCGCCCGGCACTTCGAGCGCCACCCGGACGACAACGCCCCGCTGCCGGAGTGGGGCCAGGCGCTGGGCGTGGACGCGCGCACCATCCAGCGCCTGTGCCGGCGCGAACTGGGCATGAGCTTCGCGCAATGGCGCGCGCAGGCGCGCCTGCTGCGCGCACTGGAACGTCTGGCCGAAGGCGAGAAAGTGATCGACGTGGCCGCCGCGCTTGGCTACGAAAACGCCAGCGCGTTTTCGCGGATGTTCCGCCGGCATTTCGGCGTGGCGCCGAGCCAGTTCTTCGGCTGAACAGCGCGCGCGGCTATGCTTCGGGCTGGTGCCGCCTTCCGGCGGCGCACCGAACAAGGATGTGCATGGATCGTCGCAGCTTTATCGCCACAGGCGGCCTGGCGGCCGCGCTGCCGCTACTGGGCACGGCCACCGCTGCCACCGCCGCCGCGCGAAGCGCGCCGATGTCGGACCACGTGAACTTCGTCTCCGACGGCCTGGGCCTGTCGCCGGCCGAGTACGCCGCACAGCTGGCGCATGGGGTGGCCGCGAAAGATTTCGAACCCGACAACTACAGCCTTGGCGGGGCGATCGAGCAGGTCGAACGCGCCTTCGCCCAGCGGCTGGGCAAGCCGGCCGCGCTGTTCCTGCCCACCGGCACGCTCGCCAACCACCTCGCGGTGCGCGCACTGGCAGGCGAACACCGCCGCGTGCTGGTGCAGGCCGAGAGCCATCTCTACAACGACAGCGGCGACTGCGCGACGGTGCTCAGCGCGTTGAACCTCGT